>JAFGLP010000005.1 GCA_016927965.1 Dehalococcoidia bacterium
GACGAGGCGCGGCTTCATGTAGCTGATGTAGGCGCTTACATCTTCAAATTTGTCAGAGAAGTGCCTTTTCTCTTGTGAGGGAGACTGCATTACATGGCTCCTCTGCGAGTTAAAAGGAGGGTCTATATATGCCAGGTCTATGCGGTCGCCGGGAATCTCCTTCAGCCTGGAAAGGCAATCGCCGCAGCGGATAACATTTGTCTCCACGGATTTTATTTTATCATGTAAAGGAGATTTCCATAGCGGCTTTTGGTTAAGGGGATAAGCGGCAGTTCAAGGGCTGCTCCGATAAAGACAGCTTTAACAATAGTTGCGATGGATATATGACTACTGCCTGCAGGCCGGTTATTTCACTATTCAGGCAGTATGATGCTATGATATCAAATTGCCGTTGATATGCGGTGTTTATTATAGAGCGGATATGTCAAACAAGTTGAAGTCGTTTATACTGCCGGTCATAGTATTGCTGGCCGTGCCCGGCCTTATCCTGTGGCTGACCGGATTCAGGATTGGATGGGGGCTGCCAATGCCGTGGGAAGCGGTCGTGGTGATGGTGGGTGCTGTTATGATAGGCAACAGCCTGTATTACATGGTCGCGTGCATCCGTATTTTTATGTACCTGGGCAAGGGAACGCTGGCGCCGTGGGCGCCGCCTGAAAAACTGGTCGTCTTCGGCTTTTACCGCCACATGCGCAATCCCATGATCGGCAGCGTGCTGCTGGTGCTGCTGGGAGAATCGATAGCATTCGGCTCCCCCGTCATATTCATCTGGTTTGCTCTGTTTTTCGGGGTTAACCATGTGTACTTCATGGTATCGGAGGAACCCGGCCTTGAGAAAAGGTTCGGGGAGGAATACCGGATATATAAAAGAAACGTGCCGCGCTGGATACCCAGGTTAAAACCCTGGGATGGGACGGATAGGGAACCCGGAGCAGGAACAACCGCTTGACGGTCTTTTTAAATATAAATAAAATACAAGGACAGGTTCCCAGATGGCATTTCAAAAATCCGACCTGATCAATTTCTATTCGCACCTGGCCGGGGCCGTTGCCTCGCTGGCAGGATACATCGTGTTGCTGTGCAACTCAGGCGGCTCAGTCACTAAAATTGTCCTATCCACCATTTACAGCATGTGCGCCGTGTTTATCTTCGTATGCAGCTCTATTTATCACGGCCAGAAGGGAGAGCAGGACGATAGCAACCCCTGGCGCAAGCTGGACCATATAGCCATATTTTTCATGATTGCAGGCACGTATACGCCAATATGCTGGATGTACCTGGATGTCTACTGGCGCTGGAGCATCATAGGCGCACAGTGGCTGCTGGTGATCATTGGCCTAGTTTTCAAGCTGGTCTACATAAAAGGCCCGCGCTGGCTGACTATTTTAATCTACCTGCTGATGGGCTGGATGGCCTTGATACCGCTTGGCCAACTGCTGGCGGCAATGCCGGTGAGCTCACTAGTGCTGCTGTTTGCGGGTGGGGCCGCTTATTCCGTGGGCGCTATCATATATGCACTTAAAAAGCCCAATCCCTTTCCGGGCATTTTCGGATTTCACGAGATATTCCATTTCCTGATTATCATCGGGGCCGTGCTGCATTACCTGATGGTTTATACGGCCATTAAGGGATAACGGGGTGAGTATGATGCCGGCAGAAAAGTGAGGCCGGCAGGGCTATAGTGTTAGAATAAGAAAGTCCGACATGGATGCTTGCGGATGGACCGGCGTGCTGCAGGTACAGTATTAAATAAGTAGGACATCAATGAAAGTAGAGGTACTGGGGGCGCATAATACGGAGACGAAATTTGCCCGTCTGCCCTGCCTGCTGGTGGATGATGCAATTGCGCTGGATGCCGGCGGTTTATCTTCCAGCCTTTCGCTGGAGCGGCAGCAGCAAATCAAGGCCGTCCTGCTGACGCACCACCATTTCGACCATACGCGTGATTTAATCATGCTGGGCGCCAATGACAGTACCCCTCCCTCCACTGTTGATGTTTACGGCCTGAGCGATACTCTGGAAGTCGTTTACCTGTACCTGCTGGACGGCAAGATGTACAAGGACTACACGCAATGGCCTTCTTCTGAATCGCCCAGGCTGAGGCTGAAGCCCATTGCCCCTCTGCAGCAGCTTGCCGTTGAAGGACATACCGTCCTGCCGGTTACGGTCGGCCATTCCGTGCCGTCTGTGGGTTACCAGGTCTCCTCAGGAAGCGGAAATAGCATATTTTATGCTGGGGATACCGGCGCCGGCCTCTCTGATTGCTGGCAGCAAATCAGCCCGGATGTGCTTTTCATAGAGGTGACGGGATTGAACCGCATGGAAGAGCCGATGTCCAGGCTGAGGCATCTCACCCGCAAATGCTGGCGAAGGAGCTGGCGCAGCTCAAGCAAATTCAAGGCCATTTGCCGCGTGTGATAGCCACGCATATCCCGGTGGCGTACGAAGAGGAGCTGAGGGAAGAACTGGCGCAGGTCGGCAAGCAGCTCGGCATGGAGCTGGAAGTCGCCTACGAAGGGCTGATGATAGAAGTGTAGTTAGTCAGGTGGCTCCCCGCAAAAGCCTGTGCGCCGGAAGTCACTTCAGTGTGGTAAAGTCGAAGGGCACCATCTGGCCGTCGGGCGTGTACTCGTAGAACCCTTTCCCGACCTTGCGTCCCAGCCGTCCGGCCCTGACCATTTTTTCCAGCAGGCCAGAGCCGCTCATGATCTCGCTGGCCCCCAGCGCAGCAAATGACCTGCCGACCCTCAGGAAAGTATCAATACCAGCATTATCGGCAATTTCAAATGGTCCGATATTCCAGTTGAAGCCGTAATGCATGCCTTTGTCGATATCCTCAACCGAAGCTATACCCTTCTCAACCAGTTCCATCGCTTCTTTAAACGCCGCCCCGTTGATGCGGTTCATGATAAAACCGGGTATGTCTTTCATGACCTTGACCGGGTACTGGCCGATGGAAGTGATGAAATCTACGGATTGCTTAAACACCGCATCTGAAGTCTCGTTCCCTTTAATGACTTCAACCAGCTGCATCATGGGGACCGGACCGAAGAAATGAAGGCCGACCACTCTTTGAGGGTGCATGGTCAGCGAAGCCAGCCTTGTGATGGGGATGCTGGAAGTGTTGGAAGCCAGGATGGTACTGTCCGGACAGACGGCATCCAGGTCCCGGAAAAGCTCTTTTTTCATCTTCTCGTCTTCATAGACAGCCTCGATAATCCATTTGCACCGGGGTGCAACGGAGAGGTTACTGACGGGGGTTATCCTTTCCATCACAGCCTCGGCGCTGTCCTTGATTTTACCTTTGGAGGACAGTTTCTCCACCGACCACCTGACCTGCTGTAGTGTCTTCTCCAGCGCTTCACGGTTGATATCCTGCAGGTACACTGTATAACCTCCCTGGGCTGCTACCTGGGCGATCCCCCCTCCCATAAAACCGGCGCCGATTACCAACACTTTATCCATAGCTTCCACTCCTTACACGATTTAATTGTCTTTCGATTCACACATCTGCATAATCACCTGATTTTACCACAGGCAAAGCTGATAATTCCGTAGTATAATGTTTACGATTATTTATATTAAATTATGCGGAGGTACCTTTCATGCCTTTAGTCGACTGGAAAGTTGATGAGAATATAGCTGTGCTCACCATGAACTACGGGGAAAACCGCTTCAACCTCAAGTTCTGCAGTGAGATGATGGCTGCCCTCAATGATATAGAGCAGAAAACCGAGGTCAATGCCCTGGTGGTCACTGCCAGCGATGCCAAGATCTGGTCCAACGGCATGGACCTGGAATGGTTGGTGCCGGCCATAGCCAAAAAAGACCCGGAAGCCGAGCAATTTTTCATACTTCAGGATCAGTTGATGAGGCGTGTGCTTTTTTATCCCATGATTACAGTAGCTGCATTGAGCGGACATGCCTTCGCTTCGGGTGCCATCTTCTCCTGCTGCTTCGATTTTCGTTTCATGCGCTCGGACCGCGGCTTCCTGTGCTTCCCAGAGGTCGATATAAACATTCCGTTCCTGCCGTATATGACCGGACTCGTCAAGAAAGCTTTCCCTCTGTACCTGGCGCATGAGGCTGTTTTGACAGGTAAGAGGTTTACAGCAACCGAGCTGGAAAAAGCTAATGTCATACGGAAAGCCTGTTCCATGGACGAGCTTATGAAAGAGTCAACGACATTTGCCAGGGGCCTCAATAAAGGCCGTGCTATAATTACCCACATGAAGAAGGTCCTGTACGAGGAGCTTGGTGTGCTGATGGACCATGCCAATGACCACCGCCCGCAGCTGGATACCGGCACTGTGCCGATAAAATAGGTTTACATAGTATATCAGCGGCAGATGCCATTGCGCCGGAGGCGGCGGAATGCCGGGCGTGTGGTTTCCTGACTTTCCTGCTTTTACACCTGGTAAATAATGACAGGCGGGGCGGATTATCTATAATTAGATAATATATGAAAAATAAACCGTTTTTTCCCGGCACCCTGGTTGTTTTAATCGCTACAGCACTGCTGCTGCCGCTGTTAAGCAGTTCATGTTCTCTCTTTCCCAACAAGGCTGCGGAAGCGATGGTACGGGTTTATGCCGACAGTGCCGCAGGGCAGGGAATAATAGTCGATAAGACCGGCTACGTGGTTACCGGCAGCCGCTCTTTCAGTGGAAGCCAGGCGATATTCGTTGAGTTGAAATCAGGGGACCGTTATGAAGCGAGGGCCCTTTGCCTGGACCGGGCCAGGGACATCGCTGTAATAAGGATGCAGGGGAATTTCCCTGTTTTACAGCCGCTGATGCCGGCTGATTCGGACATGGTGCAGCAAGGCGATGAGGTATCTGTGGTGCACTATCTGCCGGAATCAAAGGGCCTGTCGACTTCCAAAGGTAACATTACAGACCTGCCCACATCCAATGGCATATATTACCTGCAGACCGGCGCTGCTGTTGATGTGGGGACGGCTGGAGGCGCTCTGCTGAATAAGGAAGGTGAGTTGATCGGTGTCATGAGCCGGGATTCCGGTCCTGACGGGCGTGAGGGATATGCCCTGACCTCCAACGAAGTTGCAGCGGTAGTCATCCAGGCACAGCAGGTGGAAGCCGATCCCCTGGAAATAGTGTCGGTGGAGCCTCCCCGGGTAACCAACACCAGCGCGATACTGGTATGGCAGACCAACCGGCCTGCCACGGCCCAGGTCGAATATGGTCTGCAGTCAGGCATTTATGCATTTCAAACCGATAAAGATGCTGCGCTGCTGGTTGAGCATGACTGTGTGGTGGATAATCTTCAGCCCGGCCTCACCTACTATTTCCGTGTCAGGTCGGTTGACTGTTGTGCAAACGAGGTAGTATCGCAGGAAAACTCTTTGATAACCTCTACGACTGCGCCTGCAGGCAATCTTAATATCCTGAATGTTAGAGTACTTAATCTCACCAGTTCTGCCTTATCGGTGCGCTGGATCACCAATAAACCGGCCAGCGGTACAGTGCTGTATGCCAATGCTGAAATCAGTAAACAAGAAGCAAAAACCGATCCGGAGATGGTTTATGAACATGAGGTCAGGATTGAGGACCTCAAGCCTGAGACGCTCTATTTTATCAATGTAAGGTCCGACACCGGAAGCGAAACAGACCTGGCTGAAGCCTCCCCGGTTACTACCCCGTCCGCTGCGCCGGTCTGCTGCAAGGTCTTTTGCAGAATACCGGATTTTGATTTCCAGGCCATGGACGAAGGTCAGTTCAGCAACGCAGATTTGTCAGGTAAAGAGACGATAATAGTATTTGCCAAGACCGCCTGCTCCTTTTGCATGCAGCAGTCTCTCTTTCTAAATGATTACTACGCGAGCAATCCCAACGAAGATATCAGGATGCTGGTGGTTATATCCGGTGAGAAAATGCAGGATGTCAAAGATTGGGTCAAAAAGTATGATATAACAGTGCCGGTATACCTGGATGCCAGCGGCAGCCTTGCCAATGCCTGCAGGCTGCGGACAATCCCTTCGTGGCTGATAGTAGATACAGGCTCCGTCATCAAGTATTTTAAGAGCGGCGGGTTTGGAAGCAAGCATGAAATGGAAGACTCCATTAAAAATAGCCTGTAACCAGCGAAGGGCTTGCAAGGCCTCTCAATAATTATCTGGCCCTGATATTATCGAGGATGCGTTTTATTTCGTGTTCAATATAATCGTCAATGGTGCAGAATTCTTCGATGAGCCACCTGCGTAATGCCCACATCTCACTGGCAAACAGGATATCGTTGGCAACGAGCTTGATGTTCTGTATTTTAAATTCCCCCTGTTCGCAGCCTAGCCGCAGCAGTTTTTCAAACTGCGTGGTGATATTATCTTCATAAGAGAGGACTGTTTTGCGTGCCTGTGGCGGTAAATAGCTCATTTCCCGCCACAGGAAAATAATGAAATAACGCTGTTTCTCCATCTCCCTGACCATTTTGCCAAAGGCGTATGTCAGGGCTTCAGTGTTAGTTTTTGATTTAACATCATTCAGGGATTTGGTATATGACTTCGTATAAAGCTGTTGCTGGGAATCCACCATCATCTGCAGAATATCCTGCTTGCTGCCGATATAGTAATATAAACTCCCTATAGTCATTTTGCACGCACTGGCTATTTCACGTGTGCTGGTCTGGGCATATCCCTTCTTGGCGAAGAGACGCTGTGCTGATTTAATGATCTGCAGCCTGCGCTGGGAAATCAGCCGGGCATTATGGCTGTAGGTCCTGATGTTTTTTCTTGTGGGAAGGGTGTTCATATTAATTACGATAGAATTGATCCGGTGTATAAATTATAGCAATCTTTAATGCGTCATTCACACGAACACCCGTCTGGCGGTGAGCCCGATCTCAGCTGGATTATGTACAATGGTGACCCCGGCCGCAGAGAGCGCCTCTACCTTGTTTTCAGCCCTGCTGGTGCTACCTCCTATAATTGCCCCGGCATGCCCCATTTTTCGCCCCGCAGGGGCCGATGCGCCGGCCACAAAAGCAACCACCGGTTTAGTAAAGCTCTCTTTGATGTACAGGGCAGCCTCCTGTTCAAATGTTCCTCCTATCTCGCCGATCATGACGA
Source organism: Dehalococcoidia bacterium (assembly GCA_016927965.1). Next base: position 7,085 of record JAFGLP010000005.1, read on the forward strand.
CCGCCCGGGTTTCATCGTCTTCTTTGAACAGCCTCAATACATCGACGAAAGAACTGCCGATAAGCGGATCTCCACCTATACCGACGCAGGTGGATTGCCCGATGCCGTTGGCGGTCAATTGCGACACCGTTTCGTAGGTCAAGGTGCCGCTGCGGGAAATCACTCCCACGGCTCCTTTTTTATGGATGTCCCCGGCCATGATGCCTACCTTGCATTTTCCCGGTGAGATGATGCCGGGGCAGTTGGCGCCGATCAACCGTGTTTGCTTATCTTTGAGATAATGGAGAACTGTCACCATATCCAGGATGGGTATGCCTTCGGTTATGCACACTACCAGCAGTATGCCGGCATCGGCTGCTTCCATAATAGCGTCGGCCGCCCCAGCGGGAGGCACAAAGACCATGCTGACGTTGGCGCTGGTTTCTTTTACCGCGCTTTCTACTGTATTAAACACTTTGACATTAGAGATCTGGGTGCCGCCTTTTCCCGGGGTAACACCCGCTACCACTCTGGTACCGTATTCAGCGCAGCGCCTGGCGTGAAAGCTTCCTTCCCCTCCTGTTATGCCCTGAATAAGCAGCCTGGTGTTCTCATCGATCAATATACTCAATATGGGTCTCCTCTATCTCATGTCAACTCAATCGCCTTATTGCGGAATTACCCGGTAGCGGCGGCGGCGACAGCCTTATGTGCGGCATCGGCCAAATCCGTTGCTTCAATATAGTTTATTCCTGATTCAGCCAGCAGACGTTTCCCCTCGGTGACGTTGGTGCCAGCCAGCCTGACAATTACCGGAATTTGGATATTCATTTTACTGTAAGCATCAATAATGCCCCTGGCTATGACATCGGCGCGCGTAATACCTCCAAAGATATTCAGTAATATTGCTTTTACGTTCGGGTCAGTGGTAAAAATCTGGAACGAGTTAACGACCCGGTTGGGGTCATTGATGGTGCCGATATCAAGAAAATTGGCTGCCTTTCCTCCAACGTAGCTGATCATATCCTGGACGGCCATAGCCAGGCCTGCGCCGTTGACCATGCAGGCGATATTGCCGTCCAGCTTCACATAGCTATGAATATCCAGCTCATTGGCGATGGCTTCCAGCGGGTCAACCTGTTCTGCATCGTGATACTGCCTGATATCATCGTGCCGGAAGAGGGCGCTGTCATCGAAATTCAATTTGGCATCCAGCGCAATCAGTTCTCCTTCTTTTGTTACCGCCAGGGGATTGATCTCGGCCAACGTACAGTCCTTGGCCAGGAATAACCTGTAAAGGTTTGACATAAGCTTAACGGCCGGCCTCACCATCTCAGGACTGAGCCCCATCCCGTAGGCCAGTTTGCGTCCGAGAAAATCCTGAAATCCTGCAACAGTGTCGATGGTGACCTTGACGATTTTCTCAGGATTTTTCCTGGCGACCTCTTCTATATCCATTCCTCCGGCTGAGCTGGCGATCATTACAGGCATTTGAATGGAGCCATCAATTACGATACCGAGGTACATCTCACGCTGTATTGTGATTGCCTTCTCAATGAGGACTTTTCTAACCGGGGTACCTTTGGGTGGTGTTTGATGTGTAACCAGCCTGGTATCAAGCAGCTCCCCTGTCAGTTTCTCCGCCTCGTCATGGTTGTTGGCGGTCTTAATGCCTCCTGCCTTACCCCTGCCGCCGGTGTATATTTGTGCCTTGACGACGACCTTGCCGCCCAGGTCCATAGCGATGCGACTGGCTTCCGCAGGGGTAACGGCTATTTTCCCCGGCGGGACAGGAATGCCGTATACCGACAGCAACGCTTTGGACTGGTGTTCGTGTATCTTCATGCAATTTTCTCCGGCTTTTCGTGTATATTAAAAGGGCGGCACTGTTTTCCGCTGATAATCAGACAATATACCAGACCGGAATTCTATTGTCCTGCTTAAACAGAATTTGTCCTGTATTTAGCCTTGCCCTCCAGATAAAGGTCGCTGCCGTATATATCATTGATAACCACGGCAGGGAAATCCTTTATCTCCAGCCTCCTGACCGCTTCAGCGCCCAGGTCTTCGTAGGCAATTATCTCTGATGTTACAATCTTTTTCGAGATAAGAGCGCCTGCGCCGCCGACGGCGGCAAAATAAACTGCTTTATATTTTTTAATAGCATCCTTTACCGCCTGGGTGCGGTCGCCTTTGCCGATCATTCCTTTGAGTCCCTCGACGATCAGCCGGGGCGCGTAGGCGTCCATGCGGCCGCTGGTAGTGGGACCGGCTGACCCGATGACCTGCCCCGGTCTGGCCGGTGATGGGCCCATGTAATAGATAACCTGGCCCTTGATATCAAAAGGCAGCTTTAAACCATTATCCAGTGCTTCTACCAGGCGCTTGTGGGCGGAGTCCCTTGCCGTGTAAATGACACCCGATATTAAAACCTGGTCACCTGCTCTCAGCTTTTCGATAGTTCCGTCATCCAGCGGGGCTTTGATTCTCTTAATACTTATGGACATTGTTTTTATTTTATATCAGGCACTCAATATTCAAGGATATGGTGACCAGGTGCCCGTTCACCATTTTCATAATATGGCTTCCTTGTGACGGGCAGCATGGCATTGCAGGTTGACGGCCAGCGGCATGCTGGCTATATGAGCAGGAAATATCTCAACGTGGACTGCCAGCGCTGTTACTGTCCCTCCATAACCCTGCGGTCCAATGCCCAGGGAATTAATCTGCGGGAGCAGCTCCTTTTCCAGTTCGGCGGCTTCGGGATCTGGATTCGGTTCACCGATTTTACGCAGAAGCGACCTTTTGGACAGGTCCATTGCCTTCTCGGCGGTCCCGCCGATGCCCACGCCGACGATAATGGGTGGGCAGGGGTTGCTGCCGGCTTCCTCCACGGCCTTGATGACCGATTCAATAATGCCGCGGCGTCCTGCCGAAGGAGTGAGCATAAAGAGACGGCTCATATTTTCGCTGCCGCCCCCTTTGGGCACGACAGTTATTTTCAGTTTGTTTCCCGGGATGATGTCTGAATGGATGACTGCAGGCGTATTGTCCCCTGTATTTTTACGGGCGGCGAATGGCCGGTCTACCATTGACCTGCGCAAATAGCCGGTTTCGTAGCCATGCCGTACGCCCTCGTTGACTGCTTCATACAGGCTTCCACCGCTAACGTGCAGGTCCTGGCCTATCTCCAGGTACACTACCGTGACACCGCAATCCTGGCATATTGGGAGCTGTTCAGCAGAGGCCAGGCGCGCATTATTAAGTATGTGTTCCAGTGCCTGTTGGCCCGCCGGTGATTGTTCGGCGGTCAGCGCCCGATTGAGTGCAGCCATGACATCTTCGGGCAAAGAGTAATTAGCTTCCCGGCACAGGCGGGAGGTTTCCTCTTTAATCTTGTTGGAGCTGATTTCACGCAATTTAATAGTCTTCCCTACAGACAATTTGGATAAGTATGCACTTACTTTGCAGACTTGATGCGCCGGTTAGCGGTCTTTCCTTTCAGTTTTGAGGGCGATAAACTGCTTTCCCCTGTATGCAATATGCCCAGGGCTGTCTGCTGAACATTATTGATATATTCTTCCAGCGTATAACGGCTGCGCAGGTGCCAGCGCTTCAAGCACCACATATGCTGCAGCATGGTAATCTGATAGGCGGCCAGAGCGGCATCATCAACTGCGAATTCTCCCTTCTTGCAGCCTCCCTCTATTATCTTGGTAAGCAGCACAATGGCGCCCAGTTCCATCTCTATTACCCGGTCAATCTGCTTATGGCTCATGTTGCCCGATTCACGGTACCAAAAAAGTATCATATCCTGGATGTCATCCAGGGCAAGCAGGCTTTCCCGTATTTTCATTTTTAAAGCGCTGGTATACGATATACGCTTGAGCCGGCGGCTTATCTCCCGGTCGTAGGTCCTGAATGAATCCGTTGTCATCTTGACAAACAGGTCGAAGAATCCTTCTTTGGACTTGATGTAATAGTAGAGGTTTCCCTGGCTGATACCGCAGGCGTCGGCTATCTGGCGGGTGGTTGTCTGCGAATACCCGTTTTTAAAGAAAAGGCTGGCTGCCGTTATAACGATCTGCTGCAGACGTTCGTCTTTATGATCCCGCTTACCTTTCTTTATATTTTTCCTGATTCTCATATAGTGCCTTTATACAGCGGATTAATCTGCTATTGCGTAACTTTGAAAACGGTATGCCTCAGCCAGTCCGAAGAAGGTTCCGGGAAATCGTTGCGATAGTGTGCGCCGCGGCTCTCCTGCCTTAACAATGCCGCTTCTGTGACCAAACGGGCATTGACAACCAGTGCATTAAGTTCATAAGAAGGGCGGTCGGATGGATGAGGGAGTGCGTTTTGCCATGCTGCTAGGATACCTGCTGCCCGCTGCAGCCCTTCTCCCGAGCGCTCAATGCCGACTTCATCCCATAGAAGGGATTGTAAATTAGGCAAGTTCAAAAGCGGGATGTCGCCTGTGGCCGCCCTGGCGGACAGGGAATAGCAATCAGACGTGGATGCCATCGGTGTTGGGGTCTGGCTGGCGGACATCTGTGTTTTTTCTATGATGCGTTTGCTGAAAACAACTACTTCCAGCAACGAGTTTGAGGCCAGTCTGTTTGCCCCGTGCACGCCCGTACTGGTTGTTTCCCCTGCGGCGAACAGCCCTCTGATATTTGTTTCTCCCCATGTATTGACCTTGACCCCACCCATCAGGTAATGGGCAGCCGGGGCCACCGGGATAAGCCCTTTACAGATATCCAGGCCGTGATCCAGGCAAAACCTGTAGATGTGAGGAAAGCGGGTGGTAATTTTAACGGGAGCTATATGAGTGACATCCAGAAATACACGGTCGCTGCCGGTCTTGCGCATTTCAGTGACTATACTGCGGGCTACGATGTCTCTGGGTGCCAGTTCTCCCTCGGGAGTATAATCAGGCATAAAGCGTTTGCCTTCTACGTTGCGAAGAATGCCGCCTTCGCCCCTGACCGCCTCTGTAATCAGGAAAGGCCATACACCGGGGAGACGGAGGGCCGTGGGGTGGAACTGATAGAACTCCATGTCGGTTATTTCTGCGCCTGCGCGGTAGGCCAGTGCTATGCCGTCTCCTGTGGCGGTATCGGAATTGGTTGTATACTTATAGAGCCTACCGGACCCGCCGGATGCCAGTATAACAAAGCGGCACTCGTATTCTTCGCTCAGCCCGCTGCGGAAATCGGTTGCTTTTATACCCTGGACCTGTCCACCTGAGATTATAATTTCTGTCGCCAGACAATATTCCAGAACATTAATTCCCGCTATAAATACCTGCTCGCTCAAGGTTGACTCGATATATTCGCCGGTGGCGTCGCCGCCGGCGTGCACGATACGTGGGACGCTGTGTGCAGCCTCCTTGGTTAGCGCAATTTCCCCTTCCAGCGTATCAAACGGCACCCCGTACCTGATGAGGTCCGATATACGGTCCGGGGCTTCGGACACAAGTATTTTTACCGCCTCCTGGTTGCATAATCCCGCGCCTGCTTTGACGGTGTCATTATAGTGCAGTTCGAAAGAGTCATTCTTGCTGATGACGGCGGCGATGCCTCCCTGGGCATACCGCGTGTTGCAGTCCTCGATACCTCCCTTGGTAATGATCAGCACACTGCCGTAGTCTTTGGCTAACAGAGCGCTATACAGTCCGGCGATACCGCTGCCAACTATGATATAGTCGTAATGTTTCATCTTACCAAACTATCCAAAATTTTCTGCAACGTTGGACTATATTATACTACTGATTATGAAAAATAAAGCTTGCGCTGGTGCTTTTTTACTGGAAACAGCCTGGAGTTTCTATTTTTTTCACTGTTTTGAACATATTTTACTGTTAAAAAAAGCAAGGATTTCTTTTTTCATGCGATTGACTGATGGCCGCTCGGGAAAGTGGTAGAATTGCTGTCGATGAATTTAATACCAGAAAGATAGGATGGTAAAGCAGAATGGCGAAATTTAAACTTGAGCTGAAAGACCGGGTGGCTATAGTGACGATGGCGGAAGATGATAACAAGCTCAATACCGGCATGTGCAGCGGACTGCTGGACATGCTGGATGAAATTGAAAAGGAGACCGGGGCACTGACGATGGTGGTGACCTCCGCACACGATAGGACATGGTGCTACGGGTTCGATACAGACTGGATCGATGCCCGCATGGCAGAGGGCAATAAAGAGGCCGTCACTCAGTTTCTCACCGTGGATATAGCCCTTCGCAAACGTTTATTGGCTTACCCTCTGATAACCATTGCTGCTATCAACGGTCATGCATTTGGCGGGGGCGCAATTTTAAGCTTATGTTTTGATTTCCGTTTTATGAGGTTGGACAGGGGATATTTTTGTATCCCTGCTGTCGACCGTGGCTATTCTATCCTTCCCGGCACCGGCGCACTCCTGAAAAATGTACCGCCGCTGCATCTGGGGGAGGAAGCTGTGTTAACAGGCAGACGCATTCCCAGCGTTGAGTGTGCTGAAAAACACCTGGCTGCCGGAACTTACAACAGCGATGAACTGATGGATAGGGTCATGGACTTTGCCGGAGCTTTGAACAAAGACAGGCAGATTGTAGGCCATATGAAGAAAGTGCTGAATGGTGATATCGTGAAGCTGATGGAAGATGATGTGCAGTATATACAGGGGGGGAAGATGCTTGTTTAATTGGTGGGGTGAATATCACCATACATACTGTGTTTATCGGGCAATCTCGCTAAAGTGATTATTCTCTGTGTCCCACCGGTAACTCATATCCTGAAGTGAATCAAAGCTGCCACCGAAATAATTATTGAATATCACCCTGAAGGAATTGACCGGGCTGATATTTTCATACAGGTCTCCGTAATCCCGGCCGGGGAAATAATAGGCATTTAGTATTTTATATATGTGCTGCTGCCCTTCGCAGCCCATGAAATGGTCACCCTGCACGATTATAATCGGCTGGTTTTCCTGGGAAAGCAGTGAGTCAATAATTTGCTGCATCCTGCCGTTAATGAAATCCATATTGGCAGGATACCCTGTTTTATCGTCGGTAGTGTTTCCAAACAGCTTGAATTTAACTTCGCCGCCGGCGTTAAAAACATAAGGTGGGTGGGGGCATATGATATGAGCATATACGAACCGGGGACCATTATATTCGTACATGTCAGGTATGGTATCCAGTGCATAGCTTACGGCTGCCCCGTGTCCTCCGAAAAATCTGGACAGCGGTGAAAGTGCCGTCATATCGCCGAGGGCCTCTTCAAACGGGCTGGTTGTCAGGCCCATGATGCCGGAGTACGTGAGTACCTGCGCATATTCTTCCATATTTTTTAAATGAAGGCCGCCGTCGATAAAGAACGCATTATAGCCAATTGCCTTTAACGATTGCATTGCAGTGCTATTTGTCCATAATCCCAGCAGCAATTCAGGGTTTTCTTTTTCTTCTGCTGTAAGATACCGCATATTCAGGCAGCTGGGCAGGCTCAGTACAGTATTTTCATAGTTGCTGGAGCTGCGGTCGGCCACGTAAAATCCCTTTTTCTCCAGGTATTCGATGAATTTACTGTTGTCGTAATTAAATGCCTCTTTGATGGCATCCTGGCGGCCGTACCTGTCAAGTATGATGTAGTATATATCCCGACTGGAATCGGCAGGGGATAGAGCGGGAATATTTGCAGCCTCCTCTTTTACATGTGCAGCCAGTTCTGCTGTCTTCGAATAGTTAATGCCAATATTTATCAGCGTGAACCCCAGCAGGACAAGAGCCATAATATTTGTGAATCTGGTTGCCGTATCAAAATTGCTGTGCGACCGTTTTACAATGAGGACAAGCAGCACAAAAAGAATTGCCCAGACGAAAAGCATGGCTACATTGATTATGAAAGATGATCTGGCGTTCCCGGAGAAGATAAAATCACGGACGCTCCCGTATAAGAAAAACAAGAGAAGGAATCCCGAGGTAACCAGGCCGGACTTTTTATAGCTGCCTGTTATCAACCGGAAGCACAGGAAAACCATCAATGTCATGAGAAGGCTGGCTGCCATGGGCGCTATCAAGTGCCAACCGGGCACGACATCCATGTTAATGGCGAAAAGGAAAAGGATGGGGAAGAGCGCCAGCATGAAGGGATGTACAGGCTGTGAAAACATGATTATTCCTCTTGACTCACTTCATCAGATATAAAATGCGCCCGGAACCGGTAATCTGCTCCGAGCTTGTAATTGAAAAGAATTTACTGAAATTTTCTTCGAACATCTCACGGGTATAATCAGGGAAAATATCGGCACGTGACGATAACAGCTTTTGTACATTGGGATCGCTCTTAGGGATGAACTCAATAATGAGAGTACTGCAGATTTTGCGGAAGAAGCCGGCCAATCTTGCCAGCGGCAGGTTATTAGTAATGGCCAGGTGATGGATTAAAGCCAGCGCCAGCACAGTGTCTGCATGTCCCCGTTGCCATAACTGCATCCTTTCAGTATTGTCCCAGCCGATGCCCGGACTGGGATTGGTAAGGTCTATTACCAGCGGCAGCATTAATTGCTCTGCCGAGTCGCGGTTCAACAGGTAATTGCTTTCAACACAGGCGGGATCTGAATCTAATGACAGCGTGAAGCTACCCTTTTGGCAGGCTATCCGGCTGAATTTGCCCGTATTTGCGCCAAGGTCCCAGACGCATTGTGGTTTAATCTGGTCCAGCAGTCCGCTGACAAGCTGTTCCTTGCAGATTACATATTCGCCGGGACATGAGTCGTCATTGCTGTAATAGCGGTACCAGTCTGCTTCGCCGGGTCGCCAAGCCATAGCCCTGATACAGCGTTCCAGGCTGTCGACCAATCCGGCAAAGGAGTTTTTGCTGATTCTGCCGGACAGGGCCTTTTTGCCGTTGGCAGCGCCCGTGTATTGCTTCTGGCTGGCTGCATGCAGGTAGATATGCATCAGTAAGCCGGGATTGAGACGTGCCTTAAAGGGTAATAGACGGTTAGTCAGGTCCAGCGGGACCCCATCCAGGTGGATACGGGACAGCTGGTTTAAGCGTATATCCCGGTAGCTAATCAACGCCAACGGAGCAAGGAAATGCTGACAGAACTGGCGGTAACCGCTCCATGGTTTATTTTCAGAGTAAATTTCAAATGAGAGAGTATCTATCAATAGGGGTTTGCCTTTACAGAACTGCAGGTTATATGCCGTGCAGTCCTTCAGCGTCATTCCGTAGCGGAGAGATATTTCCTGAATTTCCAGAAGAGTAAGCGCCGCATCCTTAAGCTGGCTGAAGCACCACTCATAAGGATATGAGATAAACTCGACGGGCTGGGGTCTTAAGATTTTGTATGTGGATGGCGTGATATGGTAAGAGATATCTGCTTCTTCATGGCGGACCATAAGGCCCCGCTTGACCAGTTCCTCATATAATCCTGAATCAATCAGGCGGTCATAATGGTCTTTATATACGAGGTTTACCTGCCGGTAAAGGACCCTTTCTTTGAAGAAAAGGGACCCGCTGGGGTCCCTGAATGAGCCTGCAACATTGGGATCACTCATTTGTCTTGCGTAGCCTGGCCAATAAGCCATGGAAAAAGGACTTAATTTTTAACCATTGGGTTTTCAGGACATAAGCAAACCCCACCGCTCCTGCTATAAGAAACTGAAAAATTAAGCTGCCTGTCCCGGGATCTATATACATAATTTATGCCTTTTTTAGTCCAAAACTATCATTATCATAGTTACACAATTAAGGTTTTGTCAATTGTTTCGCTATGTTTACCATAGGCGGATGCAGCTACAATGATGGTCTGCATATACGATCAAAAAGCTGTATAACCAATTAAATATGGGTAGGATTATTCTCTCTATAAAGCGTTGATTGCGGCGCTGTACTTTCTGCGGGCTTGCGCAGCCGCTGCGGCTGCGCCGGAACAATGAAGGTTTGCGGACCACCGTAATGGATGAAAGAGAACGGCCGGCATCATGAAAAATCAGAATGCCGGCCGCTGGAAGATAAATCTAGACTTTGAAGGTGAGGGTTAGCACGCCTGCCAGTTCGACCGTATCGCCATTGGTTAGGGAGTGTTTTCCCGTTCCACGGATATCCGATCCATTCAGCTTGGTACCGTTAGTGCTGTTGAGGTCCTCTACAAAATACTGACTGTTTTCATAGGTGACTAGGACATGCTTCCGGGAGATAAGGTCAGCCTTGTCAGGTGATACCAGTGCCTGCAGGTCACGGCGTCCCAGTGGTTTGCCGGTAACCGGCATCGTTGTTCCGCCGGGTGATTCGAATTTGGCAGGAAGGGCGGCTTCGCCCGGTGTAGTTACCGGTGTGCTGGTGGCAGGCTGTGTGGATGCCGGTGTTGTCCCGGAAGACGAAGTGTAGACTGCCGCAGCTGCAGTATGGCTGCCGGCATGTGAAGCGGCGGGTTTTCTGACAAGCAGTGCGATGATCACTGCAGCGGCTATCGCCAGCAGACCGATTAGAAGCGCATATAAAAGCCATTGATTTAATGCAGGAACGCTGCCATTGATGCCGCTGGGGGCGGTGGTAGCGTATGTTGACGCTGCTCCGGTAGTAATTGTATTGGTGGCAATGTCCGTGCTCCCGTAACTTTCGGTCGCAGCCGGGTTACTAGTATCATAGGTGCTGTAATATGAGGCAACATAAGGAGCTACAGTTACAGTTGTGCTGGCACTGACGGACCCCGTGCTGTTGGTGGCGGTCAGTGTATAGGTGGTCGTATATTCCGGAATGACAGCAAATGAGCCGGTGGACGCAACAGAGCCGACCGAAGGAGAGATGCTGATCAGGTCGGCATAGCTGACACTCCATGACAGGGTTGCCGGCTGGCCGGGCTGTACGTAGCTGGGGTCGGCGGTGAATGAATTGATAACAGGCGTATATTCTATTGTCTGCGCCTGCTGGACTGTTCCGCTCGGGTAGTACGGGTAGGAGTAATTGGGATAATAGTATGAAGAATAATACTGGTAAAAGTATGGGTAGGAATATGCCCAGCGGTTATACCAGTCGTATGTCGGATATGGGGGTCGGGGAGGCCTGGGGGGTGGGGGAGTAGTATTGTCCGACGGCGGAGGGGGTGGTGGAGGTAAGCTGGCGGAAGAAGGTGGAGTCGTTGTTGGTGGGGGTATTATCGTAGTCGGTGCCGGAGGCGGCGGGGGCGGAGCCGCTGGCTCTGTTGTAGTTGTCGTCAACGGAGGAAGATTAGTTATATTCCCATACTCATCCGTTATGGGTATAATAGGATTATCGGCACTGGCTGGGCCCGCTGTAATCAGCACCGAGAAAACGGCCAGTAATATTATGCTAACTGCTGATGTTATTTTTCTTAAATTCATTTTACGCCTCCTGCTAAGTGCTATGTCTTAAAAGTAATGCTTAATTTACCGGCCAGCTCGATTACATCACCATCTTCCAGCGCCTGCCTTCCGGCACCTTTGATGTCGGAACCGTTAAGGCGGGTACCGTTTGTACTGCTGCGGTCTTCCAGGTAGTAACTTCCTTCTTCGTACCAGATATTAACGTGCTGCCTGGAGATAAATGCGTGTTTGTCCGGCGCAAGGTATTTATCGAAATCCTGCCGGCCAAAGGATCGGTTGTTCCCTGCCAGTAATAATTCACTGCCGTCGGGCATGGTAAGCTTGGCGGGGGGTGCCTCTGCTGACCGGGTTGCATGAGAGTCGGATGCCGCCATTGTTGCAGCTGCCGCGGCGGCATGGGTGCCGGTACCATCATGTGCTGTTGCGCAGGACTTTGGCCTGGTCAGCAGAAGTATTGTTATCACAATGGCGCCGACAGCCAGCAGCCCTATCAGCCCGTAAAGCAAATAGGGCGGTTGTTCAACGTTAACTGTTGCGTAGGCTGTATACGTGGAGCCATCCGCATAATTTGATGTCAGTGTATATGTAGTTGTACGGTCAGGGAAAACCTGTGTGCTGCCCGAAGCGCTAAATGTACCTACTCCTGAAATATCCACAGAATAGGCAGAAGGAGCATCCCATGACAACATGGCTGATTGACCGGATTGAACAGTAGTCAGGCTGGTAGTGAAGGTAGGGGGTACCCGGGGCATAACATTAATAGTCACTGAATTAGACACCGTACTGCCCGAGCTTCCGCTGGCTGTGAGAACGTAGGTTGTTGTGCTTCCCGGGCTTACGGTCGTTGAGCCGGACAAGCTAACGGCCCCAATATCCGGTGTAATGGTGGCATTGCTGGTATTTGAAGTTGACCATGTCAGCGTGACAGCCTGCCCCTGGTCAATGGTCGTAACATTTGATGTAAAGGAGTTAATGACTGGCGGATAGACCGTCTGTGTTGGAGGATATGTTGTGCCGGGCAGGTAGTAGCCACCTCTAGTATAAATGAAGCTAAGTGACCTGGTGGAGAAATAGCTGGCGGACTGGTACCATATTTTCCAGATGTAGCGTCCATTGGAATCCCAGGCCCCTGCCTGGAATGGACCTATACGCCAAATGCCGGCGGAAGCCCTGTACCACCTGTAGATCAGCCAATGACCGTAAGGCGTTGATCCAGAGGGATAGTATTCCCACAGATAAAGGTAGCCCGGGCCGTTTAAGGATACTATCAGATAGCAAATCTCATTGCCACTGAGTGTTGACAGCACCTGGCCGTAACTGTTGACCAGATAAGCATCTACGATAGATCCTGGCAGTCCGGGTGTAACAGCGGGCGAAGGCACCAACTGCAAATTAGGATAATTCTGGCTGTACATTTCGACGCCGACCGAGGGCGCAATGGACTCCGTACCTTCCTCCGGCGGTTGCCAGGCTGCTTCCGGGTTGATAGGTGGAGCAGACTGGGCTTCCACCGGCGTAAACAACGTAACGGCAGATGTAGCTGCCAGTATTAAAGCAAGAGCCGGCAATAATATTTTATTCATTATTGTTCTCCCTGTTGCCAGGATTTATTTTCTATATTAAATATACTGCGGCATGAGGGCCCTTGCTTGACCGCAGCCTGACAGTTATCTGACAGTTTTCTGACACTGCCTTAATGGAAAAGACGGCATGATAGTCATGTCGATATGTAAAACATATTGGCAGACAGGTTCAGTAGGTAGTAGCCATTTAAAAAAGAATCGGAGATTTAACGACGGGTGGAGCTGGTAGTAGTAATTACAGACGTGAATTTTACAGAGAAATGCTGCCGCGTATTCTGTACTTCAGGCTTCCATAATCTTGAATTTCAATTTAATTACCCCGGCCGCCTCTACGACATCACCGTCTTTAAGAGAGACTGCACCTTTGCCCTTGATGTCTTCCCCGTTAAGTGATGTGCTGTTGGCACTGCCCATATCTTCAATAAAATATTGTCTGTCTGTAGACCTGACCTGGAATTGTTTTCTCGATATGCGGCAAAGCTCATCCAGGCCCAGGACCCTTGCCATGTCGGTCCTGCCGATGGTAGTGCTGCTTGAAGTAATTGCTATCTCAAATCCTTGAGGCATAGACAGTTTTGCCCTGGCCGTTCCCGGGCTTTCCAGAATGGCCACCGCTACGGAATTCTCCCGGGGTAAGCTTTCTTCCTGTGGCGGTGCCAGGGATGGCTCCTCTACTTCTGCGGGGCTTGACCACCGTTTAATATAAACCATGCGCAGCAGTAAACCCAGTATGATTATAACTATTACAGAGAGTACGGAAATAAGGGTCGTGGGAGCAAGCAGCTGGTCCAGTAGGGGCGGTTTTCCCCCGGGCTCCGTTATTGTGGATGGTGTTGATGTCGTTGGAGAGGTTGCCTCCGGTTCTGACACGGTGACTTTGACAACACTGGATGATACCTGGCTGCCATCCAAACCGGTGGCAATTAAAACATAATCAGTATCGCTGTCCGGATTTACTGTTATTGTGCCGGAAGCCTCTGTAACTGGACCTATCATCGATATTTCCATGCTCTGGGCCCCCTGGACATTCCAGGAAAGCGTGACACCTTCTCCGCGGTATATTTGACGGGAACTGGCGCTGAAAGACATTATGGCAAGCTCAGGGAATTCTATCAGATAATCCCAATAGATAAGGCTGTTGCTGTCATCAATATCGGTCGATGCCCATTGGCCATTGCCATAAAACCATAGCCTGTATACATGCTTGCCTTCAGGTTCATCCGTAAAGGCGCTGAAAGGGCCGATCTCCCAGACGCCGCTTTGCTTCAGCTGCCACTTATATGCCAGCCATACTCCACCGGGATTGCTATTCGGCGGGTAATACTCGTAAATGTATAGCCAACCTGGTGTACTTATATCTACGTCCAGATACCACCGCCCGTCCCCTACTACGGTAAATTTGTTTTGCTGCAAAGGACCGGTAAAGGTAGTACTGAAAACAGCCGGACCTGTACTGCTATGAGAAGAGGAGCCCTTCAGGTAAAAATTCACCGCAGGTTTTTTTTCTTCATGTGATGGATCATCGGTGGGCAGGTTGGGGATTGTATAGTTCTCAGTCGGCGCTCCCACCGCGTTTACGCTGGATGTTGTTAAGAAAGAAAACGCTGGTGCTGCCGCCAGAAGCAGCAGAAAAGCTATCAGCAGCCTTTTCATTTCTTCACCTCTGCCTCCACCGACGGGTTTGCCGTGTTTCCGTTCTTCGCAGGACATATGGCTGACTGCATGGCATGCACATCAGCGAACCTGTGCTCGGGTGCAAACATTATGCCCTGTGCCAGGCATCTGGATACGCGGATTGAAATACCTGCCGTTATAAGATAACTGGCAATAGTTTTGGCTTCTGCAAAAGTGCGGGGCCAGTTGGTATTGATCAAGGAGGAGCAAAGCTCGTTGGGCTGTCGTAAAGTCAGCAGGTAGATGCAGGTTTGTGCTACTCCGCAGAGATCGCAGCGCTGGTCGCTCTGGCTGCCCGTGAAAAGTTCCGGTATATCGAAACCCTTGTTGGCGATCTGAGTAAAAGGGTCCCTGGGAAGACTGTGATTGTTCACCCCATTCAAATCTTTGGCCGTGCCGAAGTCTATCAGCTTGATCGCCCCATCGTTGCACAGCATGATATTCTTGGGATTAACATCGCGATGGATAATGCCGGCAGCATGGATATAAGACAATGCATCAAGAAGCTGGCAGGCCCATCCAACTACCTTCTGCTCCCCGGCGGAGATCCTGGGAGAGGACGCCATGATCGATTCCCCGCTGATATATTCCAGCACCAGGTGAAATTCCTCATCTGAATAATAATCATGCAGGTATTTAACGATGTTGGCATGCTTGAGCCTTTTGAGGTAACCGGCTTCCAGCATCAGCTTGTCCAGGTAGACGTTATCCATGGTCGTACCCCTGCGCGGAGTTTTGATAATACATTGTCTCCCCGTAGGACGTTCTTTAGCCATCCAGATGGTCGCCATCCCACCCTGTTTAAAAGGCGGAGATTTGAATTCATAACGCCCATGGATCAGCTTTGTAGTGGGGGGAGCCGCAGCCGCCTGTGACCGGGCTTGTGCGGCGCCTTGTGAAGCAGAACGGCCCCGGGGTTTCCGTGCGCTCTGAACAATGGCCACGATTATGGGAATGGCTATCAAAATGAGGGCTGCCAGGATAACAAAAGGGGTAGGATCGTTTATCATGCTGTCCCCAGGGCAGTCCGTGCGCCTATCATGGCCTGCCACGACGGTAGATTTTCAGGTTTAACTATGATGACCGAGATATTGTCAGGCCCGCCGGCTTTGTTAGCCAATTCGATAAGGTCCGTACAGGCCCTGCAGGGGTCCGAAGATTCATTAACGGTCTGCTCCAGTACAGCCGGGTTAAGTACACCGTGCAGGCCGTCGGAGCAAAGCAATATATTATCACCCGAGTATAATTTGGCATGGATGAGGTCAGACGCGGTGTCAGATGAATAGCCCAGTACACGGGTTATCTCGTTCCTGCGCGGGTGCACCCTGGCCTGTTCGGGCGTAATCAATCCTGCTTCCACCATCTGTTGTACAAGCGAGTGGTCTTTGGTTACCTGCAGCATCTCCCTGCCATTGATGATATAACACCTGGAATCTCCTATGTGGGCGATATACAGGTCCTCGCCTATTACAAGGGCGACCGTCAGGGTGGTGCCCATGCCCTGCAGGGATTTATCTTTAGCGGTGGAAACAACCATATTGTTAGCTTGGGTAAAGGCATTTTCCATGATGGCCAGGGGTGGATCGGCCGGCTGGGCAAGCAGCCCGGAGATGCACTCGGCCTGGAAAGTACGGGTTGCCAGTTCGCTGGCGATCTCTCCGGCATTATGTCCGCCCATGCCATCGGCTACAGCGAACAGCCCGGCCGCGGTCACTCCCTGATATGACCGCAATTCAAAGGTCATACTCAATATGCTGTCCTCATTGAGCTTTCGCACCAGCCCGGTGTCCCAGCAATATCCAACTTGAATATCTTTATTGTTATTCATGTTCATGTTATTAATTCTTATGTGTTATGCCAGCTTAAAGGTCAATGCCAGTTCTGACTGGCGTGCCAGTTCAATGCGGTCGCCGTCTTTCAATGGCTGCCTGCCCTTGTGGTGGATATCAGCGTCGTTTAACCTGGTGTGATTGGTACTGCCTTTGCCCTCTCTGCCGAAATCTTGCACATAATAGGTTCCGTTATTATAAGTAATCAATATATGCTGTCTGGAGATGCTCATCAGTATGTCATGCGGCAGGGTAGGATCGAAGCTGCTGCGCTCGATGAAAGTGGGTTCACCCGCGAGTAATATATCGGGGCGGCCCGGTATTATCACCCTGGCATTAACAGGCGGCTCTTTCTCGGAAGAACCGGACTGTTTATCGTTATCAGCAGGCGGTTGCTGGGGCGTTTCTAAAAAATAGTGGCCGCAGTAATAGCAGAAAAAACTGTCGGCTACATTAATATGCTGGCAGGCGGAGCAGATTGTCCCGGAGGCCGGGTCTGCCGGCGTTTCCGGCGGCAAAGGAAGTCCGCACAGGCTGCAGAACTTCGAGCCGCTGGCGTTCTCCTGTTCACATGATGAGCATTGCATTAACATTTAAACCCTTGAACACAGATTTTTACGCCGAAGATCGATATGCAGAGATTGCCCCCATTCTCAACAGGAGCTGTCTTTCATGCAAATAAGAGTTCAGATATGAGAAAGAATAATCCATATACTTATTATCGCTTATAATATTAATCAAATATTAATCCGCTTGCTTGACAGCTAACTGACGAATACCTAATATAAATCTGACAAACAGGTCATACAAGCTGTATCAATTATATTATACTTCAATAGGAAAGGCTGACTTGGCTTTTATAATTGTGAAAAAGAGTGATACCGAAGATGCCGGTAAGGTTTTTGCTATTAGTAAAACCAGCACTTTTATTGGCCGGCGGACACTTCAATATATACCTGATATCGAATTGAGCAGTGAAGTCGTTTCCCGGCGGCATGTTGAGATCGTTCAGAAGGGCAACGAATTTTTTCTCAGGGACCTTGGCAGCACCAATGGAACAATGCTGGATGACGACAGGATTTTACCCGGTAAGCTGTACGAGCTTAAGCATAACAGCAAGATCGGCCTGGGGGTAGAGGGTGATACTGCTTATATCACACTTCAATTCAAGGAGTCCGAAGGTACGAACATAATCGATCCCAGAAAATCGGCGGTATCCCGGCCTAAAATTGAGTGGCTTAAAATCGATGAGGCTAAAAAAGAAGCCGTGGTTGACTCAAAACAGGCCAGACTGTCTAAAAAAGAATATGAACTTATATTATTTCTTTACAGGAATGCCGGCAATATCTGCTCGCGCGACGATATAATAAAGGCCGTCTGGCCGGAGAGCAAAGACCCTGGTGCCATCTCTGATGCAACCATCGATCAGCTTATTCACCGCCTGCGCGAAAAAGTGGAACCTGAACCGTCGCAACCTGTGCGGATTGTAAGCAAGAAATCATTTGGCTATAAGCTGGTGTAAATAAGACCTACAGCCGGCATTATTCCATACATACTGGTTCAGTATCTATCTGCGCATAAAAATGCGCTGTTCCAGACCTCTCCTATTCCCCGAAATAAATCCTTAAGCTAAACCTTTTACTTAAAATAATCGTTTTTTAGTATAACCATGCAGCGGCATGGTACAAATAGCAGGAGGTTCCAATTTGTCCAAGCAAAAATCATTATCAGGCCTGGTGGCCGCGGTGATGATCTGCCTGGCTGTGATTTTTTCGCCGATCACGGCAAGCGCAGATTCATCATTGGATGGTCTTTCATTGACCGTCACGACTGATGTACAATCAGCTTCCCTGGGCGAAACAATTACGTATACATATGTGATCACCAGTACTTGTAATACTACTGTCAGTGAACTGGAGCTCACGGACGATAGGCTCGGAATAATCGGCTTGACGTCATCAAGCCTCGAGCCCGGGGAAAATATAACCGTAAGTGCCGCGTACACGGTGGGTGAGGCTGATTTTCCCGGACCGCTCACGGGCAGTGCCGGCATCGCAGGTGTGACAGAATCCGGCGATTCTCTGACAGCCAGCGCAACGTCTATGGTAACCTTGAACCCGTTAACATCATCGATTGAAGTCAGCATGTCTGCAGACAAGGCGTCTGCATCGGTAGGTGATACCGTAACTTACACCTATACTGTGGTGAATACCGGGGAGGCGGAGCTCAGTGGAATAAGCCTGAGTGATTCGAGGCTGGGTACGATAGCATTAACCTCGGACAGCCTGGCAGCGCAGGGCAGCCTGACGGCGACTGCGGTATACGTTGTGGTAGCTGACGACCTTCCTGGCCCGCTGGTCAGCAGTGCGGCTGTGGAAGGGCAGGCCCCGGACGCGGTAACTGTCAGCGGCAGCAGTGCAGAGGTACCGGTAACGCTTGCCTATGAGGACGACCACAGTGACAATTCTACTATGACGAAGGCTCAGATACTCAGGCAGAAGGGAGTGCCCGGTAAAGGTATTGATAAAGCGCCGGGACTGCAAAAGTCGTTCAATTTAAATTCCCAGGCTGCCAACCATGCCGGGGGCAAAAACACTGGCAAAGGTCATGCTAATAAAAACAATGGCAAACACGGAAAAAACGGCAATGGTAACAATATGGAGGACTAACCGGTGATGAAAGCTTATTGCATGAAATGCAGGAAAGAAATTGATATCAAGGACCCGCAGCCTCTAAGAATGAAAAACGGGGCTGCTGCCACGCGGGGATTGTGTTCTTCGTGTGGTCGCAAGGTGTTCAGGGTAGGGAAACCACAGTAACCTGTCACCTATACAATATAAAGAGGGGCATCAGCAATGATGCCTCTCTTTTTTACGTTTGTCTTATATCGCATTCGACACAAA
>JAFGLP010000020.1 GCA_016927965.1 Dehalococcoidia bacterium
AAGCCCCAAGTGCTAAATGATGTCGATTTCATATTCGTAAGAGAGCTAACGGGCGGTTTATATTTCGGACAACCCAAAAAGAGATGGGAGGAAAGTGACGGCAGATGGGCGGTTGATTCGATGCTGTATTCCGAACATGAAATCGCGCGTATAATCAGAGTTGGTTTCGAGATTGCCCGCACACGTAAAAAGAAGTTGATATCGGTAGATAAAGCCAACGTGCTGCAATCCTCAAGACTATGGAGACAGGTCGCGGTTGAAATCTCAAAGGAATACCCTGATGTGGAACTGGAGCACATGCTTGTCGACGCTTGTGCCATGAGAATTATTCAGAATCCCAGATACCTCGATGTACTGGTTACCGAAAATACCTTCGGCGATATATTAACCGATGAGGCATCAATGCTGGGTGGCTCGTTGGGAATGCTGGCATCAGCCAGCCTGGCGGGTGTACCCAAAGAGGGCGAAAGAACACTCGGGATGTACGAGCCCAGCCATGGCAGCGCGCCGCGTCATAAAGGGCTAAACGACGCCAATCCGATTGCTACAATTTTAAGCATGGCTATGATGCTCAGTTATTCATTCGGGCTCTCACAAGAAGCAGCGGCTGTTGAAGGTGCCATTAGCAAGGTTCTATCAGAAAATTATGCCACTTATGATATAATGGATGAAGGCTCAACTAAAGTAACCACAAGCCGAATGGGTGATTTAATCGCCGAAAGGATATAAGGTAGTATTTATATGTCTATACAGCTTTACGATACGACGCTGAGGGATGGAGCGCAAAAGGAGGGGATTTCCTTTTCCGTTGTCGATAAGCTGAATATTGCCCGCAAACTTGATGAGCTGGGTATACATTACATAGAAGGCGGATGGCCCGGTTCGAATCCCAAAGATATCGAATTTTTTAATAAAGCACATGATTTGAATTTAAAAAATGCCAAACTGGTTGCTTTTGGAAGCACCAGAAGAGCAAACGGAAAAGCAGAAGATGACGCAACACTTGCTTCACTTATTGAAGCTAAAACCGGCATTGTTACACTTGTTTCAAAATGTTCAGCACGACAGGTAACGCAGGTGCTGGAAACCACCCTGGAAGAAAATATAAATATGATAACGGATTCAACCGGATACCTGAAAAACAAAGGGATATCTGTTTTTATCGATGCCGAACATTTCTTCGATGGTTTCAAGGATAATCAGCAATATGCGCTGGATGTTCTTATCGCTTCCGAAAAAGCAGGAGCTGACTGTCTGATATTATGCGATACAAACGGGGGCACTTTGCCGGATGAAGCGTATGAAGCTGTTAAAAAAGTAAGAGAGCTAACTTCAATACCAATAGGAATTCATGCTCATAATGATAGTGAACTGGCGGTAGCTGTTACACTTGCTGCAGTAAATGCGGGTGCTACACATGTACAGGGCACCATCAATGGTTACGGTGAGAGGTGCGGTAACGCCAACCTGTGCTCAATAATTCCCAATCTTAAACTTAAAATGGAAATAGATTGCATAAGTGACAACAACCTGACAAAACTTTCTGAAGTAGCCAGTTACATTAATGAGGTAGCAAATCTTAATCCAAATCCATCACTGCCTTACGTGGGAAGCAGCGCCTTCAGCCACAAAGCAGGGTTGCATGTTTCCGGCTTGAGCAAGTGGTCTGGCAGCTATCAGCATATAGACCCGGAGTTAGTGGGCAATAAATCACGTATGTTGATTTCAGAACTTTCCGGCAGGTCTAATATAGTTCATCGCGCCAGTCAAATCGGTGTTACATTACCCCCTAAGGGGAAGGAAGCCCAACAATTGTTGGAGAAGGTGAAAGACCTTGAAAGCCGTGGTTTTCAATATGAAAATGCCGAAGCATCCTTCGATTTGCTGGTTCACAGAGCCCAGTCAGATTATCAATCACCCTTTGAACTGGTCGATTTTATGGTAATAATAGAAAGCCGCAGGCGTTCCCCCACTACTCATAATAGCGACGAAGCACTTTCCGAAGCAATGGTAAAGGTTCAAGTAGAAGGGCAGATAATGCACACTGCTTCCGAGGGTAACGGACCTGTTAACGCCATGGATAAAGCCTTGAGGAAAGCATTGATACAGTCGTATCCACAGCTTTCCTGCATTCAGCTTGTGGACTATAAAGTACGAATACTGGATTCGAAAAATACCGCATCACAGGTGCGAGTGCTTATAGAATCTACTGATGGCACAGACCACTGGAAAACAGTAGGCAGTTCTGCCAATATCATCGAAGCCAGTTGGCTGGCGCTGGCAGACAGCCTTGAGTACTGGCTGATAAAGAATAAATAATAATCAACTTTGTTTTGTCCAGAAATCGAGGCTCAGGTATTTCCAACCACCATCGGGAAGCACTACCACAATGTTACCCTCTTCTATACTATTTGCGATTTTAACTGCCTGATGTATCAAAGCGCCTGAAGACTGCCCGCAAAAAATCCCCTCAGTTCTCAAAAGTGCTTTGGCGGCTTCATTGGCCTGTATGCTGGTTACGCATACCCTCTCGCTGACAAAACTCAAATCCAGAACGGGAGGGATGAATGTTTCAAGGCATCTTAGCCCCTGAATACAATCTCCGGGCGGAGGCTCTACTCCAATTGTCTTTACTTGAGAGTATTTTTCTCTTAGCCTTTTAGTTACTCCAACAATCGTTCCTCCTGTTCCGATACCGGCAATAAAGTAGTCGATTTTATCGTAAGGAAAGTCATCAAGTATCTCGACACCGGTAGTTTCATAATGTGCTATTGGATTGGCTGGATTGGCAAACTGATCGGGCATATAATATTTGTCGCTTTTCGAAACCATTTCCTTAACCAGATTCATTGACCCAAGCACTCCATTCTCCGCTTTTGTAAGAATAAGTTCGGCCCCGAAAACTCTGATAAGCTGTTGCCTCTCTTTACTCATATTTTCCGGCATAACAATTGTGACGTTATAACCCATTTTTTTACCCAGCCAAGCCAAAGATATTCCCGTGTTTCCGCTGGTCGCTTCAATAATTGTTTTATCCTTATTAAGCTGACCTGTTTTTACAGCCGTATCCAGCATATATTTCGCTACACGGTCTTTAGTGCTGGCACTGCCCCCCAGGTTTTGCCCTTCCAGTTTGGCTAAAATACGCACCTTTTTGTTGTTTGCAACATCAGGTAATTCCACCAGCGGGGTATGTCCCAGAGCTTCAAGAGCGCTATTAAAATACATAGTATTCTCCTTACTTATTGCGTAGATTATAACATCAACCGTATCAGGATTAAAAATATCTAATGCAGCTTTATGATTGCAAACTAATTTGTTATAGTATTAATGTAACCCTTAAAAGAACATTTAGTAAAGGATTGGAGTTATGGCTTATATCAAGAGCTTTCGCGAAATTGCTATGGAGAAAATTGCCGCAATCAAAGAGGCATCTGAAGAAGCGCAAATAAAGTGGAAATATATACCTGAAGGTGAAAAACTGGCTGCATCATGTCTTAATAAAGGGATGGATATCAAATC
>JAFGLP010000146.1 GCA_016927965.1 Dehalococcoidia bacterium
ACTGCCTTGCTTAAAATCGGCGAAGGATAGCTGATCGGCGTCAGCTTCAGCGCATGCTCTTTGACCCCCAGCGTATCGCCGGAGACCGTATTTGCCAGCTTGACAACGACTCCTATGTCCCCTGTATTTATCTGGTTAACGGCTTCCTGGTTTTTACCGCGGGGCAGGGATACCTGCCCAACTCTTTCCGGGGACTTCTTATTAACATTCCAGGCTTGCGAGTTACTGGAAAAAACTCCCGAATATACACGGAAATAACTAATTTTGCCGACATGAGGATCGGTAGTTGTCTTGAAAACGATTGCTGTCAAAGGAGAATCAGTCGCCGGTTTGACGGACTCTTCGGAACCTGACGCGTTGATTGCTTTGAATTCGCCAGCGGCTGCCGGTGATGGGAGGTAATCGACAATTGCATCAAGCAAGGCTACGACACCTTTGTTAGTGAGGCCTGCACCTGCCAGTACAGGTATAACTGATCCTTGCAGTGTTGATTCATTTAAACACTTATATATTTCTTCCGCTGTAATTTCGCCGCCGTCGAGGTACCTTGTCATAATTTCATCGTTGACCTCGACAATTGCCTCAATCAGCTTCTCCCTTGCGTCGTCCACGTCTTTCATCATGGCGGCTGGGATTTCCATCTCTTTCGCAGGCGCACCCGAGTAGGCCTTTTTAGCAATTATATCGATTACGCCCTTAAAATCTTTTTGTGAACCGATTGGTATATGGATGGGCAGGCATCTCGGGCTTAACTTATTCTGGATCTGCTCTAAAGTGTCTGCAAAGTTGGCATTTTCGCGGTCCATCTTATTTATATAAATGAGGCGGGGTAATTTACCACTAGTCGCGTATCCCCATACCTGCTCGGTGCCGACTTCCACGCCGGATGCTGCACAGACCACGATGACTGCAGCTTCACTTACCCTGAGAGCTGCTCTCACTTCACCTACAAAGTCCGGGTAGCCGGGGGTATCAATAATATTTATCTTGGTGTTTTTCCAGGAGACCGGCAGAATAGAGAGGTTAATACTTATTTGGTGTGTGATTTCTTCCGGGTCATAGTCGGAAGAGGTAGTACCATCTGCAACATTTCCTATCCGGGTGATGGCACCGGCATTAAAAAGCATGGCTTCAGCTAGAGAAGTTTTGCCGGAGCCGGAATGTGAAAGAAGGGCTATGTTGCGAATCTTATCAGAACCAGCTTGTTGCATCTAAATACCTCGATTCTTGCTGAAATTTTGACGGACAACGAACAATTGTAACAGCGCAAGAGTGAAAACGTCAAGGCGGTGTGCGATCAAAAAACATAAACGACTACCATTTTAAATGAATTGATAGTAGCAGAATATCATTTGGAGTATAATGAGTGCCTGCGTATAAATCGATTCTATTATTAGAGGTTTTTATGGAAGGGGCTATCATCGAGGACAAAAACCATCAAACGTGGATTGTTATAAGCGTGGCATTTGCATCCTTTATGGCAGCGCTGGATACGTATATTGTTAATGTTGCGCTGCCTGCTATCGCTCATCATTTTAATATCGGTACCAGCGATGCTGCCCTGGTAGCTTTGGCGTATCTGCTAATTGTCACCAGTGCATTGCCTATTTTCGGAAAAATAGGCGACCGTATAGGCTTTAAAAAAGTTTTTATTATGGGGTTTGCGTTCTTTATAGCAGGATCTTTGTTATGCGGACTGTCTTCACATATATATATTTTGGTTGGCGCACGTTGCATACAGGGTGCAGGGGCTTCCATGCTATATGCAGTGGGTATGGCCATCATACCCAGGTATATACCACAGGAGAGGCGTGGTTGGGCTTTTGGAATGGTTGCTACTATGGCTGGTCTGGGGGTGGTCATTGGTGCTCCATTGGGTGGTGTGATAACCCAGTACCTTAGCTGGAATTGGATTTTTCTTATCAACGTACCGGTGGGAATCGCCGCTATTATTGTTGCACATAAAGTAATACCCGAATGCAGGATTGACAAGGCAAACAGGCCGCGGCATTCCTTTGACACAGTAGGCGCATTAACCAGCTTTATAGGCCTGGCAGCGCTGGTTAGCGGACTGAATAAGGGGCAGGAGGCGGGTTGGGGGCATCCCGGTATAATAGTGGCTTTTTTAATATCAGCGGTTCTACTCAGTGTATTTATTGTATGGGAAAAACATTGTAAGGATCCCCTGTTGGACCTGAACATTTTCAATGTAAGCAGTTTTAAATATGGCGCCTTTGCCGCTTTGTTTCCCTGGGCCGCTTTTGCAGGGGGAAATTTTCTGTTGCCTTTTTACTTGCAGCTTGAGAAAGGTCTTCAGCCCAGTATAGTGGGAATTGTATTCCTGGTCAGTTCCATTATGTATATTATAACCAGTCCGCTTATGGGAAAGCTGTCTGACCGTTCAGGAACACGTATTCTTTGCTGTTGCGGTGTTGCCGGGATTGTTGCTGCGTCGCTTTTTTTCATATTCTCTTTATCTATTGATTCACTTATCCCGGTGATGATCTATCTGGCTGTTATGGGTTTCTCCATGGGTACTTTTGTGCCGGCTAATAATAATCTCACACTGGGTTCGGTTTCGGAGGAGAGCCAGGGCGCTTCCTCTGCTGCCTCGCGTGCGTTGATAAATCTGGGAATGGTACTGGGTGTAGCTATTTATGAAACCATATTTAATTCGGTATTGCCTCAATCGGCTCTTAATACCAGTCTTATTACGGCCAATATACCGCATGCGGTACTGAACGAGGGATTCCGCAATGCTTTTTGGGCCGGGACAATTTTATGCGGTGCCGGTTTTATTTTAAGTTTGTTAGCTAGAGATGACAGAAAGGTGCGGCTTAAAAAAGGCAGCCCGCAGATTTAGACTGATGGTTTTCGTAACTTTCGTAGTGTGTGATTGCAGCAGGGTATAAGTGGCCATGTATTACGGAAATGCTTTAAAGAAATAACTTTTTTGTCGATATTAGCAGGATTTACTAAATTATTTATACGGGGAAATTAAATTCAGTTAATAAATCTGCGTACAATTGAACGTATATTGACACATTAAAATAGCTGTGCTAGTATATACGCTGTTTCTCTGAAGCACCTTAACAACTGGATAGTGGAAGGAAGGTTCTAAACTAATTAAGAGAGTTTGATCCTGGCTCAGGATAAACGTTTGCGGCGTG
>JAFGLP010000147.1 GCA_016927965.1 Dehalococcoidia bacterium
CTTGATGAAGATTTGCGAGGAGGTGGATCAATGAACAAAATGCGCCGCGTCATTTATACTTCAATTGCATTCTTAATGATTTTTACTGCAATGATATCCTGCGGTCCAGCAAACACTACTCCCGGGACAAGCGCCAACGACATCGACGCTTTTCGCTCAGTACTGGAAAAGCATCACCTCTCCACGAAATTCGCACCTTTCGTACGTGTTGACCTGATCGAGCTGCACGAGGTCGGCAAGCTGGGAAATGCGGCCGGCAATAATGCGGGGGCGCTTTACAGAGGTATGTTTGGGGCGATCCCGGACAGCATACCGATCACCAGCGCCAGCCAGATTACCGACGCCCAGGCGAAAATAGACAACTGGCTGTATAAATCACCGGGGATGATACAGGGGTGGCAGATCAACCCGGATGAGGCCGTCGTCATAATAACAAGGACGCCGCCAAAGTGCGCATATTTCAGCTACGTCGGATTCATCTTCAACAAGTACTACGAGAAGGAGAAGGCGTGGAAATGGGTCTGGACCAGCTACAACGACACTTTGAACAACATGACCATAAAGACGTCGGGCACGCCGGATGGTGCGCCAGGCGACCCGTTCGATAAAGACACCGTTATCATTATAACCGCCGATAAAGGTACGGAACAGCGTATACGCAGTGCCCTGGCAGAAGCGGGCTATCCCAATAGCATTATCAATACCTACGTAATTCCCAGTTCGATGGTCAAGCTGGGTATTGGTCCCGAGTACGACAGCATAGTCTTCGGACAGCGCATAACGCTTGTTGCCGATGAGCAGGCAGGAGAAAAATACGTCAACACGATAACGCCGGCTATAAAGGTAACGCCCCAAAAGCAGGCGAAGCCGGACCCGCTGCCTGCGCCGGTACTGCGTGTCAGGGGCACAGGCAAGACCGAGATAGATTATCAGCCTGCCCTTGATGATCTGCGCAAGGCCATTCTGGCCAAATACAGCAACCTAGCTGCCGATGAGCTTATCACATCTGTCTGGCTCCCAGAGTCTTACGATGCAGTCCAGACCGAGACATACGTGGCTGGGGAAAGCCGTGACACTGTATACCTTCGAAGCGAAGCATTCACGCTGGGGAATGACCAGGATGAGTTCGTCATCGTTTATGGCGTCAACCATGCCGCCAGCGGCAAGGCGACATATTCGAACTGCACCTTTTATGGTGATAAAGGATGGAACGGTGTAACAGGCATCTTCAGCACAGAATTCGAAGGGACTGCGGAGCAGTACCTGCCAGGTAACCCGCTGGCCAAATACCTGTACGTGTGCAAGTTTGCACGGAACTGCAGCTCAGAAAAAGCCTGTATACCGGTGCCGACAGGCCCCAAAGCGCATGGCGTCGCACTGGATGAACCTGCCTTCATCGGGGTGCGGGCATACATGGAGCCTGCTACCATGGTCGGGCCGATCTTCACGGAGCTCCTATACGATAAGGCTATTAAATTCAGCGCACGGTAAACGGGAAAGCCCCGTAATCAAAGGATACTGAAATTCATATATGGTGCCTGCAAAGGAGCAGCGTAATATGAAAAATGTCACTTTGCAAAGGTTACTGGTTCTCGCAGTATTGCTTATAATAGTAAGTGCCGTTGATCAAGGATGTGTTCCCCAAGAGCAACCAAACTTACCTTCAACGTATATTTTGGTAGAATAAGAGAGGTTGGGTTCCGTGCTGATGACCTCCACACCCTCCAGCGTCACGAGAGCGTCAGCAACTATAACTCGGCATCGTGAGCGCTGCTTTAACTAGATAATTATCGTGATATAAATAGTAAATGAGGCTGCATAGGAGGACTGATATATATGAAGAATGTATATCTGCATGGACTATTGATTCTTGCAGTTTTATTAACTGCAATGAGCTCCACAGCTATCGGATGCGCTCCCCAGAGTAATATAGCCAGACAATCTATAAATCCAGAGGAGGCACAGCAAATTTCTTATAATTCTACTATCTACGGGTTTCCTCTGGTCATAATGGATTTGACGCGGCAGGCCTTTACGGCAGTACCCGAAGCCACGGAGAATGGGGCTCCAGTAGACCAGTTCAGCAATAAGAAAGCATTTCCTGATGCTACTTTTACTACCGTAGTCAGACCCAATGCAGATACGCTCTATTCAACAGCCTGGATTGACACCGCTGAAGAGCCCGTTATCCTGTCCGTGCCGGATACAAATAGCCGCTACTATATGATGTCTTTGCAGGACTACTGGACGAATGTTTTCGCCTCGCTGGGTTCACGTACTACGGGTACCGGTGCTGGCAATTTTGCTATCACCGGTCCAAAGTGGATCGGTGAGTTGCCTGAGGGCGTCACAGAGATGAGATCTCCGACAAGGTGGGCGTGGATAATCGGACGTTTTGCCTGCGCCAGCTCGTCAGATTACGATAATGTTCATAAGATTCAGAATCAACTGAAGCTGGTGCCGCTTTCTGCCTGGGGAACCGATTATGTACCGCCGACCGATGTACCTGTTGATCCCAGTGTCAACCGAAAGATTTCTCCTCTGGATCAGTTGCTGGCTATGGATGCCGCAACCTATATCAATTATTTCTGCCAGTTGATGGTGGAGAACCCTCCCTATAAAGCAGATGCCCCGTTTCTGGATGAAGCAGCTAAAATAGGTATTAAACAAGGTGCGGACTACAAAAGTTATTTTGCAGGGCTGGATGATGATGTAAAATCAGCAATCCAGGCTGGCTATAAATCAGCTCTAGCAAAGATTCCTCAAACTGGACCAGGTGAGGAAAAGAACGGATGGAGGATGGTATACGGAGCCGGTGATTACGGTACGGATTACATGCTTAGAGCAATCATAGATTATCAGGGACTGGGCGCAAATCTGGATGATGATGCCTTCTATCCATCACTGTATAGGGGTAGCGGCGGGGAATGGTTATCCAGCGATAAGAATTATATACTCCATTTCAACAGGAACGAGATACCGCCTGTAAACGGCTTCTGGTCTCTTTCCATGTATAATGACAAAATACTGTTTGCAGCAAACCCGATCAACAGATACAACCTGGGTTCAATGAGTAACCCGCCACTATTAACAAATCCAGATGGCTCAATCGACATCTACATACAGCGCGATTCGCCCGAAGCAGCCAGGATAACCAACTGGTTGCCGGCTCCGGCCAGCGGTAATTTTTCACTGACATTGCGGCTGTACTGGCCAAAAGAATCAGTAGTGGATAAATCATGGGCGCCTCCGGCAATACAAATGGTTGAATAGGGAGACTGAAAAAGCTGCTATTAGAGCATTAATAAATGAAGCTAAAACGGAGATCTGATGGAATTGAGGTAGGATGGAAAAAACGGACACCAAAGTCAGATAAAATAGAAAAGACGGAGGTGTCAGATTGAAAAGAGGTCCTCAAGGGAGA
>JAFGLP010000006.1 GCA_016927965.1 Dehalococcoidia bacterium
GTTAGCTCAGCTGGTTAGAGCGCTACGTTGACATCGTAGAGGTCACAAGTTCGAGTCTTGTACTGCCCACCATATTGAATATCATAAGCAAAGTTAAAGGCCCATCTTAAAGATGGGCCTTTATTATTTACCGTTTATTAACCCTGCCTATTCCCAATCACTGGTCCGCTTATGCTTGTGATGCTTTTTCCTGTGCAAGACACGGTTGATTATAGCGACTGCTATAATTAGGACGACTATACAAACGACTATCCAGATGATAGTGCTTACTGTGACAAGGCCGGCTTTGACCATGGCAACCGGGCTCCATGCGCTGGTATTGCCGGCGCCGTCTATCGCCCTTACATGCCAGTAGTATTCCCCGTTGGGAAGCGCTTCAGCTTCAGTGAGTGTATACTTGACATCGCTCAGCTTGGTACGTGAAACCAGAATTTTATCAAAATTGGATTGGTCACTTACTTCGAGGTCATATGTCACTCCACTGGGATCCGATATGTCACTCCATTTAAAAACAACCCTTGTGTTTCCCATAAAACCAACCGTAGCGCCATCCTTGGGTGAGGCAATTTGAGGAACTTCAGGCGCTGTGGTCTCCATGGTGAATGTCCCAGTAGCTGTTACTCCTTTTGAATCCGTTGCAGTAATCTTGATTTCGCCGCTCTTGCCTGCGGGAGCTTTGAAAGTAGTCTGGAATACACCTGAGTCATTGACAGTTCCGGTAGATACCGGATTATTATCCCAGGTCACAGAGAAATCCTTGTTGGCTGTAAAACCTGATCCGCTTACCCTGATTTCATCATTAACACTGCCGCTTTTCGGTAATACAGACAGAATAGATTCTACAGTAAAAGTGACCGTTGCAACATCGGACGCCGCTGTAAGTCTTCCGCTGGCGCCGATCACATGTGCTCCTCCGCTGGTTGCCGGGATTTTTACATTGACACTCCAAGTCCCGTTGGCATCTGCTGTAATGTTCCGCTCCAGCACCTTACCATCGAATGTTACTTCTATGGCACTATCGTTATTCCCGAAACCGCTGCCGCTGATTTTTATTTCATCATCTACGGAACCTGAAGTTTGAGACAGCGTTATAGCAGGAGAAATTTCAAAGATCTTATCAGCTATATCGCCGGATGACGTAGAACTTCCCTGGAAACCGATGCTCTGACTGCCTTTAGGCGAATCGGGTACGGAGAAGGAGGTGCTCCATGACCCTAATGTATCTGCCGTTATGCCTGACCTGACGGTTGCGCCTGCAAACATCACCTTGATGCTGCTTTCTGAGGAGGCAAAGCCGGTAGCAGTTACCGCAATTACCGTTCCGACACCGCCGGAAGTGGGGCTGATCTTTACAGTCGGGCTAACAGTAAAGTACTTATTTGAAACGTCGGATGTTGCCGTGGTATCCCCGTATGCATCAATACTGTGCTTGCCTTTTATTGATGCAGGTACTGTAAATGTCGTAGTCCACGTACCTTCATCATCTGCCTCGATGTTTGATTTCATACTGGTGCCATCATATGTAACATTGATGTTGTCTTCATTAATGGCAAATCCATGCCCGGTAATAACAATATTGGTTCCGATCGAGCCCGTAGTGCTATCTATCGATATACTAGGTACAATCGTAAATGTGGTATTAAGAACCTGGGTATTGATAGGTTGTTCAACGATTACCTGGTGTTCACCGCTATAGCCTGCTGGTACAGTGAATATCACATAACCGCTGGACCCTGTTGTCCCCTGTTTAATCAAAGTACCGTCCCAAAATATGGAATAGGTATATCCATCCCAAAGATCTGAAATAGTGACTTCAGTACCAACAATCCCTTCACTGGGGCTTATGCTTGCAGCTTGTGCAACCCCAGCTGGGATAAAACATGTTACAACTATCAATAAGCTGATAATTGCCAGCACCTTGATTCTCATTGGCGTACCTCCTTTTTATAATAATACCTAAAAATAGTATTAATTGATAGTATGTTTGCGTACTGTCTACGCGCAGGTAAAAATATTTGGTTATAACTGTCTATCGATAATCTGCCTGAGTTCACCTTTTCTTATATTACCTATACTTGATTTTGGCATAGCTTCAATAAAATATATCCTCCTGGGCGCCATGAAATGATGAACATGACCTGAAAGATATATTAACAATTCCTCTTCTGTAATATGGGAATCAGGCTTTAAGACCACAGCTGCTGCTATTTCTTCCCCATATTTTTCGTCTTCCACCCCAAAGACAGCGGCATCTAAAACGGCAGGGTGTTTATAAAGCCAGTTCTCAGAGATACCTGGATCGATATTCTCTCCGCCCTTGATGATGATGTCTTTCTTGCGGCCGGTTACGTAAAGCTCACCATCGTTATCGAACATGCCGATATCACCAGTGTGAAACCATCCATCTTTCAGGGCATTAGATGTCTCTCTGGTCTTATTGAGATATCCTTTCATTACCGCTGGCCCTTTGCATATTATCTCACCATTTTGCCCACGCTGGACTTCATTTCCATTGTCGTCGATAATTTTGACGGAAAGACCCGGAATGGGGAATCCGGTGCTTCCCGGTTTTCTGGGCCAGTCAAGCCTCTGGCGGGATATTGAACCTCCCACTTCGGTACATCCATAGCCTTGCGTGATTTCCACATCGAATGTATTTTGCGTTTTTTGTAGTATTTCAAATT
This sequence comes from Dehalococcoidia bacterium, assembly GCA_016927965.1. The sequence goes on from JAFGLP010000006.1 coordinate 2,685, forward strand.
GAAGCGGCGCACCTGCACAAATCAAAAGGTTGAGGGAAGAAATATCATCTATAATTGAATCCCACACCATCAGCATGAAATTCAGCATGGTTGGGACGACAGGAAGAACGTTGACACGGTATTTTTTAATGGTATCCAATACCCTGCGCGGGTCAAAAGGAGGCATCAATATGTTGGTAAACCCTTCAACATATCCTTCCATGCAGCTGAGTACGCCGTAAATAGTATTCATGGGGACGGTTGTAAGCAATGTCTCTCCTTTGTCTATACCCCATACTGATATGCCTGCTTTCATCTGGCTGTACATATTCTTATGTGTCAGCATTACCCCTTTGGGGTAACCGATAGTGCCGGATGTGTACATCAAAAGCGCAAGATCATCATCATCAACATCCACTACATCTCCCCTTTCGTCGCTCACTTTTAACAGTTCGTGATAGCAGACAGTGTCATTACTACTGGATTCTCCGATGACTATTATTGTTTGCAGTGTTTTAATAGCTTCTGCTGCTTCCAGTACCTTTTTCAGCAGCTTATCTTCAGTGATAATTATCTTACAGTGTGAATCTTCCAGGATGTAGCGTATTTCCGGGGCGGTCAGCATAAATATAATAGGTAAGTATACTGCGCCCATCCTGTGCACCCCGTTAATGATCTCAGGGATTTCAGGTATGTTGCTTAAGACAGAGGCAACAATATCTCCTTTTTTAACCGCCTTGATTTTCAGACCGGTAGCAAGCGAACGGGCCTGGTCCAAAATATGTGTATTTGTAAATGACTGTTCAACTTCGTTGCCAATGAAGATGAATTGTTTATATTCTCCATATTGCCAGACATTGCTGTCCAGTAAATGGCCGATATTCATACTATATGCAACTCCCACATAATGCGGTAAACCTGGTGATTATTCTGCAAGAGCCTCATTGTGCCCTGAATAGCTGCCCCAGCGTAGCAGCTAAATTATACTCATCTATCTGGCGAGTTTCCTCTTCGATGCTCCAGTTGAGCATCTTTTTCATTTCACGAGCTACAATGTTAACTGCGTCCATTCCCTGGTCTTTTCTCAGACCGACAAGGCTGCGTCGGAGCATAAAATCACTTATGGTCAGGCAGCTTTCCTTATTAACCGCATGCCATATTTGGGCAATAATATCAGGGCCTCCCGGGCTGATCGGCAGCTTGCCTGCCGGATCATTATCTGACAGGCTTAATACCTCCATGGTGCGGGAGCCATAGATCCCTGCCAGATTATCGGCTGCTGCAGCTTCTACGGACGCTTCTCCGGCAAGACGCTCTATTTGTTCCTTTCCAAGAGCAGGGGCGCCCGGCAAAGGTTTTTCCCCTGTTGTGCATCGGGCTTTGACACCCAGCTTGCGGCATACCAGATCTGCGGCATCTCTGGCTACTGCCCTGTATGCGGTAATTTTTCCCCCTAGAACTGAGACCATCCCATCGATATTATCACGCCTGCTGTGGTCGATCAGCTCATGGTTGCGGGACGTATTTGAGGCAGACTTCCCCGGTTTTATAGCGAGCGATCTCAGCCCCGCATATGTATAATAAATATCATCTGTTTTGACATCCGGATATGCCAGGTGGAGCCCTTCAAGGATATAATTCACATCATCCCGGGTAGCATATACGGCATCCAGGTTATCCTGGTAATCGGTATCGGTCGTTCCAACCAGTGAGTATCCCTGCCACGGTATTATAAAGAATAGACGCCCGTCAACCGGGGAAAACAATACCATAGCATGTTTGGATACCTGGGGAATTAAAATATGCGCACCCTTCGTTCTGCGCAGATAAGCGGGCCTGTTATTGAACACCATATTTTTAACAGAGTCCACCCAATGGCCGGCAGCATTTACGATAATTCTTCCCTGTGTTTGCAGGCCCTCTCCCGATATCTCGTCTTTTACTTCAACTCCATTGATACGGCTGCCGTCACGGAGGACATTGATGACCATGGCGTGATTTATCACATTTGCGCCGTGCTCATAGGCGGATAATGCCGTTTCAAAATTCAGTCTTTCAGTCAATGGAATTTGACAATCATAATAGAGATAAGAACCCTGGAGGTTAGGCACCTTCAATCCTGGTTCGAGTTCCTGCGTTCTATTTTTACTATAAAATTTGTGGTTTGGGAGTGTCTTATCGTATGAGAGTACATCATACAGTGTGGTCCCCAGCGCCATCTCCACATTAAGGAACGTGCTGTGTACGGGTATCAGAAAAGGCAGAGGGTGAACCAGGTGGGGAGCAATGCGCAGCAGCAACTCACGCTCGCTTAAGTCCTGCCTTACCAGGCCGAATTCAAGCTGGGCCATATAGCGCAGGCCGCCATGGACCAGCCTGGTGGAACGCGATGTAGTGCCTGACCCGAAATCTTCCTTTTCCAGTAAGAGGACACCTAGACCGCGAAGGCTGAGATCCCTGGCAATTCCCGCTCCGACTATGCCGCCCCCTACCACTATGGCATCATATACAGTACCGGAAATCGACTTAAAGTCCCTTTTCATATTTATCCCCTATTAATTTACCGCCCATCCTCTGGACCTTTCAACTGCCCGTTTCCAATTTGAATACAGGTTTTCGCGCTGGTCTGCGGACATGCCTGGCTCGAATGTTGCCTGCGACCGCCATTTTCCCGCGATTTCATCAGTATTTTTCCATAAGCCAGTCGCCAGTCCTGCCAGGTATGCCACACCTAACGCCGTCGTTTCCGGTATGGCAGATACCTGAATCGGTATATTCATGATATCAGCCTGGAACTGCATGAGAAGAGAGTTGGCAGTGCCTCCCCCATCAACCCTCAGCACCGGTATGCCGATGCCTGTTTCCGATCGCATGGTATCCACTACGTCCCTGACCTGGAAGGCAATCGCTTCCAGAGCAGCCCGGGCCAAATGTCCCTTTGTAGTGCCGCGTGTAATACCTATTACCATTCCCCGGGCGTACATATCCCAGTACGGAGCTCCCATACCAACCAAAGCCGGAACGAAATAAACGCCCCCGTTATCTTTCACCGATTGTGCAAGAGCTTCGCTCTCCGAGGCGCTATCGATGATTTGCAGGCCGTCGCGAAGCCACTGGATAGCTGCACCGGTAATAAAAATACTGCCTTCAAGGACATAATTGACCTTATCTCCCAGTCCCCATGCCAGGCTGGTCAGCAGCCCACGTTTAGAGATAATCGTTTTTTCACCGCTGTTCATCAGGACAAATGAGCCGGTGCCGTAGGTATTCTTGGACATACCTGGCTTGTAGCACGCCTGCCCGAAAAGGGCAGCCTGTTGATCTCCCGCTATCGAGCATAAAGGTATGCCGGCGCCTTCAAATATGTCTTTAGCTGTTTCAGCGTAAATATTGCTGGAAGGGATTACAGTGGGCAGCATAGCCGCTGGAATATCCAGGGCTTTAAGTATGTCCGCGTCCCACTGGAGGGTATTGATGTTATACAGCATGGTGCGGGAAGCGTTGCCATAATCTGTAACATGTGCCTTGCCGCCGCTCAACTTCCATGCCAGCCATGTATCAATAGTCCCAAAAAGCAATTCGCCGTTTTCCGCACGGCTCTGGCCGTCTTTGATATTGTTGAGTATCCAGCGGATTTTCGTCGCTGAGAAGTAGGCATCCGGTATCAAGCCGGTCTTATCACGTATCGTTTGCTCGAGTCCCCTGTTTTTAATCTGTTCGACCAGCTCAGCAGTACGCCGGCATTGCCAGACAATGGCATTGCTGACGGGAATCCCTGTCTTTCTGTCCCATACAACTGTTGTTTCTCTCTGGTTTGTGATGCCGATACCCGCTATTTTCCTGGCAGTGATGCCTGCCTTTTGAATAGCCAGGTGGGCTACTTCGAGTGATGTTCTGAATATCTCGTCAGGATCATGCTCCACCCAGCTGGGTTGAGGATAAATCTGCGTGGTCTCTTTATCCGCATCTGCAACCGGTTTGCCCTCCCAATCGAATACTATAGCACCGCTGCCGGTTGTACCCTGATCGATGGAGAGAATATATTTCTTCCCGTTCATAGCACACTACATCTGAAATGCGACTTTGGACTATTTTATCATTAATAAATATAGCTTACTACTAACTTCAAATTATTTACCCCGCCGCTTCGCAGGCTGATGAATTTCTGCGCACATCGTCTACAAGAATAAAAACCGGTAATGGCAGGCTAAAGGTAGCTGTTAATCGCAGATTTATATTATAATTGCCTATGAATATCCTCATTGTAGCGGAGTATTAAACATGCGTAATAAAGAAATGGCGGAGAAGATCCTGGGCAATGTAACTCAAGCTATGGACAACTTGAGGAAATGCAAGGATTTTGCCTGCCTGATGCCTGAAGTCAGGGTAAATATAGTATATGCAATGCCGGGGGCTAAGACGGGGAAGCAGGTGGCTGCAATAGAAGGGCGCATTACCGTGGTTAACGGCTTCCCGTATGCTTCGGGACTGCCTAAATGGGGCGCTTCCGATCATATGGCAAGGCTGGTCATTGAAGCCCGCAAGTATAATAAAAGTGTTAATGCTGGCATAAATTTCAAATGCGATAAAACCATAATTAAAATTGTCAAAGAGTATGCCAGAGGAAAAAAACTGCGTTTTGGCTGGATAGACCGTACCAGGGAACCTGATGATGCTGCTGATATCGATGGTATGTCCATCCCCTGGAAAGTAAAGTATTTAATTGAGCAGAACGGTGCTGTACCTGATCTGTTTTATGAAGGAGACGGCTGGGGTAAAGAGCCGCTGTTTTTTGCGCTGGGCTCCGATGCGCTATCTGTAGCTAGCGTTGCCGGAGAAATTGCAGCCAAATATAAAAAGGCGATCGCCAGCAAAGCATGATGGCTCAAGTAAACGTTGTGAAGGGAATATAAATGCCAGATAACCAGGATAATACCAAACTGATTGATAAAATCCTGCAGCTCAAGAAAAAACGTAATGCTGTGATTCTGACGCATAACTATCAGCGGCCGGAGGTACAGGATATCGGTGATTTTGTCGGTGATTCCCTTGAACTCAGCCGAATGGCTGCCAGAACTGACGCTGCTGTAATAGTATTCTGCGGTGTTCATTTCATGGCTGAGACTGCCGCGATTTTATCGCCCGATAAGGTTGTGCTACTGCCGGATGCTGAATCAGGCTGCCCGATGGCAGATATGATAACTGCTGAAGAGCTCATAAAGAAAAAACAGGCCATGCCGGATGCGCGCGTGGTTTGCTATGTTAATTCCTCTGCGGCGGTCAAGGCGGAATCTGACATATGCTGTACTTCGGCAAATGCAGTGGAAGTGGTGAAAAGTATCGGGGAGGGGGAGATACTATTTGTGCCTGACCAGTATTTGGGGCATTATGTGTCGGCAAAGCTCAACAGGCCAATGATGCTGTGGCCGGGCTACTGCCCGACACATGCAAGAATCCAGCCTGAAGATATATTGAAACAGAAGCAAAGATATCCCGGGGCCGTGGTGCTTGTGCATCCTGAATGCCGCCCGGAGACCACTGCTATAGCGGACCAGGTTCTCAGTACAGGCGGCATGCTCAGGTTTGCCAGGGAGAGTACTGCGACTGAGATTATAATCGGTACCGAAATTGGCATTATGTACAGGATGAGAAAGGAAAACCCGGGAAAGACTTTTATACCTGTATCTGAAAAAGCGGTTTGTACAAATATGAAGAAAATCACGCTGGAGAAGGTCTTGTGGGCTTTGGAAGACATGAAACCGAAGGTGAGGGTCCCGGCAGATATCTGCAAAAGGGCCAAGACGGCAGTGGACAAAATGCTTGGTATTTGATTTTATTAGAAGTACAGGGTGCTTTCTGGTTATCAATGTGATTTATGTTACTTATCTGGACAGGACAATTATTTATCATTTTAGCAGTGGTGAAAGATGAGAAAAGTTTATTTGGATAATGTCGCAGCGGCACCTCTGCTGCCCGAAGTTCGCGAGGCAATGCTGCCTTTTATTGGAGAAGTTTTCGGCAATCCCCAGTCGCTGCATTCATGGGGGGACGGCGCCAGGGAAGCGGTCGAAAATGCCCGGGAGAAAGTGGCTGCGTTAATTGGCGGAAGTGCTGAGGAAATAATATTCACTTCATGCGGTACAGAGTCCAATAACCTGGCCGTACGCGGATTGGCCCGTGCCCGTTCAGATAAAGGCAAGCATGTCGTTATTTCAAGTGTTGAGCACTTCTCAGTAATGAATGTAGCGCGGACCCTGGAAAAGGAAGGGTTCGAAATCACCATAGTTCCCGTGGATGGCTATGGAATGGTTGATCCGGATCAAGTTCTAAGCAATATAAGGCCGGATACCATCCTTGTTTCCATCATGCATGCTAATGGGGAAGTAGGCACAATCCAGCCGGTTGCCGCAATCGCTGGTAAACTGCCGAAGGATGGGCCTGTTTTTCATACGGATGCCGTGGCCAGTACAGGGAATATACCCGTGAATGTGAAAGAGATGGGTGTAAACGCGCTAAGCCTGGCAGGCGGCCAGTTCAACGGGCCTCGCGGCGGTGCAGCTTTGTGGTTGAAGCGTGGGACAAGGATTTTACCCCTGATGGATGGAGGTGTCCAGGAAAACGGCAGAAGACCGGGAACTGAAGATGTGCCTGCAATTGTAGGCCTGGGCAAAGCAGCCGAGATTGCAATGAACAATCTACCCGAAAAGGTCCAGCGTTTTTCACGATTGCGGGATATGCTTATTGAGGGAGTGCTGGGAAAGATTGTGCATTCTATACTTACCGGGCATCCAGTACGGCGGCTGCCCGGTTACGCCAGTTTCTGCCTGCAGTTTATTGAAGGCGAGAGCATATTGATGCTCTTGGACAGCCATGGTATAGCGGCAGCCAGCGGTTCAGCCTGTACATCGCGTGCCTTGAAAGCTTCTCATGTACTTTTAGCTATGGGATTATCGCACGAGCTTTCACAGGGGTCAACGCTTTTCACAATTGGTTTGGATACGACAGAAGATGATATAGATTACGTGGTGGGAATACTGCCTCAGGTGGTCGAACGTTTGCGGCAGATGTCTCCGCTATATTCAAAGTTTCTAAAAGAACAGAAGGGGTGATAATTATGCCTGTTTACAGCGAAAAAGTGATGCAGCATTTTATGAATCCTCATAATGTGGGGGAGATTCAGGATGCGGATGGTATAGGGGAGATCGGTAACCCGGTTTGCGGTGACATGATGACATTTTACATAAAGGTTAAAGACAATAAACTGGAAGATGTTAAGTACAAAACGTTTGGCTGTGGGGCGGCCATCGCCGTGTCAAGTATGGTCAGCGACATGGCCAAGGGCAAGAGTTTGGAAGATGCGTTACAGGTTACTCCCAGCATGGTCGCTAAAGAACTGGAAGGTCTTCCCAAGAATAAGTTCCACTGTTCCAACCTGGGGGCACAGGCATTAAGGAAAGCAATCAAAGATTATTACATTAAGAACAAGATCGATGTTCCAGGTTTGACTGATCAGGAAGAATCAGAGGAGGATGAGCATGCCTGCGAAACGTAAGAGTGAAAAGAAACCATTAATCTGCCGCTGTGTGTGTCCCTATTGTGATGCCGAGTTGCTGGTAGCGGAATCGCCTTTCTGTGAGGTATGCAAAAGGAGCTTTGGCCGTTGCAGTCATTGCGGCGCAATAATACTGGAAGAAAAGATTACCGTGTGTAAAAGCTGCGGCAAACCATTGGCGTAGGAGGTTGGTCGGCTATGGCTGAGAATAACAAGATGACCCTGGTGCTCTTTTCAGGGGAGATGGATAAGGCGCTGGCAGCTTTCAATATTGCCATTGGCGGGGCCGCTGCCGGCATGAATGTCAGCATATTCTTCACTTTCTGGGGTCTGAATGTTGTCAAGAAAAATGAGGGGAGCATTAAAAGTAAGGGCATCATGCGAAAGATGCTGAATTTTATGAACCGCGGAGGCGCAAAGAGATTGCCGCTATCAAAATTTCATATGATGGGTATGGGGAAATCGATGATGCAGGGGTTGATGAGGGAAATTAATTTTCCCCAGGTCGAAGAACTGATGAGGATAGCCAAAGACCTTGGGGTGAAGTTTATTGCCTGCACAACGACAATGGGAATGATGGGGATAGAAGAAGATGCCTTCATACCCGAGGTTGA
>JAFGLP010000148.1 GCA_016927965.1 Dehalococcoidia bacterium
GCAGTCGCCCACCGTCAGGGGAACGTATTCAGCACCGACCCATTCCACGCCTTTGGCTTCGGCATAGCACTTGGCTTCCGCCGATTCATTGGCACGGCCCAGGGCGATGTCCCAGGATACCAGTGCCAGCCTCGGCTTCCTGTTCTCATAGTGCTTCTGGATCCAAGGGATTTTGCTGTCGGCTTTCCAGTTGTCCAGTATCCAGTTGACATAGGCACCAACCTGTCCCTCGTAGCTCGGCTGATATCCCCAGAACCAGCCGGGTGGTATGACGACTTCCCTTAATGCGGTAGCATCAATGATGGGGATCTTGTTCTGCTTGGCCAGACCGTGCAGCGTAGGGGCTGCCGTACTCCAGAGACCGCCGTTGGTTATTACGGGTGTTGGGGTTGAGTTGACCGCCTCTTTGTAGAGCGCCACGGCCGATTCCAACTTCAGGCCATGGTCATAAGACCTGATATCGAGTATGGCCCCCGGCAAATAATCGTTCTCATTGGCCCATATGCAGTAATCCTTGGCGCCGTCAAGCTGCGGGCCGATGGTTACCGCATAAGCGCCGCTGGCATCGCCCAGATCGATCATCCGGAACGTGACCTTCTCCTTCGCCTTTTCCGGGGCCGCTGCTTGTTCCGGAGCGGCTGCGCATCCAGCGAAGATTGTCACGACCATTACCACTGTTAGGAACAACCCTAGACTGAAACTAACTTTTCTCATTCTGCCTCCTTTTTATTACGGATTATGCTGATTAACTGCTATGTAAATGATATTACGGTTTCACCTCCCTGTATTAACTTTCAATATTTATTGTAATAGGCCCCCCAATACATTTATTCTAAAAGGGCACTATGAAGAATTTTAAGAAGTGCATGAGGAGAATTTGGATTTCTGCAATTCCCGATAAAGAATCACCTGCTTTTTCGGCATCGACCGTTTCATCAGCATCACAACAAATACTAGTATATAGCGACTTTTATAAATAGTCTAATCACTTGCTGGTCTCAGGTCCGGCATTACTATCAACCTTTTTTATATTTTATATCACTAAATAATTATATAAATAAGTTTAAATCTATAGAAATAGCGGGATACATAAACGCGGTGATCCGTCGAGTAAGCGAATAGACTATTAGATATTTACAAGTAAAGAGGGGGCTATGAGCCCCCTCCTGATATGCATAATTTGCTAGCTAATCAGCTTATTTGCAGCCAGCCGGGACATCGGCACCGCCGGGCAGCAAAGCCGGTACATCAAGCTCCTGGCTAATATAGTATTTCTCAGCCGGGCCTTTACTGGCGTCCCAGCCCTGGATGACGCTGACAATGACTGCGTTGGCGCCGTCCATCTTAACGAGCTTCTCATTGTTCGAGAAGGTCACTGGCACTCTCAAGGACAGCGGCTTGAAATTCTTGATGGCGCCTGCGCATATGGCTTCGTATATGGCCGGGCCGGTCACCTTGTCGGCACCAACCTTATTGACCGTATGCCTTATGGCTTCTGCCATCAGGTCACCCATAGTATAGCCAGCGGCATACGACATGAAATCACGCGGATACCCGTGGGAGTCATGCCCTTCCTGGATGAATTTAGGCAGATCGTCATAGCCAGGGACAAAGATCTGCACGGCGCCATTGTTATTGGCAAGCTCAGGGGTGAACTTGGCGATCTTGATGGGAGAGAAATAAGACGGGCCCACATCCATGAACTGGTCACGCATGCCCATCTCGTCAGTCTTCTTGAGCACTGCCTGCCAGGCCGACCCGAACATGCCGATATACATAAAATCGACTTTGTCCTTCAGCCTGGTGAGCTGCGGCGTTACATCACCCACCGTCATGGGAACATATTCAGTGCCTACATACTCTACCCCTCTGGCAGCAGTATATCACTTGACCTCATTGCTATCGTTGTTCCGCCCGATCGTGCTATCCCATGACATCAGCGCAAGGCAAGGTTTCCTGCTCTCATAATGTTTCTTGTTTCAGGGGATATCGCTGTCGGCTTTCCAGTTGGCAACAATCCAGTCAATGTAAGCGCCAACCTGCCCCTCATAGGCCGGCTGATAACCAAAAACCCATCCGGGAGGAATAACTACTTCCTTCAACGGTGTAGTATCCATGATGGGGATCTTGTTCTGCTTGGCAAATCCGCCAAGGTGGCGGCAGCCGAGCTCCACAACCCTCCATTGGTCATAACAGGTGCAGGGCTTAATGTTACAGCTTCTTTATAAAGAGCCACGCACTGTTCCATTTTCAACCCGTGGTCATAAGCTTTCACATCCAGCTTAACACCGGGAATGTAGTTCGTTTCATTTGCCCATTTGCCGAAATCCTTCATGGCATTGAGCTGCGGACCTACCGTGACCGCATAAGGGCCGTTTGCATCGGCGAGCACTGCAACCCTGATAGTAACGTCCGCTGCCTTCTCAGGTGCTTACGTTGCTTTGGGCGCCTCCGTACAGCCCGCAAAAATGGCTGCTACAGTACAACCGATAGAATTAAACCCAGACTTAGACTAGCCTTTTTCATGAATCCTCCTTTCTGCTATTAAATGTATTTCCTTGTCATCTTGACGTTTAATTTAAAACAACACCTCCTCGGTATTTTGTATTTCAGTCTCCGGACAAGCATCGAGTGAAACCTAAATACCTTGAATTGAACAGTACTATTAAATTGCGTCTATAAAATATCCGCATCCACGCAGGCAGGCAGGATGTAGTTTAAGTAAGGCCATGGAATATACTGTGAGCCATTGTCACTAAAAATATGTGTGACTATGGCTTATATTACCTATAAGGAATACCAAAATATAATAACTCCCTATTGGCTTTGTCAACAGGCATAATAAAGATTTTAAGAGAAACTTAGCAGGATAATAACAGGGAATTGCATATCATACGACATCGATTAGCTAGCATACCTAAGCTCAAAGTGTTGATTCCAAACCGCCTAGCCTGCAATTAAATCATCGATACTCCGCCGTCCACCGGCATAGAGTGCCCCGTTATGTAGTTAGCGTCGTCCGAGGCTAAAAAGAGGGCGGCACAAGCTATATCTTCAGGTTTCCCGACCCTTTTCATCGGAGTCCTTTTCGACATTGCTTCCAGCAATCCAGGGACACTATAAAGCAACTGAGTATCGATAGTGCCCGGACAGATCGAGTTAACATTGATGTTATAGCGCGCCACATCCCTGGCCAGCGCCTTGGCGAAAACATCCACTCCTGCCTTACAGGCGGAATAGATCAGACCATATCCCCCCTGGCCCATCTTGCCGGCCAGTGAAGATATATTTATTATCTTACCGTATCGCCGTTCAATCATTGAGGGAAGAACGGCATGCGTGGGCAGCAGGGTCCCCTTCAAATTCAGCGCTATGCATTTGTCCCACATGCTCTCATTAGTATTCAGGAACAATTCCTCCTCGGTACCGCCGCCTGCGTTGTTTACCAGGATGTCGATCTTCTTCCATGTGTTAAATATATCGCTTACCACAGCCCTGACATTGTCTCCACAGGTAACATCCATCTCGTAGGCTCGTGCCATACCTCCGCTGCTGTTGATGTCCTGAGCTACTTTTTCAGCAGTCTGTTTATTGACATCAGTTACAACCACCCAGGCCCCTTCCGCTGCAAATATCTTACAAATCGATTCGCCTATGCCGGTACCACCGCCGGTTACCAAGGCAACCCTGTCTATTAATTTCTTTGTCATCACTGGTCCTCCTGATCTTATGGAATTTATTTTCGTAATTATCCCTTGACAACAAGTATCTTCTGTGATATACTATAATTAGTTAAATAGGAGATACTAAAATGAAACAAGCACAGTATACCAAAAAACAGTATGAAAAGGACTTTCCGAATGAGGAAGCCTGCCTTGAGTGGTTGAAAAACTCAAGATGGCCTGATGGTATATTCTGTGAAAAGTGCCAAAAGATAGTAAAGCATCATCACGTAAGCAATCGTAAGGCTTATGCCTGTGATATTTGTGGCAACCATGTTTATCCGATGAAAGGTACTATCCTTGAAAAATCTGCTACTCCGCTGACTACTTGGTTTCATGCTATATTCTTGATGGCTAATACTCGCTGTGGTATTTCTGCTAAACAGCTACAGCGTGAAACTGGCGTAACTTATAAAACAGCATGGCGTATGTTTAAGCAGATTCGCTCCATGCTTAGTGAAGATGTAAGTCTGGAGGGTTCATCAGTAGAGGGGGATGATATACTGCTCATCAGCAAGACCCGAACGCAAATGAATTGTGGACATATTTTAAGAATGTTGTTGATTGGGTGAACCTCACATTCATTACATATCGCAAAGAAATTAAGGGCATTGATTGGGGCAACTTATATAACAAGTATAAAGACAAGCTGTTTGATACTGTCAAATTAGAACAAGAAATACAAATACTTATGATGGATGATGATATAACTAAAAGATCAGGTATCTATCCTTTTATTCTGACTCGTAATGAAAAGTATTTAAACATAAGAGCGTTTACTGAAAGCCAGAAACGTACGGCTTATGAAAGGCAAAAGGGTATTTACCCTAAATGTAAGAAACATTTTGAGATAAATGAAATGGAAGCAGACCATATAAAGCCGTGGAGTAAAAGTGGCAAGACTATCGCTGAAAATTGTCAGGTGTTGTGCTTAGAATGTCATAGACGCAAGAACGACATATAACTAATACTTATCCCAATGGGATAATTACGTTTATTTTTATGAATTTTCAAATTATATCACAATATATCTACCGTGATTTTCAATTAAATTGAAGACCCATTATGTATGCTATTTTTTCTACGCCTGACTGACAGAATCAGCTTATTTTTATAGCTACAGCCGTGAAAAACACGTCGCCATAATTCTATTTTTTGCAGCCTGGCCTATTCGGAACCAGCCCGCATATTTCAACGGTTTGCCCACAGATGTCACGTCTCTCTTGGCATCAGCAACAATAGCCTGCTATCTGACAATAAAATATTCCGACACAGCTTTGCCTGAACTTACGATGCGCTTACAGTTGTCGTCAACCTCAATAGTATGTTGCCCCAGTGACCGCCAGTAATATTGATCAAATTCAGATAACTTGGGCAACTTAACCAGCTCAGCAATTGAAATATCCAGGTCACAGCGGAAACTTACACCGCTATCATTTTTACCTTGTAAGGCAATTTTGCGGGGTACATCCCTGCCGGTATCACTGCACTTCTCCTGTTTCTCAACCGAGAGCTCATATTTTTCTGAAACCAGTATGGGCTTATCATCAAGTGCCAGCATTAGTCGCGCAATAACCGGTTTGCTTTCATCAACAGGAAACAGCCAATAGTAAATCAAGGTAAACCGGTCATCATAGAGCCTGCCCCAATACCATTGTCTAAAACAATCTTGAAATTCACAGTTGCCGAAATTCTTATCATGATATCCCTGGCCTTTAACTGGCACGATTTCACCTTTTATCATCAATGTGCCCTCGACATCCGAGCGCGGTGCCGCAATTATCCACCCCTGTTTTTTACCATCTTCGTCATATAGCAGGCCATTACCGTGCTGTTTCCATCCGGGTATCCTTTTTTTAAAACACAGGTCTGCACCTATCTTATGCACATGCATTGACATGTTATACTTGTCGTCTTCCTGATATACGGAATTGCCTGCCATGTTGAAATTACATCTTTTGAGATCACTGGAACAATCTTTTGGCTCCAGGGCCGCAAAGCCCAGCAGCATTTTATCTTCCGGGGTATAGATATTCATATGTATTACCGGGCGATGCGGTTCGGTATAAGGGCTCATCCAGTAGCAAACGCATACACACGAATAACCATTATCGAAAGCAGCATCAAAATACCACCACTCGAAGTATTTATCGTTGTCGAATACATGCAAAGCATCGTCGCTGTCCTGGTAATTGCCCAGTAATTCAGAACTCATATTTTAAATATCTCCTTGACCAGATTGTTGCCAGTGTCTCAAAAGACGTTTAGCCAATATTACAGCCTGTAATTGGTATCAACAGGCGGCATCTTGGACTTCATACAATTAGGAAAGTCAGGCAATTCGCCATAAGTGACATCTTGCTGCCAGCCCGGGATACCTGCTATACGCAATGCTGCCGCCTTGTACCTGTCCCATTGGGCACTGTTGTAGAGGAATTTCCGCTGGGCCGCAGGTGAGCCTTCTCCATGCAGATTGGCTATCTGATGATATGAGCCAGTGAAATCATGTACAACCCTTGCCATGCGTACACGATGCTCGGTAGGAACACTAGCCGATCCACCCAGGTATTTCTCCAATAAAGGTCTCAGCTCTGGATTGTTCCAGTCCAGATAAGTGGGAGGCGTTGCTATAACGCCGCCGCAAATGTCCTGGATGGTTTTGTGCGCTTCATGAAGCTGGGTAGCAAACATAAATTTGGCGATATTTGCATAGACTATATTGGGCTGATAAAGGTCGGATTTGGCCATTTTTTCTCCATAGATGCAGGCGCCCAGGCCCATCATATTAACCGCCTCTGCGAACTGGGCCAGCCAGGCCAGCTTGTCATGAATGTGCTCGTACTTGTCCAGTCCATTATATTCCGCCATGACTTTGGCTGCACCGACGATCATCTCCAGTTCGGCTACCATGCGCGAACAACCGAATAGCCTGTGGAATACGGCAAAAGCATAGGTGAATTCCTTGGAAAACTCATATTCCTGGCACATGAATACACGTTCCCATGGCACAAAGACGTTCTCAAACATGATGATGCATTCTGTAGGCTGGGGCTGGGTACCGCCGCCGCTTACCGGGTAGTCAAATGCAGACTCGTCCCCATAGCCGCCGCGTATAGGCTCACAAGCCAGCAAGGTTATACCTTTGGCGTTAAGCGGTGTAGCAAAAGCCACCGCATAATCCTTATCATCCGGGTTGCTGTGGGCCCGGCAGGGCAGCACAATGGCTTCGTTGGCCCCCGGGGTGGCGCTGATATTCATTTTAGCCCCACTCACCACTATACCGTCATTCCTGCGCTCTACAACCCTGACGTAAAAATCTTTATGCTGGACCTGCTTGGAGGGCCGCAGGCTGCGGTCGCCTTTTACATCCGTCACCGCACCGGTCAGTCCCAGGTCATTTTTCTGCAGGTACTTGCGGTAAGCTTCAACATGCGCCTTGTATTCGGTACCGAGCGCTTTATCAATCTTCTCTGACGCAATCGCACAGGAGGCTAGGGCGTCAGCGCCCATGCAATGCAATATAATCCCGCCGCCGGCCCTTGAAGCTGTTACAAAGATTTCCCGTCTCCTGACCAGGTCATCGGTGCTCTTAGGTGAAGTGAACAGAAAATGCACATCCTCACCTTCGTCATTCTTTGTAACAAATAAAGGACGGAATTTGGGATCATTGGGCAGCCAATAATCCATGGCTGCGCTTATAACCTGGTTCCTTAAAGAAGGATGGCTGGTTACATCACGCACCTTTTCACCTAAAATATAGATGTTCCTGCCGTCACGCAGGCTTTCCAGGTATTGATCTACAGTACGAATCATACAGAACTCCTTTTTTAATATTTAATGCCGCATATTCCGACCGCAAATTCGACTATGCTTTGAATTATAGTAGCTTTAGAAAAGTATAATTTTAAGGTAGAACACAACAATCCAACCTGACTAATACAGCAATTAATGTATATATTAGTTTAATTGTTGAATTATATATTAAACTATTATCAGCTGTCAATACAGGCACACGTTTGAATATGAGGAATTGAGGTCCTGTCCTCTTATAGCTGCCAGAAATCGCTATTAATGTTATGCTGAGACATCAGCGTAGCCAGGAATTTTAATGACCAGTCCGCCCTGGTTGAATTCAAGCCCACAAACTGCAGCATATTGTTCCGGATCTGCGTGGATATGTTACTTAACTTTTTCAGGTCTTCCGTCAACAACGGCCCAACAGCATTTTGCCAGATTTCACTTATCGCAGGGACCGCTTCCTTTAACAGGTCATATCCCCGTTCAGTCAAATATAAGTCAACAAAACGCTTGTCTTTCTGCGACCTTTTCCTCACGATTAAATCGCGCTTCTCCAACTGGTTGAGCAATTGCGTTACCATGGGAGCTTCGATCGGCAAGACCTTGGCAAGCTGCATTGCATTGACCGGTTTCGACGATGCAAATAAGGTTGCCAGCATTAACCACTGGTTGCTGGTTAATTGCAGCCGGGATAATGTCAGCTCGACACATTTATCGTATACCCGGTAGGCCTGAGACCAGGCGGCTATTGTGCTGCGTATTTCATCGGAAGGCACTTTAGAGTAAATTTCCGTTAGAGCTTCTTCACTTCTGTTGAACATTTTCGCTTTCGGCATGTGTGTTAGTATATCTCACCCGGATACTGTTGACAAATACAATTATATTATTTTATTTATTAAATTATTTTATCTGCCAATTTTGTATTTTGTGTCATCTCATTCATAGCATCCACCTGCACGTATAGCATCTGGTACACAACAAATTGCATATTTACCCGATTGAGATCGACCCGGCAGAGAAAAAAACACCTCTACCCTTTAAGCAGGGTAGAGGTGTTTTTTTAACCGTTATAACGATACGCCGCAATTATAATTAGCCGCGCTATCCTTTATTTCCCGGCAGGCTTGAAATACTCTATATCCAGCATGCAGCCGGACCTCTTGTTTTTGAATACAGGCTTCAGCTTCATCCCTTTCTTCAGCTTTTTGAAATCAACTTCACCCAGCAGGTGTGTGATGGCTTTATCAGCCCCTTCCAGCTTGATTACGCCCACAGCATAGGGCGGTTCAGCAGCCTGTACCGAAGAAGCATAATGCACAACAGTATACGTTACCAGTGTGCCTTTTCCGCTCAATTCAACCAGGTCGGTAATCTTGGCAAAGCATTTGGGACAGGCCGACCGCGGAGGAACTGTAATACTGCCACAAGCGGGACATTTAGCAGCAGTGATTTGCTTGGAATCACGCAGCTTAACAAAGAACTCGCTGGCCAGCACGCCCATAGAATATTTATACGGCGCCTGAATATAGCCATTGGTGACAACCGGATTTTTTAATTTAAAATCTGACATCGTCTTATAGTACCTCTCGTATTCGTTATGAGATCGTCTTGAAGTGGACAATATCAAAAATATCGCCATTCCGTTCCGCCTTGGGTTTAAAGACAGCTTCGACCCTCATGCCCGGTTTTATTTTCTCAGGGTTAGACTCAGCCAGCCTGTGCTGTAAAGTAACCGGGGCGCCGTCCAGCAGTATAATTGCGATGCTGTAGGGCACTTCCAGCATTTCTCCTGTATTGGGCACCATGAAAGACTGCTCGGTTACACAAAATCCCAAAACGGTACCCTTGGGTCCGAGGGCCTTCCATTTCTCCCGGGGCTCTGTTTTTATATGGCAAACACCGCAGATCGGCCTGGGCGGGCAGCTCCACCTTCCGCAGGAGGGACAGCGGTTTCCCAGGATCTGCCCCGACTCTTTGATCTGGGTCAGAAATTCACCAGTGTAGTCTCCTGTCGCCCACTTATAGGGAATTTTCAGATATATATCTCGAATTATAAATTCCGGTACATTTTTACTTTTCATTTCTTTCCTCCAATCAGTCAAGATCCCGTTTCAGTATCATTAGATCCGTCCAGAAAGCACCGCCGAAGCCGCTGGCCAGCGCTGTCTTCACATCCCGCGTGACCTGGTGTTCCCCGGCATCGCCCCTTACCTGGAGCGCCGCCTCCGCAACACGCACGATACCCGAATCCCCGATTGCATTGGTACACAACACACCGCCGGACGGGTTGACCGGAAAGGCGCCATCCATCGCCGTCATACCTTTTTCCATCATTTTCCATCCTTCAGCATGACCGCAGACACCAAAATCTTCCAGCCACGACATCTGTACAAAAGCACAGGGATCATACATCTCGAAGACCTGGAATTCCTTAAGCGGCTTCGTAATATGATTGCGCTTGAACAACTCACTACCAGCAATCATCATCGATGTATATCTGGGATAGCCGGGCAGATCGAACTGGCCCTGGTAATGGTTGCCGGTGTATTCCGGGTGCGCCGTAATATGGTCAGTTATCCACACCGGCTTGCGGCTGATCTTCTTGGCTTTTTTCTCACCGGCAAGTATCGTGCAACAAGCTCCCACGCTGGTAGGACACACCATCAGCAGGTTCAACGGATATTGAACCATCCGGGCGCTCATCACCTCTTCAGGCGTATATTTATCTCTCAGGTGCGCATTAGGATTCCGGGCTGCATTCTGCGATGACTGTGCACGTGCCATTGCAGCATGCTCAAGAGTACAGCCCGTCCTGTGCATATACTCGATGCCTTCAATTGCCAAACCTGTCAATGCGCCTACCACGAATGGACGGTCGACCGAAGCTTCACCCATGGTGGAGATACAGGGCGTTACAGCAGTCTCATCATGCTTTTCCCACCCGATCACCAGGCAGGTATCGCTGATCCCGGAGGCCACGTTATAAAACCCGGACACAACTTCGATTGTGCCCACCGTTCCACCGGTATTCATTTTATTGCCTTTCTTCAGACGTGACCCGGTGTAGTCCGTCAGCATGCAGTCACTTAGATAATGGCCCTCAAAAAAGTCCATATTGCCGATTACCACGCTGTCGATATCTTTCAGTGTCAGTTGCGCATCGGCCAGCGCAGACCTGACAGCTTCATTAATTAACTCACCGTCATTTACATCGGGCCTTCTCGAGGTATGACGGGTCATCCCGACGCCGACTATTGCTACCCGCTGTGACATTTTATTTCCCTCCTTTTTCTAATACGAGTACACAGTGCATCTGTCCGCACAGCCCGCCACAACCGTGGGCAACCGCCCGTTTAACGCCGGACAACTGCCTCTTACCCGCTTTGCCTTGCAGTTGCCAGGTCGCTTCGGCGACCCTCGACGAACCGGCGACCGTCACCGGAACTCCGGAGAGCAGTCCACCCGATGCATTGACAGGAATTGCTCCTTTCATGCCTGTGGCGCCGCTTTCTACCAGTTGACCGCCTTCTCCCCGTCCACATAGCCCCAACCCTTCGGTCCACATCAATTCCTGGTATGAAAAATACTCGGACAGCTCGACAAAGTCGATCTGCTTGCGCGGGTCATGTATTTTAGCCATCTTATAGGCTTCCTTGGTTGCTTTGACCAAGGAATCATAATTAGCCAGGTCACGATCACCCGGATAGTGTGAGTCATAGCAGTTGCTCATGCCGGTTATCCACACCGGGTTCTTGCATAATTTTTTAGCCATATCCTCACTGGCCAGCAGCACTGCGCAGGCGCCGTCAGCCGCCGGCTTTTTATCCAGTTTACTCAAGGGTTCAGCCAGCATATCGGACTTCATCACCTGCGACATCGTGAGCTTGGCTCCGTCATATGTATACGGATTGTTCAATCCATTTCCTTTATTCTTGGCCACCACCCTGGCCAGCTGCTCGCGCCCGATTTTATACTTCTCCATGTAACGCCGGGCTTGCATGGCTCCGCAGATGGTATAATCCAATCCTATCTCACGATGAAAGATATGGTCTACCGAGTAATTTTCTATCATGGACTCATCAGTCATCGATTCGCAGCAATGGCTTACTACCAGTATCAGCTTGTGATGACCTGACATTATTTTCATTGCACCATACATAACGGCATAAGCGCCGTCATCAGCCACCTTCGTCTCGTCCTTCAGGTGAGCTCCTGTAACTTCAGGTATAGGACAGGACGAAATAGTCCTGCCGTCCCAGTGGTCATGCGAATTGCTCACCACAGCATCAACATCCTTAACCAGTGAGACACCCACTTCATCGGCTACAGCATCAGATACCTCCAGCACAAGTTGACTGAGGTGCTTGTTCAATTTCGTAGCTTCATACTTGGTTTGCGCCGCAGCTACTATGGCAACACGGTCAAGCATATTAGACCTCCTTATTAATTAGTAAATACCTCTGAAAAACAACCGGCATAGTTTCTCCATCGCTATGTACATAATAAATCTGTCAGGCTATTATCAGATTACATCCTTAAAAGCAGTTGAACAAACGACCTTACGGTCATTTTTCCGGTTCCTCATGGAAACCTTCGATCAATTTTATAGCATTCTTCTTCCACTCCAGGAAAGACTCAAGCCGCCAGATAGCATAGTCGTTGGCAAGGTTCCAGTATAGCCTGTCCAGCGGGCTGGCAAAGTCCTGCAAACCTTTTTTAATGGCCGACCTAGCCACCGTCTTCCTGAATTTCAATTCCTCCTGCACTCCTCCTGAATAGATATCCAGGCTGGATATCAGCTCATCTTTTCCTACCCGGCTGCCGAACCATAGCTTTAACATGATCGGCTCCCGTTCACCATTATGTACTGGAGGCTCTTTCATCCACCGGTGCAATGCTTCACGCCCCTTTTCAGTTATTTCGAACTTATTGCGGGACGGCAGTTTTTCCTGCTCGATCCTCTCGGATGTGACTAGACCTTCGTCCGCCAGGGTATTAAGATTACGGTAGATCTGGCTCATGGCCGGACGAACGAATTTGAAAAATTTTTTAGAAATTTCATACCCGGTCATGGGGGAATAACTCAAAAACCCCAGTAGAGTGTACTTTAAAGTTGCCATATTTTACTCACCTGCAAAAGCATATATTCCCCAACGGGAATATTATTAACAATAACTTACGCATTGCACCCTCTTTTGTCAAGAACACTATCTATACTTCAGCCTTCAATGCCTGCGATCTTTTTCACCATGGCTTTACAGGCCTCGATATCATATTGAGAGGTTATAGCAATGCTCTCCATAATAGGGGAGCCTCCTCCATGATAATTAGCCATCATGGTAATACCGCCGGTAGCCGAACATAAAACATCACCAATGTGCATCCAGAGCTTTATAGCATCATCGATTTTGATATTGGGGTTGCGCATCGTATATTTCTTGAGCAAATCAGAGGTATCAGGATTGAGGAAGTCGGCCTCGTGCGGGAAGGTTGCCGGAATGCCGCCCGATATCTCACAAAGTATCTCATATTCATGATAAACAGCCTCTCCGGTCAGGCACCTGCCGACATTACAATAAATAGAATGGGGAATATAACTGCCCGGTCCATAAGGTATAAAACCCTTACCAGGCATATATACTTCAGGCTTTCCCAGGGCGGAGCCGGTAAAACCTGCTGCGTATCCGAGTTCAGTAGTCCGGATTATTTCTGCATATCGATCCCGGACATGCGAAGCCTTAGCAATGCCGTTATATTCAGCCGCCAGGGCAACCGTGCCCAGTAGCAGCTCGTTCAAGGCCGGTTTACAGCCGGAATAACTGTGACGGTGAAATAGCGCAAACAGCAACGCCGCAACCGACCCGTGAGATGTCTCACCACAAAGAAACACCCTCTCCCAGGGAATAAAACAGTTTTCAAATATGGTATATGAGTCGGAGTTGCCCTGTGCAAAGCCTTTCTTAAACACCTTGCGCTCACGCAGGTTATGCGCGGTTACTACCTGTTTTACCCCGTCATAATCAGCCGGAACAGCAAAACCCACCGCCCAGTCTTTTTCCTCCGGCAACAACGACCGCGTGGGTAAAACCAGTATTTCATCGGCTATGGATGCCAGCGAATTGTGGACCTTGCAACCGTTGACAACAATGCCATCGCTCTTACGCTCGGTTACATGCAGATACAAATCAGGATCAAGCTGCTGGCTGGGACGCTTCATCCTGTCGCCCTTGACGTCGGTCTGCGCACAGCATCCCACCAGGTCTTCTTTCTGGAAACGCTCCAGCCATTTCTTGAAGTTCTTATGGTACTCAGTAGCCCCATTATTTGCTTTATCAGCTTCATAAGATACGTTGTAAAGGGCATTGGAGGCATCAATGCCCATGCAGCGCATTATGCATCCCCAGACCAGCTGGCAGAGTGCCCGCGTCATGTCCTGTTTCTTATGCAGGTCATCTGTGCTATGACAAATATGGTTGAAACGGTTGATCGTTTCTCCCGTAAGGTGGCTCTTCGCCGTCAGCAGGTCTGTGTATTTGGGATCTTTGACCAGGTCAAAAGTAATACCCATAACATCGATGCTGGGTAATAATTGCTCATCATCCCTGTCAATCAGGTTCCCGTCGAAATAGATATTGCGCTTCTTTTTCCTCAGGTCTTCAATATATTGTTTTTTTGTCCTCATTTAGTCTCTCCCTTTATTTAATCCTTGATTTCAATTCAAGGTTAATGTCGATTAGCGTCCGGCGGCAGGCTCATCATCTCCGCGGTAAACCCAACCCGCGTTGGGCAATTATATTGCGTTGAATTTCCGATGTCCCCGCGCCCACCACCGCCGAAATGGAATCCAGGTAGCCGATGCCGACCCTGCCTTTCATCTGAGCATGCTTTGAACCCCTCCAGAGCTGTCCGTACTGGCCCATTATCTCCATGCCGACATTGGCGATCTTGCGGCTCAAAGTAGTTGAGACCAGCTTCAACACCGAAGCCTCTACATTGGGGAACTGGCCGTTGTCCATCATCCACGCCGTTTTAAAGAAGAACATGTAAGCCAGCTCCACCTCGATGGCAAGCTCGGCAAGTTTCTGTCTGACGATCGGTTCTTCCCCCACAGGTCTGCCGTTACGTTTATTTTCACGGGCATATTTAACCAGGTCTTCAATCTGCCTGCGGAAGCCCCCCATAGATATGGCCAGCCGCTCGAAATCCAGTGCAGCCATCAAGTAATAGAACCCCATATTCATCTGCCCGACAATATTCTTCTTGGGAACGCGGACATTATCCAGGAAAACTTCATTGAAAGAATGATAGCCGACGATGTTAATCAGCGGCCTTATCGTGATGCCGGGGGAACGGTTGTCCATGATAAAAAGCGTTGTTCCTTTATGGGCGGGAACGCTCATATCGGTGCGGGCCACCATCCAGCCGTAGTCAGAAACATGTGCTCCGCTGCTCCATATTTTCTGCCCGTTCACGATCAGGTCATCGCCGTCATCTACCGCCTTATTTTGCATGGAAGCCAGATCCGAACCCGAGTTAGGTTCGCTGTACCCCAGCCAGAAAATCAAACCTTCATTGATGATCCTGGGAATCCACTCTCTCTTCAACTCTTCACTGCCGAATTTAAGTATGGTAGGAGCCGAAATTACATTTGCGGTGCCGCCGGTCGGAGCCCGGTAATAGCTCAGCCGTTCATACATAATGGCCTGCATCATAGCATTACTGCCTATACCGCCATACTCGGTAGGCGCCGACAGCAGGCCTTTTTTATACATCTTCTTGGTAAATTCCAGACGGAATGAATTCTTCTCCTCGAATTCAACAACTGCTCCATAGCCTCCTGGCCATTGAATTTGATCGTCTACCCAACCGTCAGGCAACTCCTGTTGTAAATAACCGTCCACCCAATCCCATAGTTTCTGCTCTTCCTTGTTGAATTTGAAATCCATCTTTAGTCTCCCTCCTTGTGTAAAGGCAAAAATTATCTACGTCCGGACTGCTGGTCAACAGTCCGGACGTATGATGCATTTACAGCAGGTATACCGGATAAAAGCTTATAATCCTAAATATACCTTGCGCAGGAACTCATCAGCCATCAGCTTATCGCCGGGACCTTCGCCAACAATATGCCCTTTGGACAACACATAATTCCTGCTGGCAATCTCAAATGCATAGCTGACATCCTGCTCAACCAGTAATATAGTCAACCCCATGCCGTGGATCTCCTTTAAGCGCTCGAACAGGGTCTCTTTCAGCAGCGGCGAAAGTCCTGTAGATGGCTCATCAACCAGCAGGAGTTTCGCCTCGCCCATCAGCGACCTGGCAATAGCCAGCATGGTACGTTCACCGCCTGAAAGAGTACCAGCAGCCTGGTTCTTCCGCTTTTCCAGAGGAGGAAAAAGGTGGAAGACTCTCTCGATATTTTGCGTAAATATTTTAGCATCC
>JAFGLP010000149.1 GCA_016927965.1 Dehalococcoidia bacterium
GCGGCATTCATCCCTACTCCTCTGCCTGTATAGCAATCACCGGCAAAATACAGCCCGGGTATTCCTTCCATGAATACCGGAGGCCTCAGCTTCCCGGTCAGGCCGGGAGACCTGGCGAGGCCGTCAATACCTACCAGGAAACCATCGAATTTCCAAACCACATTATCCTCAAAGCCGGGGAACATCACATGCAGGACTTCCCAGAACTTGGCCAGCGACGCTTCACGGAATTTAACATCCCTGCATTGTGTTGGTGTGCACGGTGTCCCGATGAAGGCGATCATATGCCTCGGTGGCGCAATAGTCTCGTCAAAATTGGTGTGACCCAGTATCTGCAGCGGCAAGCCCAGCCCGGGCACTCGCCAGGCTGAAAGATAAATAGGCTCGGTGAAGAGCGGCTTGCTCAATCCCATGGTAAATCCCATGGAGCAACTGGTCGTATCGTGCAGGCCCTTCATGCGGTCGAGCCAGCCCACTGGCAACAGGCCTGAGGGGTCTGAAATCAAAGACGCCATGTTCCAGATCGGCAGCGCCAGCACTACTTTTTTAGCCGTGTACTCATTATTCCCGGCTTTGACAGTAAAAGAGCCCTTACCAAGCTCAACCTTCTCCACCGGCACACCATACTCAATCTGCCCCCCTGCCTCTATAACTGCGGCAGCCTGTGCGCCTGTCGCAACTCCGATGCCGCCGACCGGCATCTGAGCATTGCCGAGGTTATTGCCAGCGCTTCTATACTTCATATCTTCCCGGTAAATATAAATCAGCTCGCCCATGGATATTTCATCGGACTCAATTAATGTACTTTGTATCATTCCGGTAACCTGGAAAAATTCCGCCACCCTGGGTGAAGGGATATCCGTCTTGATGAAATCCGTCAGGGAGACCGAGTCCAGACGGTCTATTTCCTCATCGGACATATTAGCGAACCTTTTATCCAGGTCGACCAGCAGTTTCTTCTCGGAATCCGACATATTGAAGTATTCTTCCATGGTCAACCATTTGCTGCCGTCGAACAGCTTGTTGCCCTGTATGGGTTTTGACCACTTGATTTCTTTGCCGACCTTTTTCAATAGCTCAGCGTATACTGATTTACTACCGCCATCTACAGCATGAATACCCGAATCCAGCTTCCAGCCGCCCGGCACTTCCCTGGTTTTTGACCTGCCGCCGGGTAGCTTGCTTTTTTCCAGCAGCAACGTCTGCACTCCAGCCCGTTGCAGCAACCCTACTACCCCGAGCCCGGCAATGCCGCCTCCGATTACCATGACATCGTACTGTTTCATATAAACTCCTCATATTGGATTCGCCGCTTCCGGCGAACTCCGCCCTTATTTAATTATTAAGTCCTTCAGCCAATAAAAGAGTATTGCCGCCAAATTCACCGAACAGGCCAGCTAGAAATACACCGATACCACATCTGCCCCTGTGATCCAAACATCAACTATCAAATGCAGACAGCAGCTCCATATTTATGAATAAACCTTTATTATAAAAACCAATTTCGCAATAAAATCCGCGCCGTCCCTGTAACCGCTTACCCATTGGTGCGTACACCAGCATCCCTTCATAAAAAATATATTTAACCCCGGGTAACTTGGCTTATCTTAATTAACCTTAAGATTTATAAATCAGACCAGCAAAATGAGAATCTAGAGCGAGCGCTCTTTCTAACAAGGCTGAGTATATCATACTTTTTCCGTTTGTCAATATCACGAATTTTTTCAATTTTCACATTGTTGACCATCCCTGTGGATTTACTATGGTGAACCATTTTCTGATACGTAAAAGAGACTGAAATTATCACCACTAATATTCAATTACGTTTTTACAATATGCAATTACCGCATACGCATGGGTTTTAGTGAATGTCATTTTGATAGTTCCCACCTTTTATGTATAATTAATTCAGGTAGGCAAAAATGATCAAAAAGAGGCAATGCTGTTACGATGTTATCAGCTTACAATATTTTGTATCTGAAACTAACTAATGAATATTAATCACGGAGGCATTAAAAATGGCACAGCAAATTAAGGCAGACAAAGACTATACGCTTTTAACATCATTGCTTCAGGTAGCAGATATATTCGTCAAAGTAAGAGAGCGGGAACTGCTCACCCAAAATCTGTCTGCAACTTCGGCGGCAATACTTTTCCTGGTGGATGCCATGGGTAAAGACGTGACCCCTGCTAAAATCTCAAGGATGCTGCTGCGTGAACCGCATTCCGTTTCCGGCATTCTCATGAGGATGGAGAAACAGGGCCTTATCAAAAGGGCAAAGAACATGGAAAGGAAGAACCTAATCAGGGTAACCCTGACCACCAAGGGAGAAAATGCCCTTAAACAGGCAATGAAGAAAGAAGGGGTAAAGCATGTTCTTTCCAAACTGACCGATGAACAACGTAAACAGTTGAAACAGACGCTTTCCACTCTCAAAGAAGCCGGCATGAAGGAACTTAACCTGAGTCCCAGGGCCCTTCCCTGGCCGTAATTTTTCGAATTTTATGTCATCAGATGCCCGGCCTGTCAGTTTAGCTACAAAAACAGGCCGGGTACTTTCCTCACTGTAATAACTGTAATCTCGCCCCAGATGGGATTCACCTTTTTCGTATATGTTCTTTCCTTTATCATCACATGGCCATTTGTTATAATTGAATCATCGTTTTTTATTAAGGGTATACTATGAAAGCACGTTGGTGGCAGGGTAGCCTTCTCTACCTACTTATTCTGGTAGCGCTGTTAGCGCTGGCATTCAGCTTTTTCCCTATTAATAAAGGGCCGGAGGAAGTTGATTTCTACACGTTCGTTGATAATACAAAATCCGGGCAGGTAGACTCAATACAGCAGGACGGCAGTTCGATTATCGGTCTTAAAGATGAAAAACCGGTGATCAAAGCATCCTTTGTGGGGAGCACCAAGGAACTTATGGACAGTTTGAAAGATGCTGGCGTAAAGCTTGGTGAAGGCGCCGTTAAATTCGAGGTCAAAACCGACGGGGTGGACTGGGGCAGCATAATGCTCAGTTTTCTACCCCTTGTTTTATTCGGCGCACTGCTTTTCTTTTTATTCCGGTCTGCCAGGGGTGCTAATACGCAGGCCTTCAACTTTGGCAAAAGCCGCGCCAGGCTGGCATCCGGCGATAAACCCACAGTAACCTTCGCTGATGTAGCCGGGATAGATGAATCCAAGGGAGAACTGCAGGAAGTCGTGGAATTCCTGAAGAACCCGCAAAAATTCCTTTCACTGGGAGCCAGGATACCGCGCGGCTTGCTGCTGGTAGGCCCTCCCGGCTGCGGCAAAACGCTTGTTGCCAAGGCTACCGCCGGGGAAGCAGGTGTACCTTTCTTTTCAATCAGCGGCAGTGAATTCGTCGAAATGTTTGTCGGCGTCGGCGCCTCACGGGTACGCGACCTTTTCGAACAGGCCAAGCGCAACTCTCCCTGCATAGTATTTGTCGATGAAATCGATGCGGTTGGCCGTCATCGCGGCGCAGGGCTTGGCGGCGGACATGATGAACGTGAACAGACACTCAACCAGATACTGGTTGAGATGGACGGGTTCGACAGCAACACCAACGTTATTGTGCTGGCTGCCACCAACAGGCCTGATATCCTCGATCCGGCACTGCTAAGACCGGGACGTTTCGACCGACACATTGTGATAGACCAGCCTGATATCAACGGACGCAAGGCCATCCTGGCAGTACATGCCAAGGGCAAGCCGTTATCTAAAGAAGCAAACCTGGAGGTTATAGCAAGGCAAACACCTGGCTTCAGCGGTGCTGACCTGTCCAACCTGATAAATGAGGCCGCCATATTAGCAGCACGCCGCAACCGTAAGGACATCAGCAATAAGGAGCTCGAGGACTCGATTGACAGAGTAATTGCCGGCCCCGAAAAGAAGGGCAGGGTTATCACTAAAAAAGAAAAGGAACTGATCGCCTACCATGAAACCGGCCACGCACTGGCTGCCAAAATGCTGCCCAATGCTGATCCGGTTCACAAGATTTCCATCGTATCAAGGGGCCTGATGGGAGGGTGGACAAGGTTCCTACCCACCGAAGAACGCCACCTGGAGACTTATGACCGGTTCAAGGATATGATGGTCGTCGCACTGGCAGGGCGTGCTGCGGAGCAGGTCATCTTCGCCGAATTGACTACCGGAGCACAAAATGACCTGGAAAAAGTCACACAGATTGCACGCCGCATGATCACCGAGTTCGGCATGAGCCAGAAGCTTGGTCCCCGCACATTCGGTAAACGGGAAGAGATGGTATTCCTCGGAAAAGAGATACATGAGCAGCAGAATTATAGCGACAAATTCGCTGAAGAGATCGATGAAGAGGTCGAGCAGCTTGTCAAGGAAGCTTATGGTAAAGCTATTGAAATTATGCAGTCAAACCATGGACGGCTCAAGATTATTGCGGACTTTCTCATTGATAAAGAAACGATCGATGAGTTCACCTTTGAAGATCTTTTAAACAAGCCTTTGCCGGAACAAAATCTGGAGGCCACCGCAACTTCCTGACCAGATCCAATCACTTATTCCTTTCTACTACAAAACTAACCAGGCCTTCCAGAGATTTTTTAGCATCGCAGCCGGGCAGCTTGTCCAGAGACTCGCTGGCTTTTTCGTAGAATTTCCGGGCAATAAGTCTGCACTCACCTATAACATCGCTGGACTTTATCTTTTGCACTGCCTGTGGAACTAGCTCTTTTTTTCGATCGGCAATGATGCTATGGATAAGCCTTTCATCCGGATATTTTTCAACATACAATATTGTGGGCAGCGTAATAGCCCCGTCACTTAAGTCAGAGCCCACCGGCTTCCCCAGTGCTGCTTCGTCACCTACGATATCCAGTATATCATCTATGATCTGGAAAGCCAGACCGAAATTCAATGCATAATCTTTCAATGCCTGCACCTGGTCCTCAGGACATCCGCTTAAAACAGACCCGCATTCTGCCGCCATTACAAACAGGCAGGCCGTCTTATCTCCTATCCATTTGTAGTAATTCTTCTTGGCCGAATCAGGTGTGAAATGTATGTTGCCTTCACGCAGCTCACCACCCGAAATCGTCATTAGTGTCTCTGAAAACCGCCTGATTACCCTCATATTTTCCGTGGTTGCAGCAAGGCTGCCCGCCCTGGAAAAAAGATAATCACCCAGCAGCAATGCACTGTTGGTGCCCCATTTCCTGTATACAGCCGGTTTGCCATGCCTCACAGCAGAATTATCAATAATATCATCATGTACCAGCGTACCGATATGAAGTAGCTCAACGGCCGCTGCCATCGGTATCAGTACATTGAGATCATAGTGAGAAAATTTGCCGCTTAATAACGTCAGCGCCGGCCTGATCCTCTTACCCCGATTAAGCAAAGCATATTCCAGCATCTTTGAAAGAAGTGGGATATCGTTCCTGGCTATTTGACCAAGCTTCTCTTCCACCAGCTCAATATCTTTTTTTACTGGCAAATAAATGTCATCCAGTTTCATGACTGACTTCCCACACCCATTCTTGCCATTTCCTCTTCAACAATCTTATCTTCCAGCTTCACAAAGAGTGCCTGTGGCTGGGGCAGCTTTTGTCCGGCAGCAGGGAGATGGAAACTCCAGCCGGCCTCTTTAATATCCCCCTGGAAACCAAGATAACCATGCAATTTTTGTGAAGTAAACGGCAGGAACGGATACAACACCGTCTTAAGGGCTGCGATTGCCCCAATGGCGGTATACACCGACCGCCCCGCGGCCAACCTGTCCTGTTTTATCATTTTCCAGGGAGCTGTATCATCAAGGTACCTGTTTACGTCCTGTGCCAAAGCCATGGCCAACTTAAGTCCCTCTTTAAAATGGCAACCTGCCAACTGCCTGCCGACCTCATCCAGTGTGCCGCGGGCTTTTTCCAGAAGAGCGCTGCTTACATCATCCATCTCACCCGGATCAGGTACTTCAGCATTGAAATTACGGTTTGTAAATGTCAGCACCCTGTGGACCAGATTACCGTAAGTAGCCACCAGCTCATCATTATTTTTCCGCAGGAATTCATGCCACGAGAAATTTGCATCACCGGTTTCCGGCATGTTAATTGACAGGTAATAGCGCAACGGGTCCGGTTCATAACGCTGCAGATATTCGGGCAGCCACACAGCCCAGTTACGGCTGGTGGAAAGTTTTTTCCCTTCGATCGTCAGGAACTCATTGGCAGGTACATCAAAGGGTAAATTGAGATCCCCATACCCGAGCAACATGGCAGGCCAGATAATGGTATGGAACGGTATATTGTCCTTGCCTATAAAATAGTAAGCTTTGCTCTCACCCGTCCAGTACGGTTTCCAGCCATCATTATCCCCGTTAATAGCCGCCCATTCTTTGCTGGCTGAAAGATAACCTATGACAGCTTCAAACCAGACATAAATACGCTTCTTTTCAAATTCGGGCTTCGGCACGGAAACACCCCACTCAATGTCCCTGGTGATAGCCCTGTCCTTCAAGCCGCCCTCCAGAAAAGCAAGCGTAAAATTCCTGACGTTTTGCCGCCAATTTTCTTTTGCGCTTACCCATTCCTTGAGATGGCTCTCAAAAGCGCTCAGTTTTAAGAAAAAATGCTCCGACATTTCGAAAATTGGTGGCGTACCGCAAATACGGCAATGAACATTTATCAAATCACTGGGATTCAATGTCCTTCCGCATTGATCGCACTGGTCTCCTCGCGCTTCTAAAAAACCACAGTTAGGACACGTACCCTCCACATACCTGTCAGGCAGGGAACGCTTGCATTTCGGGCAATTAGCCTGCGGCATAGAATCCTTATATATATAGCCTTTTTCCAGCAGGCGCAGAAATATATCATGTGTAACAGCAGCATGGTTTTCCGTATCGGTGGTCGTAAATAAATCAAAGGTAATACCAAATTTCTCCCAGCTCTCCAAGAACTCCCGGTGGTATTTGGTTGCTACCTCTGCAGGAGTTATTCCCTCCTGTTCCGCCCTGAGTGTTATAGGCGTACCATGTTCATCACTTCCTGACACCATTAATACACTGTTTCCTTTCAGACGGTGATAACGGGCAAAGATATCTGCCGGCAGGTATGCCCCGGCTATGTGGCCAAGATGCAATGACCCGTTAGCATAAGGCCATGCAACAGCAACAAGAATATTCTCTGGCAATTGGCACGCTCCCCGATTATATTGCGACTATTTTCCGGTCCTGGTGGGAAAGAAGGTAAAGAGTTTTTCCCCTTTTTCTTTCCTTTCCATGCCGGCTTTACGTTTTTCACAACAATCAACGCAAAAATGCAGTGCTTCGCTTTCCTCACTGGTTTTATTGAAAGTAATCATAACTCCCAGGTTTTTCTTCCTGAAAATATCGCCCCCCTTCTTTTTCAGGCAGGCCGGGCAATAGCATTTTTCAGCATCGCCGTCCAGCACAAAAAGGTACTTATCACCGTTTTCCAGCTTTTTTTCACACTCTGAGCAGGCTATATCAGCAATAAAAACCGTTTCCTCTCTCATTTTATCCGATAGCTTCTCATCGATGGATAGGTATGTCTCCCCATGATGCATGATGCGTTCACATCCGCTGCATTTACCCTGGCCTATAGTAATGGCGCCTCTGCGAAACCTCTGTTGCATAATTAAACTCCCGATTAAGATTTTTCCCTTGCTTTAAGCCGGGATCTCTTTATATTCCCAGTTCCCTGAATAACAATTGTAAATTCGCCCCGCGGCTTTTTAAAATGCTTTACAGCACTACTCAAAAGACCTCGGTATACTTCTTCATGAAGTTTGGTTAATTCACGGCAGACAGATACATTCCTGTCGCCCAGCACATCCAGCATAGCCTCCAGTGAATCAACCACACGGTAAGGAGATTCAAAGCATACCAGCGTACGCGGTTCCTCTTTGACGGAAGTCAGAAATGACCTCTTTTCGCCCTTTTTACGCGGCAAAAAACCAAGATAAACAAACTGGTCCGTCGGCAAGCCTGATACTGCCACTGCCGTTGTCACGGCTGAACTACCGGGCAGTGCAACCACCTGGATATCCTTTTCGATAGCGGCCCTGATCAACTCATACCCGGGGTCACTGATACCCGGCGTGCCCGCCTCCGAAATTAAAGCTACATCCCGGTCCTGCAATATATCCAAAAGCACAGGCATCTTCATTTTCTTATTATGTTCAAAATAGCTGGTCAAACGCGTCTTTATGTTGTACCTGTTAAGTAGTTTTTTTGCGGTTCGGGTATCTTCTGCAGCTATCAACTGCACCTCACCCAGCACACGCAAAGCCCTCAGTGTGATATCTTCCAGGTTACCAATAGGTGTGGCGATTATATACAAGACCGGCACAATCAACTAATAATTATAGCTCAACTTAAACTCACGGGTCTACTTGAGGAGATTTCACGCTCCGGCTTGACTTGAGATACCCCGTTTTGATATATTCTGCAACAATCAATTTTTGAGGTCAGCTATGTCTATACCTAAATTCAAAGAGCTTGAAAGGGCGTACGGTTTCGACGAGGTAGCAATTGTGCCCGGCGATGTCACTGTGAATCCTGACCAGACCAATGTTGAATTTAAGGTGCGCGATCTGACTTTTAAAATCCCAATAGTCGCTGCTGCCATGGACGCCGTAGTTGACCCCGATTTCGCTATTTTATTCAGCAAAGCTGGCGGGCTGCCGGTGCTAAATTGTGACGGCGTGCAGGTAAGGTACGAAAATCCCAGGGAAATCCTGGAGGAGATTATCAATGCCCCGGTCAATGAAGTCACCGCCTTGATGCAGAAGGTATATAGCGAACCTATTAAAGACTCTCTGTTAGCTAAAAGGATACAGAAAATTAAAAAAGCAGGGGCGGTATGCGCCGTCTCATTAATTCCAGCCACCACCAAGAGGCTGGCCCCAGTGGCCGAAGAAGCGGGAGCAGATATTATAGTGGTCCAGACCACTGTCACCACTGCAAGGCATATATCGAAAAGCTACAAAGGTCTGAGCTTCACCGACCTGTGCAGGCAAATCCGCATACCCATCATGGTGGGTAATGCAGTAACATACGGCGCAGCCCTGGAACTGATGAGGACCGGTATTGACGGGCTTTTTGTAGGGATAGGTCCAGGCGCGGCCTGTACTACCAGAGAAGTGCTGGGAGTCGGTGTTCCGCAGGTAACTGCCAGCGTAGATTGCTCTGCAGCGCGTGACGTCTACTTCAAGGAAAGCGGACGCTATGTTTCCATTGTGACAGACGGGGGCATCCGCATTGGCAGCGACATGTGCAAGGCCTTCGCATCCGGAGCCGACGCCGTTGTATTCGGATCCATCCTGACCAGGGCAGAAGAAGCCCCGGGGAAAGGATACCACTGGGGCATGTCTCAACCTTCAGCAACTCTGCCCAGGGGTACCCGCATACACACTGGAATTAAAGGCCCCCTGTCCAAGATATTGTTTGGCCCGTCACACGTTACCGATGGTACAGAGAACTATGTTGGCGCATTGCAAAATGCTATGGGGATATGCGGTGCGCTGACTATAAAGGAATTCCAAAAGGTCAAACTGGTAATTGCACCCTCCATCAAAACGGAAGGTAAGTATTTCCAGGCTTTACAACAAAGCTGCTAAAGGCCAATACGCTAGAAAAACACCGATATCCCGAACCACAGCCCGAATCCGATCAATACCAGTGCGCAAATCCCGAAGATGACCTTCTGCACGCCGGGTGTCCACAGGTGCCTTGTTTTAAACACAGTCATCGATACTATTTCGGACCATGCTATATCGCAGGACCAGTGTACGATTGTAAAAAGCACAATCCCATATATCCCGAAAGTTACTGACCCGGTTATCAATGCCAAACCTATGGTTGCCCACCACAAAAAGAAGTAAGGGTTACCGCCTGTCATAACTATGCCGGTAACCAGCGAACCGTAGGTGGTCGGCGCAGATTCTTTAACAGGCTTTTTAAATGTAAAGAACACCAGCAATCCCATGACTATCAGCAATAACCCGCCGGCAATGCCGGTGATCTGTTTGACCAGCGGTATTGTCAGGTATGCTGCAAAGCCGAAATATACCAGTGCTATGATCGGAAGCTCAATTACTCCATGTCCAAGACCTATCAGAGCCCCTGCATGCTTATCATTGTAACCTCTGGCAATAGTAGCAGCCGTCAGCGGTCCCGGCAGCATAACACCGGACAGGGATATGCCGACAGCTGAAAGAAGAAAAAGCCAGAGATTATCAGTCACTAATTATTCCAAACAGGGGATTATTTGCATTACAGCAATGTGCTAATCACTATCATCATCGCTGTCATCATCTTCCTTTTGAGCAGGAGACAGGCCAAGTTTAGGTAATAGTGCCACCATTTTCTTATCTTGCTTTTTTTCCTGCCGGGGAAGAGACGCTATCATATCTATTAACAATTGGGTGTCTTCAACAGTAGCATCCTTTGGCATCATCAGCGCTTTAACACCCGCATCCCGCAAGGCGAGAAGCTCGGGTTTGGATAATGGTTTATTGATCAGCGCTATGATATGCTGCCCGCTAAAATCACTTGCCCGGCGGCATTTCAGCATGTTTTCCATGTTCAGCGTTGTTATCCTCAAATCTATCATCACGGCATCAATGCCCGGGTAGACATTACGTACAGACCGCAGCAAATCTGCTTCCATATCAATGTCTATATTTAATATTTTACCGGTCTGTTCAATTAGCTTACCTTCAAAAGCCAGGAGAGGTAAATTGACATTAAATACGACAAAATCCAGATCTGGCGAAATGAGCTTATAGCCATTCCCCGTTTTACTTCCCTGAAATGACAGGCCGACCGGTATTCCATTTACGTTCTTCAATAACTTTGCCAGCGCTGCTGCATTAAGCCCTGCGCTATCAACAATCCCGCCGGCAATACCACAACCAGCCAATTCTTTTATCTCAGATTCTGTTCTGCCTGATAATTCGGTAATTACCAGCATGGACAGGCGTTTTTCCTCGCAGTCAGGCCTGCGAAATCCCATGGCCGGTAGAGAATTCTTATTCAGGCCGTTTAATTTATCGATCAATTTGCTCACAGCTTTCAGATGCTCCTTCAAAATTAGATATTGCTATACAATCAAAATAAACAGATTAATTATTTCCAGATTTAATAATGAGATGAGTTCAACCCGGGAGAAAACCCTCTGATTTACCGGTTATGACAGTTATGTCTTCCTGGTTGACCCAGGTGGATGTAATAAATACCCGGCGTTTTTCCACAACCTTCTCATTAACTTCGGATGTGACCGTGATGGTATCGCCAATTTTCACAGGTGCCTTGAAAGCTACCTGCTGGGAAACATGTATGCCTCCCTGCCCCATAATGGCAGTCAGCGTCTGATCTACCAGACCAGCCACCAGCATGCCATGAGCTATGCGGCCCTTAAAGCGTGTCCTGGAAGCGAATACTTCATCTACATGCATGGGATTAAAATCACCGGTTATACCACAGAAGGCAAATATGTCCGCTTCACTGATCGTTTTGCTGAAAGATTTCTTTTCCCCTATTTTAATATCATCATAGTTGCGTATTTCCATTGACTCCCTCTTTTACCATTGAAATATATCGACTGCCAGGATTTTCCCCATGCTCGGCCACGTTTGCAATTGACCTCTTTGAGGGAATAATGAGACGCAGGTATAGTCTTCACCAATTCTCAGGCTGGCCACTTTGTCAGCATAATAACCGGCGCTGGAAGAAGTATCATCAATATACATTATACCGCGATCTGTGGTCTCAAATGCATTTAACGAATGATTTACTATTACGCCTTCCGTGGTGGGCGAATCCAACTCAATAGCAACAATAGCAGCCCTTATTCCGGCCGCCTCAGCGTTATTATGTAATGTCTCGGCAAAATCCCCACATGTATACTGGCCGCTTATGTAGGCATGTCGGTCAGTTATATCACTTTCAAGGAAAGCTTTAAGCTCAGCCCAGGTAGAATTCCGCGCATCGGGATTATTGCGCAGAACAATAAAATGTTCGTCGGCGCCAACCATAACAGCCTTATTAAAAAATACATAGGATTCATTAGCACCCAGTTTCGGCAAAACGCTGTAATAAGTATCAGAGGATGAATCATCCTGACTATTAACAGGACTGGCCACCCTCATAAAGGGAAGTACATTGATAATGATGGCGCTGCCGACATCGCCTGCAATATTGGATGCAGTCAGGTTATAAGTAGTAAGCTCGTAAGGCCTGACCTCCAGACTTCCTATCACATCTACAAAACCGATTCCATTATCAATAAATACAATATCAGCATTATTGACTTCCCACTGCAACAGCACAGTTGAGCCGTTTTCAATTTTAGAAGAATTAGCGCTGAAGGTTAATATAACCGGCGCGGGCGGGGAAGGATCTTCTTTCCTCTGCACCAACTCCTGCAAAGATGTACAGGCTGCCGCACAGAATGCCGTTAACGTTATAGAGACTAATAGCAACCGTGTTTTCATTGCATTTCCGGTAAAGAAGCTAGTATTAGTATAACGTGAGAAAACCGCGGGGGCAAAGAATTAATTAAGACTACCGGTTATCATCTGCCGGCGCCGTTTACAGGCAACTCGACTATAAAGCGTGCGCCACGTCCGGGCATGCTTTCAGCATATATATGGCCATTATGTTCCTTGATGACCCCATAGCTTATACTTAGCCCCAACCCGGTACCTTTTCCCAGTTCCTTGGTAGTAAAGAAGGGGTCGAAGAGGCGGGCAATATTCCCCTCAGGTATACCCGGTCCATCATCAGAAAATACCGCACGAACCATCTCACGGGCGACGCCGGTGCTGATTCGCAGCATCCCTTTTCCATTTGCTTCACACATAAAATATTCGGCATTAAGTACTATATTAAGAAACACCTGTTGTATCTGTGACACGTCCAACAATAATTCGGGCAAGCCGTTAGTCAGCGATGTGACAACTTCGATACCAGACTTTTTCATATAAGTACGGCGTAATTTAAGCACGCTATCGATAATGGAGTTTATATCAGCCGCCTGCTTATCAGGCTTTTGCCCACGTGCAAACAGCAGAAAATCCTTTAAAATACCGGCTGCCCGGTTAGCCTCCCTGGAAATTGCGCCTGCATCCTCTTTTACACTCTCCGGTATACCGCTTTTTCCCATCAGCAATTGAGAGAGCCCCAGAATGCCTGTGAGAGGATTATTGATCTCATGAGCAAGACCAGCGGCCATCTCCCCCAGCGATGATAAACGGTCAGTCCTCATCAACTTCTCCATCATCCTTTTCTGCCCGGTAATATCGGAGATCAGCACTGCATACCTTCCCTTTTTCAAGCTCATACCGCTGATCCGCATGTATTTATCCAGTGTCATCATGTAAAGCTCATCTATCAGGACATTTTTCCCACTGGATATCAGGTCTTTCCAGAAATCAATGCTTTTAAGCCTCATGGTCGGGAACACTTCCCACAAGGTTTTACCCACAATATCATTACTCTTAACACCGGTTATGTGCTCAAAAGCAGGGTTCACTTCGAGGAAACGCGCATCGGTAGCCCGGTCATTATCTTCATACAGAAGCTCAAATACGGCAAATCCGTCCTGCATGCGGTCAAATACCAGTTGATATTGTTCCTTGCTCTCACGCAAAGCCTGTTCGGCTTTACGTTTATCAGTTATATCTCTTAATACTACCTGGAACTTCTCCACCTGGCCATTGTCCGATACCAGGGCCCTTAACGTCTGCTCAATCCACATTGTCCCTTTGCTGCATTGATGGGGTTGAATATCAAAAATGACCCGGCCGGGATCAGCTAATAGTTCTTCTATCGATGCGGTAAATACCGGGTATTGCGACTCCGCTAATAATGACAGGTAGCTGTTCCCCACAATTTCCAGGCTGCCCCTTGAATAGAACTCGCAAAACGCACGATTAGCAAACGTTATTGTGCCATCCGGTACAAACCTGCAGATCATTTCAATCTGGTCTTCCACAACTTCCCGGTATTTTTCCACACTTGATTTCAGCGCTTCCTCAATCCTCTTTCGCTCCGTCACATCCCGGCCGACGCCAAGGCAAAACTCACGTCCGTTATGCATTACGTAGTTCAGTGTAAGCTCCACGGGAAACAATTCACCATAACGAGGCCTATGCAGCGTTTCAATCCTAAAAGACTTCACCTTCCTCAGACGCTGGAAGGTCCTCTGCCAATTCGGCAGATCATATGTAACATCTATATCATAGACCTTCATCGTGAGCAGCTCTTCACTGCTGCATCCAAGCAGCTGAGATGTAATTTCATTAACAGCCAGGAATGATGCATCCTCCCCCAGCAAATATACAAGGTCAACTGAACAGTTAAGAAGGTTTTTCAAAGATGGCGGTAATTCGAGAGCAGGCCCGGTCCGGCCTGATTCCTCTTCCCTGTAATTGAACGTAGAGCTACTTGAACCAACCGGGGTTTCAAATTCCCCCGGCTTTCTTTTTTCCGTAGATTTCCTGCTGCTACTCATAAAAAACAGGTACAGCATCGGTTTTCATAATCTCTGCCATACCCTTTATAACAATAAACATTAACTTGCTTCTTACTATATAACAGTTATCCACCATTAAATCTTTCTTCTACGACGATTATACTAAACTCTCACATATATATCAATATCATTCTCTTACAATATCAAATATTTAAATAAAAGACCATTCTAAATCATAATATGATAAAAATCACAGTTTTTTCAACCGCCTGAGACTAGTATAACAGCACTGGTTGCCCTGAGCCGGAACGAATAATCGGGTAAAAGGTGATAAGTCTGATAAGCATCATAACAAACTTAGCTCATGAACTGGAACAACATAAATACAACCAGGAGGCAAAAGATGAGTAAGGGTAAAAGCGTTGTAATCATCGGCGGAGGCGCCTGCGGTCCTAAGACCGCTGCAAGATTGCGCAGGCTAGACCCGGCAGCCAAAATAACTATGGTCCAGGATGAATCGATTGTATCGTATGCTGCCTGCGGCCTGCCTTATTTCATCTCCGGCCAGGTTGGCCCCAGGGACATGCTGATAGTCAGGAACGCTGATGATTTTAAAAAAATCAGTAATGTTGATGTTTTAACCGGCACAAGGGTAGACGGCATTGACAGGGCAGGTCACAAATTAAATGTGACCGACTTATCTGAACAACGCAGCTATACTATTGACTACGATAAACTGGTTATAGCCACAGGGGCTGGCCCCATTGTTCCCAGGGTTCCCGGCATCGACCTGAAAGGCATACATTTATTAAAAAGCATTCCTGATGCCGACGAGATATTAGAGCTGATCAAGGAAGCGCATATTAAAAAGGCAGTTATCGTAGGGGCAGGACTGATCGGAGTAGAGATGGCAGAAGCACTGACTATTCAGGGATTTGAAGTAACCATAGTTGAAGCACTAGATAAAGTACTGGCAGCTCTGCTGGACGATGAGATATCTGACATGGTAGCCAAGCACCTT
Organism: Dehalococcoidia bacterium; assembly: GCA_016927965.1. The sequence continues at coordinate 15,503 of JAFGLP010000149.1, forward strand.
AAGGACAAAGCGGTGATACTCAAGCTGGGACAGAAAATCACAGGCTTTGCAGGGAAGGACGGCAGGGTAACCAGCGCCATTACAGATAGTGAGACCATACCGGCCGAGATAGCCATTGTAGCCATTGGCATACGTCCCGAATCGAAGCTGGCAAAAGAGGCAGGTCTGGAGACCGGGCCACGCGGAGACATCACGGTTGATGATTACCTTCAGACCAGCGACCCAGATATATATGCCGGCGGCGACTGCATCGCCAACCTTAGCATTGTAACCGGACAAAAGATGCTGGCAGCCAACGGATCAACTGCCAATAAACACGGTCATATAATAGCAGCCAATCTCGCAGGTGCAAGGGAGAAATTCCCGGGCATTGTAGCATCCGCTTGCGTCAAGGTGTTCGATTTCAATGTGGGCAGGGTAGGTATAACAGAGAGACAGGCGCGCGAGATGGGCATCAAGTTCACTGCGGCAATGGCAGCCGGGCCTGACAAACCAGGCTATTATCCCGGCAGTAAAGAAATCATCATTAAGCTAATTGTTAATTCTGAAAATGGCCGCATACTGGGAGCGCAGGGAGTAGGCCCGGGAGAAGTAATCAAGCGCATTGATGTCATGGCAGCAGCCATCACGATGGGGATGACGGTGGATATGTTGGCCAATCTCGACCTGTGCTACGCCCCACCTTATAATTCAGCTCTGGACGTGCTGCATCATACGGCCAACCTCGTCCGCAATAAGCTGGCAGGCCGGGTGGCAGGAGTCAAACCAGCCGAGGTGAAAGAAAAAATTGATAAGAAAGAAAGCTTCTTGCTGCTCGATGTCCGAGACCAGGTTGAAATAGAAGAGACCAGAATTGCAGCCCCGCAGACTGCGCATGTCCCCCTACCTTCGCTATACACAGACATGGATAAACTCCCCATGGACAGGAAGATCGTGGTCATATGTCAGAGAGGAGCACGGGCTTACCAGGCTATCTGTGCGCTTAACGGATCAGGGTTTAAAGACGCTAAATTTATGGAGGGCAGTCTAACCTGCTGGTGCGGTGATGTGATCGGGAAGCCTATTTTATAAAACATTACCTGTGTCCGGTTTGCTAAAGCAAACCGGACACAGGTTCGCAACTCAATCAAACTCCGCTTTATTTCTTTTTACTCAGTTCCTCTTCCTGCAGCACGCGGCGCAGCACCTTGCCTACCATGCTCTTGGGCAAAGCATCACGAAACTCAATATGCTTGGGAACCTTGTAGGCTGTCAGTTTGTCTTTACAATATCCCTGTATATCGCTTGCGCTGCACTGCACATCAGGAAGAAGCACCACCCAGGCCTTGACAGCCTCACCCTGCTGAGGGTCCGGGATGCCTGCCACACCCACCTCCATAACGGCGGGATGCTGTGCAATAACTTCTTCAATCTCAACAGGGAACACCTGGTGCCCACTGGGTTTGATGAGGTCCTTCTTACGGGAGGTGATAAACAGGTAACCGTCCTCGTCCATATACCCGATATCGCCTGTATACAGCCAGCCATCGCGCAGCATCTCGGCAGTAGCCTCAGGCCTGTTCCAATATCCCTGCATCAAATGCGGCGCACTGGCAACGATCTCTCCCGTCTCTCGCAACGGCAGGTCCTTTTGCCCGGTCTCCAGGTCTACAATCTTGATTACCGTGTCAGGGGTAGGTAATCCGACAGCGCCCTCCTTCCATTTTCCCAGGAACGGTCCCATCGCCAGCACTCCCGACTCGGTGAGACCATATGCCTCGACGATTTTACCACCCGTTACCATTTCCCATTGCTTCTTCGTCTCGGGCAGCAGCGGTGCTGCTGCTGCTACAGACGATTTCATTGTTTTGAAATCGACCTTACCGGATTTCACTTCGGGCCTGTTCATCAAGGCAATGAATATGGCGGAGATGGCCGGGAAAAATGCGGGTTTGACCTTCTTAATCGTTACAAGCACATCCTTGATCTCCCGCGGGTTGGGGACCAGCGCTACCGGATAACGTCCGGCAATAGCGGTCGAAAGCAATATCACGTTACCATAAACATGGAAAAACGGCATAAGCAGCACCAGCGTATCCTCGTAATCCGTAGCCAGTGGTTTGGACCATTTATGTATTTGGCGCCCATTCATAAGTATCGCCTTATGACTGAGCATGACACCCTTGGGCAAACCCGTAGTCCCTCCGCTAAAAAGCAGCAGCCCTGTGTCATCTCCGCTCACTTTTACATCCGGCCTCTTATCTCCGGCATGCTTTTTCATTAAATCCTGCAACCAGATATCACCCTGCTCAACTTTTTCCAGATACTGGCCCTGCTTCTTCTCCATCAGCAGGCTGAACATCGTCTTCATAAAAGGCGATAAATATTCCTTTACACCGGTAGCTACAAGCAGGCGAAGCGGCGTCCTGGGCTGGATCTTCTTTACAATACTATAGAAAGCCGTGAGAACAACAGCCACCTCAGCACCACATTCCTTGAGAGCATATTCCAATTCAGCTTCGCTGTAGAGTGGATTAACTGGTACTGCAATGCCGCCGGCCTTCCAGATGGCAAGCTGGCTTATAACGATATTGGGACTATTAGGCATCAGCATGGCGACCCTGTCACCTTTTTTAACACCGTTTGCAGCAAGTCCGCTGGCCATTGCATCGCTTAAGCGGTCAATTTCACTGTAAGACATCCACCTTCCTTTAAACCAGACCATACGGTGGGATGGACGTTCTCTCGCAACATCAGCCACATCATCAAAAAGTGTTTTATCAGGGTACGGCTCCAGCGTGTGAGGTACACCCGCATCATAATGTTCGAACCACGGATAATCCGCCATGATCAACCTCCAAATTTATTATTACTCGTGCAAGGCCTAGCTGTTTATCAGGCCGGCTTGGATTGCCTGGCTTTTTCTTCCTCCTGCAGGACACGCCTTAAAATTTTGCCTACTAGTGTCTTGGGCAAAGCATCACGAAACTCTATATATTTCGGCACCTTATAGGCAGTCAGCTTATCCCTGCAATAAACCTGCAGTTCTTCAGAGGTCAGCTTCTCTCCCTGCTTCAATACGACCCAAGCCTTGACCGCCTCGACCTGATATTTATCCGGTATGCCAGCCACACCCACTTCAGACACTGCATGGTGCTCCGCTATTACTTCCTCGACTTCTCTCGGCCAGACCTGGTGACCGCTGGGCTTGATCAGGTCCTTTTTTCGTGATGTCAGATAAAGGTAGCCGTCTTTATCCATATAACCTATATCACCGGTATATAGCCAGCCGTCCCTGATCATCTCGGCCGTGCCCTCAGGATTATTCCAGTATCCCTGCATGATCTGAGGCCCTTTGGCTACAACCTCCCCTTCCTGTCCGTAAGGCAATTCCTTATCAGGATCGGTAACTTCCATAAACTTTATGATCACGTCAGGCATCGGCAGTCCGACCGAACCTTCCTTCCATTGGCCTTGCATTGGACCAACGGTCAGAACAACGGTTGTTTCAGTAAGTCCATAGGCTTCCAGTATCCTGGCGCCGGTCATTGCCTCCCAACGCTGCTTGGTCTCCACCATAAGCGGAATTGCACCGGACAGGCAAAATTTGAGACAACTGAAATCAACCTTCCCTGTCTTAACCTCCGGATGTTCCATCAGGCCGATAAATAATGTGGGCACACCCGGCATTGACGCAGGACGGAGCTTTTTGACGGTGGCGATGACGTCATCCAGATCGCGTGGATTAGGCACTATAGCCAGGGGACTACGCATAGCCAGCGAACTGCCGATAATACCGTTAAAACCATAAGCATGGAACAGTGGCATCAGGGCCACCGTATAGTCGTTGTGCGTCATCATACCGCTCTTGTTCCATGTATTGCTCTGCAACGCCACTGCCACCATGTTGCGGAAAGAAATCATTGCTCCCTTGGGCGCCCCGGTAGTGCCCCCGCTGAAAAGTATCACAGCAGTATCATCCAGTCCCGGTTTTATCTGCGGGGCGGGGTCACCTGCGTGTTTGGCAATCAGTTCATCCCACCAGAGATCGCCTGGCTGAAGCTGCACAGCATGCGGCTTTTTAGCTTCAGGCAGCATGCCGTCTTCCAGAGAAGTGGCAATAATCAGCTTTAACTTGGTGCGCGGCTGTACTTTTTTTACACTGTCATAAAGCAGGTCCCAGACAACAAGCACTTCGGCTTCAATTGTAGTTAGCGCATGAATCAGTTCATCTTCATTGTATAAGGGGTTAAGAGGTACGTAGATACCGCCAGCTTTCATGGTACCAAAAGCAGCGATAAGCTGCTGCGGTGTGTTCAGCAGCATGCTGGCAACACGGCCACCCGGCTTGACCCCATTTGTCATCAGTGCGGATGCCATCACCTCAAAAAGCCTGGATGCTTCCCGGTAGGTATAATACCTGTCTTTGAAATACATGAAGGTGTGGTCAGGCATCTCCTTCGTCGTTTCCGCGATAATGTCCAGAACCGTTATTGCAGGATAGGGCTCCAGTGAATGGGGTACCTCACTGTCATAAGACCTGTACCAAGGATACTCAACCATAATCAGCCTCCACCAAAATATCCTCTTATTATAAGGTTTTTCTACACCTTTTTCTTGCTTTCATCATCCTGTAAAATGCGCCTCAGGATTTTCCCGACAAACGTTTTAGGGAGTTCCTTGCGGAATTCAAAGTGTTTAGGTACCTTGTAACCGGTCAGCTTCTCTCGGCAATATTTCTGCAGATCTTCCACGGTTGCTGACTGCCCTTCTTTCAGAACCACCCACGCTTTAACTGCCTCCATCTGTCTTGGATCGGGAATACCGCCCACGCAGACTTCAGCAACAGATGGATGGGTCGAGAGTATCTCTTCCACCTCACGCGGCCACACCTGGAAACCACCGCATTTGATCAGGTCCTTTTTCCTTGAAGTCAAAAACACATAGCCGTCCTCATCCATATAGCCTATATCACCGGTATAAAGCCAGCCATCGCGTAAAATCTCCTTTGTCTCCTCAGGCCTATTCCAGTAACCCTTCATCAACTGGGGGGCTTTCATTGCGATCTCGCCAGCCTCTCCCTGCATCACCTCTTTACTGGCAGTTTCGATATCCACGATCTTCAGGATGGTATCCGGCAAGGGCAGGCCGATTGACCCTTCTTTCCATTTACCCAAAGCAGGTGTGGTGAGCATGGCCATCCCGCTCTCGGTAAGCGAATAACCTTCAGCTAGGCGTCCACTGATATGTTCTTCAAACTTCTTTTTAGTTTCCAGCATGAGAGGAGCAGCGCCTGAAGTGGCCATACGTAATGACTTTAGATCGCCCATCTTCAGGTCAGGATACTCCAGCAAGGATATGAACATGGTCGGAGCACCGCCCATATTAGTTATACGGTGCTTCTTAATTGTCTCAACCATAGTCTTGATATCCCGCGGATTGGCGATAAGCACGGATACATTATGCTGCACAAGGGCCATGCCAAAGCTGGCATAAATGCCAAAAGAATGGAACAGGGGCAGAGGCACCAGAAACTTCTCGTCCCACTGCAATGTGATCGAATTGAACCAGGCGGCAACCTGCAGGCCGGTAATTACCAGGGAATGATGACTCTCCATGACCCCTTTGGGAGTACCTGTAGTACCGCCGCTAAACAAAATCATGGCGGTATCTTCTGGCTTCACCTCAATCCCGGGCAACTTTTTGCCGGAATACTTACGGGTAAGGTCCATCCACCAGTAATCCCCCTGCTCAATTGCCGAGGCGGCTTTTTCCTTGTTCGGCGCAGTGTAATCATCAAACTCCGCTACAATGACCTTTTTCACGCTGGTCTTCCCCTGAAGCCGCTTTACCATGGGGTACCACAGGTTAAGCACCACCACCACTTCAGCCGTGATGTCATTTAACCTGCTTTCCAACTCATACTCAGTATAAAGAGGATTGAGCGGTACTATGATAGCACCCGCTTTCCAGGCAGCGAAGAAGACAATATACTCCTGGGGACAATTCAAGAATAAAGCTGCTACCCTGTCGCCTTTCTTAACGCCCATATCCGCGAAAGCCGCCGCCAGTGCATCACTCTCATCCTCAACCTCCCGGTAGGGCACTTCCCTATCCTGGAAAATGAGCATCGGGTAATCAGGGCGTTCATTTCTTGCTTCCGCGATCACGTCCAGGATGGTCTTTTTCGGATAAGGCTCCAGCGAATGAGGTACGCCAGGGTCATAGCTTTTATACCAGGGATAATCAGTCATATTATTTATCTCCTTACTAATTTAGTGCTGAAGGACATGCTCAGATTAAAGCTAGTGAACTTTATGCTTTCTTTTTTGCACCCTCAGCAGTAACGCATATTGCAATTCGCCCACCGGTGTCCCGGCAGTTTATAGAGTCGGGATGCCGCAAGAAATCCATTCATAACGGCATCCCAACCCCTGCACTAATTCATCTCCGGCTACTAGTCACCCTTTTTCGTCTCTTCCTCAACCAGCACACGTCTGAGCACTTTGCCCACCATAGTCTTGGGCAATTCGCTGCGGAACTCCACGAACTTGGGTACTTTATAGGCCACCAGCTTCTCGCGGCACCAGGCCTGGATTTCTTCCTGTGTAACAGTCATGCCAGCATTCAGCACTACCCAGGCTTTCACCGCCTCACCCTGCTTGGCATCAGGTATGCCGGCCACGCTGACCTCAGCTACCGCCGGGTGAGCGTTGATGACCTCCTCAACCTCACGCGGCCAAACCTGGAAGCCGCTGGGCTTAATCAAGTCCTTTTTCCTTGAAGTTATAAAAACATAGCCGTCTTGATCCATATATCCCACATCACCCGTATACAGCCAACCATCGCGCAGCATCTCTTTCGTCTCTTCAGGACGGTTAAAATACCCCAGCATAAGGTTGGGTGCGCTGAATACAATCTCGCCTTCCTGACCGGGGGGCAATTCTCCTTCTCCGGTTTCAATATCGCCGATGCGAACTGCGACATCCGGCAAAGGCAGGCCAACCGAGCCTTCCTTGTACTGGCCCTTGTAAGGGCCAACACAGGCCGCCATGGTAGTTTCAGTCAGCGCATAGCCCTCCAAAATGCGGCCGCCTGTCAGTTCCTCAAAGCGTTTCTTGGTCTCAGCCATCAGCGGCGCAGCACCCGAGCAGCAGGTCTTCATCGATCTGAAATCGACCTTGCCTGCCTTGACCTTGTCATTCTCCATCAGGGCTATGAACAGAGCCGGCACGGCCACAAAAAAGGCCGGCTTGCTGTATTTTATAGTGGCAACGATATCATCACGGTCACGCGGGTTCGGCACCAGAGCCAGTGCCATGTTCGCCACTATAGAGGTGCACATAACAGCAAAGGTACCAAAGGAGTGGAAAAGCGGCAGCACAGCTATCACGACATCCTTGTACGGCTCAACGTAATTTTTGACCCATGCGTGAAACTGCATGCCTGTGGCTACCTGGGCAAAATGCGAGCCAATTACCCCTTTGGGCAACCCGGTGGTGCCCCCGCTGAAGAGCAGCAGAGCGGGATCCTCCGGCGTAACCTTGACATCAGGGCGTCTGGCACCGGCGAATTTGGCCATAAGATCCTGCAGCCAGATATCTTCTTTCTCGATGACGACGTAATGGCCTTCCTTTTTCTCCTTTGCCAGGGTGAAGAGGATCTTGAGGATGGGCGGCAGGTACTCCTTGATATTGGTGGCAATGATGTTCTTAATACTGGTCCTGCTCTGCAATTTTTTAATGTTCTGGTAGAACGGGGTAAGTACCACCACTGTCTCGGCACTGCAGTCTTTTAGCGCATGCTCCATCTCCGCGTCGGTATAGACTGGATTGAGATGCACCAGTATAGCGCCAACCTTCCATGCGCCCCAGCGGCAGATGATAGCCTGCGGGCAATTGGCCATGACCAGCGCCACACGGTCACCTTTCTTCACGCCCAACGATACCAGGGCTGCGGCAAACTCGTCACTTAGCTTGTTGACCTCTGCATAAGACATGTGCCTCTTTTTGAAGATAAGCATGTCCCCCTTAGGCTTTTCTTTTTCAGCCTTATCCACATAGTCAACCAGTGTCATCTGGGGATAGGGTTTTAAAGAATGAGGCACCCCCTCATCATAGCTTTTAAGCCACCTTTTTTCTTCAGCCAATTTTGTTTTCCCTCCTTCTAGTTTAGAATTATTTTCTAAGCGCCCCGCGCTTTATCCGCTTATTGCTGACCGCCACCGGCGGCCTTCTGTCTGTTTATTTCCTCTTCGACCAGGATACGTTTAAGAATCTTCCCGACCAGCGTCTTGGGCAATTCGCTGCGGAACTCCACGAACTTCGGCACTTTGTAAGCTGTGAGTTTCTCCCGGCAATACGCCTGCATCTCCTCTGCAGTAGCCGATTCACCCTCTCTGAGCACCACCCAGGCCTTGACCGACTCCGTCTGATAGGGATCAGGTATCCCCGCTACACCAACCTCAGATACCTTAGGATGCGCGCTTATTACCTCCTCAACTTCCCTCGGCCACACCTGGAACCCGCCAGGCTTGATGAGGTCCTTCTTGCGGGAAGTGATAAACAGGTAGCCGTCCTCGTCAATCAGCCCGATATCACCGGTATGCAGCCATCCATCCACAATCATCTCGGCTGTAGCATCCGGCCGGTTCCAGTACCCCTCCATCATCTGCGGGCAGCGGAAAACCATCTCTCCCTCCTGACCGGCAGGCATCTCATTCTTTCCTGTTTCAACATCGACGATCTTCAAAATGACATCGGGCAGCGGCAACCCGGCCGATCCCGCCTTCCATTTACCCTCTATCAGACCAAGTGTGACAGCAGCGGTCAGTTCTGTCATGCCGTAACCTTCAATTAATTTGCCGCCAGTGAGGTCTTCAAAACGTTTTTTAGTTTCTGGTAGCAAGGGAGCGGCAGACGCTACGCAGAGCTTCATGGATTTAAAATCAACTTTGCCGGCTTTGACTAAAGGGTGCTCCAGCAGGGCAATAAAGAGAGTTGGCACCGCCGGCAAATACGCTGGCCGCGTTTTTTGTATGGTCTTGACCACGTCATCCCTGTCCCGCGGGTTGGGGATAATCACCAGGGGATTATGTCCCATGATTGACGTTCCCATGACACCTGCAAACCCATAAACATGGAAGAGCGGCATCAGCATCATCACTCGATCTTCCCACTTGGTCAGGACCGGCGCGTTCCAGGTATGGAGCTGCCATGCTTCAGCTATCAGGTGCTTATGTTTGGTAATTACACCTTTAGGTATACCTGTAGTCCCTCCGCTGAAGAGCAGCAGCGCTATGTCATCCGGGACAGGCTGATAAGCAGGCGCAGCGTCATTATTATGCTTCTTCATCAGGTCAGCCATCATCACATCTCCAGGCTGGACTTCGATTTTATGGCCTTCCTTTTTCTCTTTGATAAGAGTAAACAATATTGACAGGAACGGCGGCAAATAGTCCTTAATGCCGGCAGCAATTATCAGGCGCAGATTGGTTCTCTTCTGAATATTCTTAACAGCAGTATAAAAAGGCGTCAGCACCACCGCCACCTCAGCGCCGCATTCTTTCAGGCAGTGCGTCAACTCACTCTCGGTATACATTGGATTGAGCGGGACAGGGACTGCACCGGCCTTCCATGCGCCAAAGGCGGCAATTATACCCTGTGGACAATTAGGTAATAATATTGCAACACGGTCACCCTTCTTAACATCGTTCGCCGCCAGCGCCGCGGCAAATACCCCGCAAAATCTAACGATCTCCGCATGGCTCATTTGCTTGCCCTTAAAGAAAAGAAAAGGAGAACCGGGCCTTTCAGCGGCAGCTTTCTCAACCACATCCAACAACGTCACATCAGGATAAGGCTCCAGGCTGTGAGGGACACCCGGGTCATAGCTTTTATACCACGTGTACTCCGTTATAATATTTCAACCTCCCATCAATTATTCAAATCCGGTACCGTGGAAGTTTAAATGTTATTTAATTGTCGTTTGTTTTCCTGCTATCTTCCTCCTCTATGAGCACACGCCTTAATATTTTACCTATCTGGGATTTAGGCAGGTCCGCACGTATCTCGATCTGCTTGGGAATCTTGTAAGCCGCCAGCTTGATGCGGCAATGTTCCCGAAGTTCTTCTGGTGTACATTTTGCACCGGGATTTAGTACGACCCAGGCTTTCACCGCTTCGCCCTGGTACGGGTCAGGCACTCCGGCCACACCCGCCTCTTTTACCGCAGGGTGTTCATACAGTATTTCTTCAACCTCACGCGGCCATACTTGGAAGCCGCTCGTCTTTATAATATGCTTTTTACGGCTATGCAGGAAAAGGTAGCCGTCCTCATCCAGATAGCCTATATCACCCGTGTATAACCAGCCTTCTTTTAAAATATCAGCGGTCTCCTCCGGCCGGTTCCAGTATCCTGTCATCAGGTTAGGGGCCTTAAAACAAATCTCACCCAGCTTTCCGGCTTTCATACTGCCCTCACCCGTCACAGGATCGGCAATACGTATGACAATATCAGGGAGGGGTAATCCCACCGCCCCCTCTTTATAAGTACTTTTTACAGGATTTAGAGTGGCTGCCTGCATGCATTCAGTCAATGTATATCCTTCCAGCATCCTGCCTCCCGTCATGCTTTCAAATCTTCTTTTCACTTCCGCTGTCAACGACTCGGCACCAACAATACACAGCTTCATGCTTTTCAACGTCACTTTACCGGATTCGACCAGGGGATGGTCCATGATGCCAATATAAAAAGACGGAACGCCAGGCATAAAAGCCGGGTGGTACTTTTTTATACTTTTAACCACATCTGTCAGGTCACGCGGGTTGGGAACAAGGATGCAGGATGAATGATTGACCATGGCAGCCCCTAGTACTCCCACACAACCATATACATGAAACAACGGCATGGTCAGCATAACCCTATCCTGCCACTGGTCGACGGCAGGGCTGAACCAGGCATTTATCTGCATGGCAGTCATGACTAGCGCTGCATGAGTGCCAACCACCCCCCTGGGGATACCGGTTGTACCTCCACTAAAAAGTATCACAGCGGGGTCGGAAGGGAAAACTTCAACAGCCGGACGGCCGATATTCCTGTACTTCCTCAATAAATCCTGAAACCAGACATCACCTGTTTTTAAACCTATCCTGTATCCTTCCTTTTTCTCTTTAAAAAGAGTAAACAGCAAGGCCGTATCCGCAGGTAAATACTCCTTGATATTGGTTGCGATGATGGAACTGATATGCGTCCTCTCCTGAAAGCTCTTAAGCAGGTTGTAAAATGGTGAAAGTGTTATCACTGCGGTGACATCCACTTCGGAAAGGGCATGCTCCAATTCATGCTCCGTATACAGGGGATTCAACGGTACGGCAATTGCACCGGCCTTCCAGATACCCTGGAAACCGAGCACCATCTGGGGTAAGTTAGGAAGGAGCATGGCCACACGGTCACCTTTCTTAATCCCCAATGCAACAAGCCCGACAGCCAGGGCATCGCTCTGCCTGACAAAATCATCATAAGTCAGCCTAGCCCCTTTAAAGAAAAACATGGACCGGTAAGGCCTGGCCTGGCGTGACTCATCCACCACATCGACCATGGTCCTCTGAGGATAAGGTTCCAGCGTATAAGGCACACCTTGGTCGTAATTCTTCAACCAGGGCCAGCTATCCATGTTTTCCACTCCAATCTGTACAGGATAAGGGAATCATCCCCTCACTATCTTAGCTTCATCATTGATTGACTGGCCAAATTTTATCATAGTACCTCTCGTTGTCAAGTCAAGCTGATATCACGATTTGGCTTAATATCATATAAACTATTGCTGTTTTATTGGATGGATTTTCTCCTTAACTGCCCGCAGGCCGCATCAATACCTGCGCCACGCTGTTCCCTTTGTGTAACAACAAGCCCGGCATCTTCAAGTGCCTGCCGGAAACCTGCCACCCGGGCCGGTTCCGGAGACTTGAAACCGCAGCCCTCCACAACATTATAAGGTATCAGATTTATATGACAATTCACCCCTTTCAGTAATAAGGCCAGCCTGGCCGCATCCTCTGCCGTATCATTAACCGCTTTCAGCAGGCAATATTCGAAAGTAACCCGGCGGCCCGTCTCGTTGAAATAATGGCGGCAGGCATCAACAATCTCTTTGAGTTTATAGCGCGACATGCCAGGTACCAGTCGCCTGCGCAGCATGTCCTCGGAAGCATGTAATGAAACGGCTAGCGTGAGCTGCAGGTGCTCTTTGGCCATCCGGTATATCCCGGGCACATATCCGATCGTGCTCACCGTTATATTACGCATGCCGATATTCAACTCGGTATTCAGCAGTTTAACAGCAGCAAACGTTGCATCGTAGTTTATCAATGGCTCACCCATTCCCATAAAAACAACATGGCTGACCCGGCCTGTATCACCCAATAATCTTCCCCTGAAGGCAACGTCCTGTACAGTCAGCACCTGATCGATGATTTCGCCCGCCGCCAGGTTTCGCTTAAATCCACCGGCGCCCGTAGCGCAGAAAGCGCAGCCGATAGAGCAGCCTACCTGTGTGGAGATGCAGCAGGAAAAACGGTCGGGGTAAGGCATGCCAACCGTCTCAACCAGCTCGCCGAAGGCAGGCCTGAGCAGCAATTTAAAGGTGCCGTCTTTGCTCCGCCGCATTTTCACCATCTCCGAACGGCCGGTCACGTACTCTTCCGCCAGCTTTATTTTCAAAGCTTCGGGGAGGTTTGTCATTTCACCTATCTCACGGCAGCCCTGCCGGTAAATCCAATCAGCAAGCTGTTTGCCGCGGTATTCCTTCTCTCCATTTGCGGTGGCCAACTGCCGCAATTCATCCATTGTCATGCCCAGTAATAGTTTTTTCATTTCCATTATCATCCCGCCCAATTATGAATGAGCCAGCTGTTTAGTGCAAACGCCCCGGATAGGCTTTGACCGGCCCGGCTTTTTTTGCTAGCATGAGATTGAGGGCAATAAACGGACTAGCCCTCAGGGAGGTAGAAAATGGTCAAGAAACAGGCCATGTTGGTAAGATGGCACTTTCCTGTAGCGAGCTCTCCTATGCAGGAGGAGGAACAAGGTTAAACTCCTACCGTGCATAAAGAGAGAGCATGCAAAACTCCCGGGCTTTCCGTGATATAGCAAAAAAAGGCTTCTGTATCAAAGATAAAGCGAATGTTTCAGGATTATCTGAGCGGGAAAGAAGGGAGGAGCACGGATCACAATGATGATCAGGGGAGCCCCCAAGGTACAGGGGCTCCCTTATTATTTTGCTTCTGCATAAAAACTTTAGGAGAGCATCCCACATGCCATGTGTTGTCGTGGTATACTCACCTATTTCAAAAATATAATCCATATAGTTAATTCCCACAGCAGAACACATGAATATTTACCTGACCGGCAGCAGATCTGCCCTGACTGTCGGTAACAACAACCTTAATGACACTGTCACTTTGCACACCCGGCGCAGTCCAGCCGATGCGGTCAGCCTTACCTTCCTCTAATCCACCACCAGCTATCTTGCCTCCATTGGCCAACCAGGTATAAGTCAATTGGTTTTTCCCGGCATTCTCTACAATGCAGGCAATATCTGTTGTCATCCAGATACGGGAGCGCTGCCCTTCAATCACTACAGGTTGAGTTTCGCCCAGTTTCAACTTTATTTCAATACGCGGAGTTGCAGAGCCGTCGGCATTAGTAACGACCCTGATATTAATTGTTTCCCTGGCCTCTCCACCTTTGCCGTCAGCGACCACCAGCACCACATTGTAAGTTCCCAGCTTATCAGGAGGCATCCATAATATGTTCGCCCCCTCACCCATAATATCGCCGGCATCTGCCGACCATCTATATGTCAGATTATCGCCGTCAGCATCACTGGCAAGGCATGCCAGTTGAGTTTCTACATTGGAAAATACATCTTTGACATGGCTTATCGATTCGATCACAGGAGCATGATTTTCAATTTGCACTCCCGTCGACGGTTGCTGCGGTAGAAGACAGCCAAAACATATGGAAAATACGGTAACTACAAGCACAAGTACTATTTCCCCAGTATTACTTAATCGATTCATTACATTTCACTCATCATGTTCATTCCGCTGTAAACAGGCTGATGATCCAGGGGACCATGTAGTAGATACCTATAGCTATGAAAATAACAGCGATTACGATACGGATAATTTTTTCGCTACGTCCGATCGCTTCCACCCATTTGGAGATGCTGGCAACACCGAACGAGATCAGCAAACCGAACAGCAATACAGGCAGCCCGGTTCCTATGGCGAAAAAGGCGGGAAGAGTCACACCGCCGGTGGTTTTTAAAGCCAGTGGAAGCAAAACAGCAAAAAACAGGACGGCACTATAGGGGCAGAAGGCCAGGGCAAAAATAGCACCCAGCGGAAGCCCTCCGATCATTCCCCAATCGGCAACTTTGCTCCCCATGCTCGATAAGCTGTTGCCTGCGCCGCCGAAGGTGATCCTGTCTATAAAAAGCATCACCATACCAATCACTATCAGGAACGGGCCCAGTGCCTTTTCACCTAAATTCTGCAGCAACAATGATACTCCCGGGATGCTGAGGCCCAGGTAAATTATCAGCACACCCAGCACAGTATAGGTCAACATCCTGCCCAGCGTGTACAGGGCGGCTGTTATAATCGAGTATTTACGGTCGGTCAGCTTGCGCCCCATGTAAGCCAGGGCCGCAATATTGGTAGCCATCGTGCAGGGCCCGATAGTAGCCATCAGACCCAGCAATAATGCTGTGAGTACCGGGATATTAGTATCGGAAGCCCAAGCCGAGAAATCCATCAGTCAAGCACCTTGAGCTGCTGTTCGATAACACTCCTCACTTTCAATTCAAAAGCCTTCGGATTATTTCTGCAATTCCAGTACCAGATGTTCGCAATATCTTCGATATGATCTTCCCCGCCGGTTATGGTGTTGATAAACAGCTGGGAACCGACCGCACCATATTTTCCGGCTATTTCAGCATTCTGTGGTATTTGGGCATTTAATACCCGGTAAGTTAATTTCTCGCTTTCTATAGCATTGGTAAAATATTTTTCTATCACACTGTTAATGTGCTCTTCAAAACAGAGACAGGTCACACACCTCTGGTTAACATGAAAATAAACGACATCGATACGGTTGACCTCTTCGGCAGATGTATTGCCTCCGCTTGAGCTTATATTATCCGAGCTGCCATTTCCCAATGCAGAATTCTGCTGCGGCGCTGATCGGCCCGACTGCTCATCAGGCTGATTTAACGCGGGCTGCGACATTTCCTGTGCAGGCGAGGAAACAGGTGAGGACGGTGCACTTGCACAACCTGCCAATATAAGTACTGCAATTCCAAGCATAGAAATTAATAAATTCCTGAAAATAATAACCATAGGACTATTCAATACCCCTTTGTATGATTAATAGTATTTATGTAATACATAAATTTGTTGCATAAGTATATGTACAAACTGTGAATTCTATGTGAATGTATGGTGAAAATCATGTGGTCACTCATGCAATTGATAGAGCGTACTTGACCCTGCTCATGACATTTTCAAGCTCTTCCGGCAATACAGTCAGCCTGTTGTGAGCTTTTTTTACGCCATAATCGGTTATACAGAGCTGTTTCGTTATAGTTCCGCCTGCATATTTCAATATTTTTCTCATGCAGGCTACCCCACATCCATCCACTATAATTGTGCTGCCGGCATTCATAGCGCTTTCGATAATTTTTTTATCGTGCGCCCCGATGTCCGCCACGCATAACATATCACCAAGACCACGTTCCACCAGTCCGACTACAACACTGTTGGCAACCTGCCTGCAGTTGGACGCGCCCGAGCATGCGAACATTAGGCCCTCCCGGTTTTTTCCGCCATAGAATCCCCCTCAGTCAGCGTACCTTTGGTACCGGCATGCCAGTTCATTTGTTACTTCCCCTGTTTTCGGCATCCAGAGCGCTGATAATCAACTGCTCGACTTCTGCCCGGGAAGGCACTTTCCCGCTCAGAACAACCTTTTCGTTTATCACCAGGCCCGGGGTCATCAGGATAGGATACTTCATGATTTTCTGCATATCCTTTACCTCTTCAACCTGGATATCAAGCTTGAGGGTTGTCACTACATCTTTAACTGTCTTTTCCAGATTCTGGCACTTGGCGCAGCCTGGACCAAGAACTTTAATATTCATATAACTTACCTCCGTAATTTTTATTTAACAATCAGGCCAAAAATATATCCGGTGATAGTAGCCATTATCGATACCAGCACAACATAAACCAATGTCTTTTTCCAGCCCATGATTTTTCCAAGGGCCAGCATGCTGGGCAACGAGAGCGCCGGGCCAGCCAGCAGCAAAGCCAGGGCAGGCCCCTTGCCCATACCCATATCGAGAAACGCTTTAACAATGGGCACCTCAGTCAGCGTGGCAAAGTACATCAATGCACCGAAGAGCGACGCTACTAAATTACCCAGTATGGTATTGCCGCCGACAACCGCCACGATAGCCTCCTGAGGGATAACCGCCTTCAGTATGCCGGCGATAAAGACACCGACTAAGAGCCACGGCACTATGAGAACAAGGAAACGCCAGGTCTCTTTCATCCACAGCTTAAACTCATCAAGGGTGAACCAGCGCCACCATACTATAAACAGTGATATGAATAAGACACCCAGTATGATCCACTGTTGTGCAGAGGCAGCCAGCAGTACGCCCACCAGGATGACAAAATATATAATTTCTTTCCACCATGGTTTACCCTGGTCGGCGCCTGCCAGCAAATCAAAACGCCCATCGCTCCGTACTTTTTCGTCCTTGCGGAATATAAATGCCATCAATAAACCGATAATACCTGCAAAGAAGACAGCGCCGATAACACGCGCCAGACCGATGTCCCATCCTAATAACCTGGCCGAGTAAGTAATGGCAAGTATATTAATAGCCGGACCCGAATAAAGGAAGGCAATAGCGGGGCCAAGTCCGGCACCCGCAATATAGATACCGCTGAAGAGCGGCAGCACTGTGCAGGAACATACTGCCAGGATAGTACCGGAGACGGCACCGACACCATAAGCCATAAATTTATTCGCTTTAGGCCCGAAATACTTCAGCACTGCGGCCTGCGACACGAAGACAGAGATAGCTCCGGCAATAAACAGCGCCGGTATGAGGCAGGTCAGGACATGCAGAGATAAGTAATCAAGCAATGTATCCCAGCCTGATTTAAGAATAACCAGAATAAATTCCATTAAAACATCCTTAATTGTTAATAGCTGTAATTTCCGTCAAACAACCACTATGTGGTAGCCGTATGATCGAAAAATTTCCTCTTAAAATATAATGACACGTTGACCAGCCCAATCATTACGGGCACCTCGACCAGCGGGCCGATAACGGCCGTAAATGCCTGCCCCGATCCTATACCAAAGACCGCCACGGCGACAGCTATAGCAAGTTCGAAGTTGTTGCTGGCAGCCGTAAAAGCAATGGTAGCTGTCTTCGGATAGCTGGCGCCTATCTTCTTTCCCATGTAGAAAGAGACCAGGAACATCACTACAAAGTAGATCAGCAACGGCAGTCCAATGCGCAAAATATCCAGCGGAAGCTGGACAATGATCTGACCTTTCAAAGAAAACATCACGACAATGGTAAAAAGCAATGCGACCAAAGTAATTGGGCTTATCTTCGGGATAAATTGGGTATCGTACCACTCCAGCCCCCTGGCTTTTACAAGAACAAACCTGGTGATCATACCAGCGAAGAAGGGAATGCCCAGGTAGATGAGAACACTCTGCGCAATCTGCCAGATAGTTATATTTACAGCCACCCCTTTCAGGCCAAATAGGCCGGGTAACACCGTGATGAAAACATAGGCATACACAGAATAAAAAAATATCTGAAAAATGGAGTTAAATGCTACCAACCCCGCCGCGTATTGGTTATCGCCCCTACAAAGCTCGTTCCAGACGATGACCATGGCTATGCAGCGCGCCAACCCGATCATAATAAGTCCTACCATATAGTCAGGAAAGCCGTTCAAAAATAATATGGCCAGCAGGAACATTAAGATTGGGCCGATCACCCAGTTCTGTATCAGGGACATGCCAAGTATTTTCCAGTCACGGAAAACCAGTGGCAGTTCCTCATACTTGACCTTGGCCAGAGGCGGGTACATCATCAGGATAAGGCCCGCGGCAATGGGAATGGATGTAGTCCCAACCTGAAAGAGCGTTATGCAATCGGCAACTCCAGATATAAAGTAGCCCAACCCTACACCAAGGGCCATTGCCAGGAAAATCCATAGCGTCAGGAAGCGATCGAGAACGGACAACCTCGGAGTGTTTTTTTCAGGAGAGCAGGTCATTTCATTCGCTTTCATATTAGATCAAATCATCCATGTTCAATTCTTTCAGCAGGTTACTTAACCGGGACTTGACCTCGTCCCTTATTACTCTCATCTGTTACTTTGACTTGCCATTAGGATCGGATCACCCCCAATCCTCCGAAGGTACAAAAATAGGATTTTGTTCATATACTGGGCCCCATTTGATAAAGATTCAAGGAAAGTCCTATATAGAAAGAGCCTATGGCGATAAAGAGAATTGCTACAGCCATCCTGATATGATGTTCAGCCCTGGAAATAGAATTGATCCATCTGGCCGCTCCTGCAATGCCCAGCGATAAAAGCGTGCCGAAAACCAGCACGGGGAGACCTGTCCCCAGGGCAAACGCTGCCGGCAAGCCCACTCCTCCCGACGTGCGCAGTGCTATCGGAATTAACACACCAAAAAACAGCACAGCAGTGTAAGGGCAAAAAGCCAGAGCCAGCACCATTCCCAGAGGCAAAGCCCCGACCATCCCCTTATCCGCTAATTTCCCTGCCAGCTCAGCCAGCTTCCCCCCATGCTCACCAAAAGAAATCCTGTCCAGAAACAGCATGATTGTACCGACCAGTATTAATATCGGGCCGATAGCTATTTCACCGAACTCCTGCACGAAATTGGCAGAGAGCGGTATGCTGAGGCCAGCATAAATAATCAGCATACCCAGCACAGTAAAAGTAATCATCCTGCCCAGCGTATAGAGCGCACCGGCGGTCACGGCGAAGCGGCGTTTCGATAAATTACGGCTGATATAGGCCAGTGCCGCCAGGTTGGTAGCCAGCGTACAGGGTCCAATCGACGCCATTAAACCGAGCGTAAAGGCGGATACTATATGCATATTCAATATATTGGATAAATCCACTATGCACCCTCAACGCCCAGGATCTCTACTATCTTGTTGCGTATAAATTGAACAAGCTTATCCCGGTTATCATCTCCTGTCATGTTCCAGATCTCGCTGACAGGATAAACCTTTTCGTTATTGCCCCTGACCTCCTTTATAAAGAGAGTGAACAGCATGGCATCGTATTCTTTAACCAAAGCCGCATTGCCCGGGTCATCCGACACAATCGCAGTCAGCTTGACCTTCCCACCGGTCACTTCTTCTTTGAAATAGGTATCCACGGCATATTTGATATTTTCTTCAACAACTGACATGCAATGACAGGCTTCCTCAGTATGAAAATAGACAAGTTCAACTCTGTCCGCCCCGGATGCCGGCCCCGTATCATCAATCACATTCTTTTCAATAGCAGGGATAGTATCACCGCATCCTGTTAGGAATGGAACCGTCAGCAGTAACAGACCGGCTGTTAATATCAATGTAATGCGCATCTCTATCAGAGCATCTCCTTATTTAAAATCATCCGGCACTTCATAATTCGATTATTCTTATACACTTATTAATCCTTATCAGGAGAAGCCCCGGCCATACATTTTGCCGCCGGCAAACATTCAGGAAGGATGCGTTCTGCTGCCGCCAGTTTCTTCAAATCTTCCCGGGCCACCCCGTTATCTTTCAAGCATTTATGTACCTCATTTACCAGACCGGCCTCGTATTCCCCCATCTCTTCCCAATCTATGGAATAGAGAGCAAACAGTCCCTGCCGCCGCATTTTAAGCAACCCTGCGTTATGCATGGCCGCAAGGTGATGAGAGACCCGCGGCTGAGAGATACCCAGTACCTGTATAATCTCACACACGCAGCATTCCCTCTCAAATAACATATTAAGTATCCTCAGCCTCGTTTCATCCGATAGTGATTTCAGTATTTTCACCAGTTCTCTCATATCTTAACCCTTTAATAATTAATAACTATATAATAATATTGTTATATAGTTATTTAAATGATAATCTGCCGAACAATCTGTGTCAACACAAACCATATAAGCAATCCTGAGTTCACACCATTGACATCCTTTATCTAAAATCTTATATTGTATACAAATATTTTGTGTAAAAAGTATTTTAAAAATGACATACGATGCAAGAGAACATATCTGTTTTAATATAGGCCGTGTCATGCGCAAGATCTATGAGCATTACGAGTCCCGCCTGTCGCCGTTCGGCCTGACCACTCCACAGTTCATGGTCTTCGGCGCCCTGTGGTCAGGGGACGGCATCACCATAGGTGAACTGGGAGAGAGGGTGGCGCTGGACGGCTCCACCATCACCGGCATTCTCGACAGGATGGAAAAAAACGGCTACGTTGTACGCAGGCCCAATTCGGAAGACAGGCGCTCGGCGCTGGTCTACCTGACGGACAAGGCCAAACAGGTCGGACCTCAGATCAATAAGTTTGCAGATGAGCTGGATGCCGCCCTGCGCAAGAACTTCTCACCCCATGATATGGCAGTCTTCGAACGAGTCCTGCGTGAGCTTGGCGAAACACAGGCATAGTAACAC
This sequence comes from Dehalococcoidia bacterium, assembly GCA_016927965.1. The sequence goes on from JAFGLP010000149.1 coordinate 36,284, forward strand.
GGGTTGCCCAGATATAATGGAGGTTGTTATGAGTGAAAATTTACCCCTATTAGACGCAAAAAAAAAGCTCATATATCAAAACTTCATTACGTGGCTGGAAAATAGCTGGTACGGTGCTCCAGCTTCAGAAATACTTCTTCCCCTTATTGCTTTGAAGTACACTCCCGAGGAAGCTGAACTATTGACCGGGATACCCTTCTCCCCAAAAAGCATCGATACCCTTGCCGAATTAAAAAAAATGGATAAATCTAAACTTGAAAAAAAGTTAGACGAGCTTACTTTGAAAGGGCTTGTTTATCATTTTAAGCGTGATGGAATTAACTTTTATAATGCGAACGATATCTTCATGGTAATGAGGACTTCCGGGTGGCCGGGCAAAAAGGAGGAGGCTAATAAAAACTTCGCTAGATTGGCTGATAATTATTTCCCGGACTTCATGAAGCCCTGGGAGGCTGTATCAGAAAAGGGTCTGCGCGTATTACCCATAAATGCCGTAATCGAAGACAATCATACTGTATTACCTTATGAAGAGATAAAGAGTATTCTAAATTCATACACATTCTTTTGTGTTACTCATTGTCCCTGCCGTATGAAAAAAAACCTGACTACCGAAAAGGCCGATCCTTATCCCACGGAAGTATGCCTGCATTTCGACCGTCTTGGACACTATATCGTAGATAGCGGTTTAGGCAGGGAAATATCCCGCCAGGAAACTGCGGAAATACTCCAGAAATGCGCTGATCTGGGTCTGGTACATGCAATCTCTAATCAGCAGGAAGCGCCTGATACTATCTGTAATTGCTGCAACTGCTGCTGCATGTGGTTTGAGTCTGTTAAGAGACTCAAGCATGCCAATGGCTTTGTGCCTTCTAATTTTCACGTCAGTGTATCCGCAACTACCTGTACCGGCTGCGGGCTTTGCGTAAAACGTTGTCCGATGGAAGCATTGAAACTCAAGGAAATGCCAGAATATACCGGGAGAAAAATCACAATAATTAATAAAAACGGAAAACAGCAAGAATTAACCAATAAAACCGGTAAAATATCCGAGGTGGACAATAATCTTTGTATTGGTTGCGGTGTATGCGCATACAAATGTCCATCCAAATCACTGAAATTAATCAGGAATACTACGGAGCACCATCCACCCAGGACAGGGCGTGACTGGGTAGTGCAATTCATGACAGAGACCAGATCAATACGTTAAAAAATAGTGCTGGTTACTTTCAACGGACACTACCCGGTCTCACCGGAACGACAAATACAAATCTTTGACATGCCGTAATTTTTCATGCTATAATTATATATACAGTGGAATTTATCGATGCCTCCGGAAGCGGAGGTTTTTTTGTTGCTTTTTTCATGATCCTGGCATATTCCTGCGGCAATTTGCCAGGATATAATGCTGCCTTTATACTGTCCAGAGCAAATTATTCTCATCAGCAGAGGTGATACTGTAATGTCTAAATTTATGCGTCCCCTTAATATTATTCTTGCGTGTTTCATTGTGCTTATATTCATGCTGACAATTTCCTGCGCAGGCCCCACTGTAGATTACAAGCCATCCGGGCTGACCAGCCTGCTGGCCTTCTCCTCCGACCGTTATGATACAGTCCATATATATACCATTAAGCCTGACGGCACAGAGCTTTCCTCTACTTCCAATGACAATACGACACTCGACGGATCACCTATGTGGTCTCCCGATGGCAGCAGAATTACTTTCAACTCCACCCTTTCCGGCGATTTCGAGATATGGTCCATGAACGCCGACGGCAGCGACCGCCACCAGTTGACCGACAGGATAGGGATAGATACCGTACCGAGATATTCACCGGACGGGACCAGAGTTGTTTTCGTCGGCGAGGTTAAAGGTGAAGACACCAGACAAGAACACGAGCATGAAGAAGAAAAAGAGGGACTCGGCATGGGCCATACCCACACCCATGCGCCGCCTGCCTACGAAATCATGACCATCAATGCGGACGGCAGCAACATGCAAAGGCTCACCGATCATGCCAAAACAGGCACCATCTGGAACAGCGTTCCCACCTGGTCTCCGGACAGTACCAAAATACTCTTCGGCACGGGCCGTGAAGGCGACGGAATAACTCCGGTTTTATACACCATGAACCCTGACGGCAGCAACCAGCAGAGGTTTGGCTTCCCCTTCCTGATAGAAGGGACCACGCCGGACTGGTCGCCCGTCACAAATAAAATCGCCTTCGTGAGGGGCAGCGCAGCCAAGGGAGATATCTGGGTGATGGATGCCGGCTCCCCCTTCCCCGGCCTGACAGCTAAAAAGATCACAGACAACTACGACAACAACCGCAGCCCGGTCTGGTCGCCCGACGGCAAGCAGATCGCCTTCGTTTCTGATAACTACGGCAACGATGATATTTTCATCATGAATGCAGACGGCAGCGATGTACGCCGCCTGACCTACAACGAGGCAACCGAACGCCATCCCACGTGGAGATAAATTCCAGACAATTTAATGAAACACCAAATACTAAACTCTAAGCTCTAAACAAGCCCAAAATACAAAATATGTAAGCTTCGTATTTTGGGCTTGTTGTTTGTTTAGTATTTAGTGTTTATCACTTAGAGTTTCCCCTGCCTTCTATAACTTGACATTAGTACATTTGTTCTATTATAATCCGGTCGCACCTTCGGAAAGGGGGGGGTGAGGTGTCAAGGTATATCAACGAGCCGATAACCGTACATATCAGCAGGGAATTCAAGCCTACCGCCTTCATCTGGCGCAAACGCCTTTATCGGGTAATTGAGATACTCTCGTGGTGGCGCGAGCCGGCCGACTGGTGGAACGGAGAGCCCGTACGTATCCTCATGCGTGTAAGCGCCGAATGCAAAGGCCCGGGCATCTACGAGCTCTGCAAAAGCAGAGCGGACTGGTCCCTGCGTCGCCTGCTCGACTGATATTTTTGAGGACCATGCCATGTCTTTTGTCCATCTCCATGTCCATTCCTATTACAGCTTCCATGACGGGACCGCCAGCCCTGCCGCGCTGGTTGAGAAAGCCCGGCATTTCGATATGCCCGCCCTGGCGCTCACCGACCATAACCGCCTCACCGGCGCCATCCGGTTTTACGATCTCGCCAGGAAAGCCGGCATAAAACCTATCATCGGCGCCGAGATAGATATCGAGGGCAACTATCATCTCACCCTGCTATGCAAAGACATCCGGGGGTACTCCAGCCTGTGCCGGCTGCTTACCGCCATGCACTGCGGCAGGAAAGGCGGCCACCCCTCAGCCACGCGTGAGATGCTCCGCCGACATAACAAAGGCCTGATAGCACTCTCCGGCTGCCACCAGGGAGAAGTCCCCTTCCTGCTAAGCAAGAAGGAGCCAGGCCGCGCCGCCTGCGCCGCCGCATTCTACCGGGAGGTCTTCGGCGACGACTTCTTTATCGAGCTTAACCGCTATCCGTCCCAGCAGGGCACGCCACTGTGCTACATGCTCTCCAGCTTCGCCCGCGAGCAGGGCATACCGGCCGTGGCAACCAACAACGTCCATTACCTGGCAATGAAAGATTACCGCATCAGGGAGCTACTCAACGCCATCAGGCTGATCGTGCCGCTAACACAGCTCCCCATCGTCCGCACGGTCGAGCAGTATTTCAAATCTCCCGCCGAGATGGAGCGCCTTTTTAAAGACTTCCCGGGCGCCGCAGCTATGACGCTGGAGATCGCCTCCCGCTGCAATCTCAAGCTCGAACTGGGAAAGTCCCGCTTCCCGGTTTTCGATCTGCCAGCCGGGGAAACAGCCCCGAACTTCCTGCGCAGGCTGGCATATACAGGAGCAGAGCGGAAATACGGCAGCCTGGCCCCGGAGTTGACCACCCGCCTGGAGATGGAGATGTCCACCATCGAAAAGCTCGGCTTCTGTAGCTACTTTCTGGTGGTGTGGGATATCATCCGCTGGGCCAGGGACAGGGGTATCCGGCTCCAGGCCCGCGGCAGCGCGGTGAACAGTTTGGTGGTCTACACGCTGGATATCAGCAACGCCGACCCCATCCATTATGACCTGCTCTTCGAACGGTTCATGCACCCGCTGAGAGATGAACCGCCCGACATCGACCTCGATATTGACCGCCGCCGCCGTGACGAGGTGAGGGACTATATTTACCACAAATACGGCGATGAAAATGTTTCCTGCGTGTCCACCATCAGCACCTACATGGCCCGCGGCGCTTTACGCGACGCCGGCAAAGCCCTGCAGGTACCATCTGAAACAATCGAAGAAGCCTGCAAAGGCATACACTGGCTCTCCGCTGCCAAACTGATAGAAAAATCATCGACGCTGCCGGAACTGAAAGACAGCACGGTCTATCGAAGGCCGGAGCTGCAGGAGTTTTTCAGGCTGTGCGCCACCATCGACGGTTTCCCCAAACACCTTTCTGTACACCTCGGCGGTCTGCTTATCGGTGGAGGGCGGCTTTCCGATCTCGTCCCGCTGGAAGTCTCCAGCGGCGGCGACATCATCAGCCAGTACGACAAGGATGATATCGAGCGGCTGGGTCTGGTCAAGATGGACCTGCTGTCCCTGCCCACCATCACGGTCATCGAAGACGCCGTCCGCAGTATTAAGGAAAGCCGCGGGCTGGCAATAGATATAGACAGCATACCGCGTGACGACCC
>JAFGLP010000150.1 GCA_016927965.1 Dehalococcoidia bacterium
AAATAGATATTATCTTATTAACCTTAGCCATTGTCTTTTCTTTTATCATTTCAGGTTTCACAGCATGGGCACAGGAGTCAGAGACCAGTGAGTTTACCTTGGAGGAGATTACCATTACCGCAGAAAAGCGCTCTATAAGCCTTCAGGAACTATCAGCCTCGGTAATCGCTTTAGAAGGCGGTGACCTTGCTCAGCAGGGCAAGCTGACAACAGCGCAGATTCTTGAAGGTGTTCCAAATATAACATATCGTAGCGGCTCGGGCACCAACCCTGATGGAAATATTGCAATACGTGGTGTGCAGCGCACCCAGGAATCTGGTGGCGGCAACGCCATCCTGCCTGCTGTGACCGCTGTCTATGTAGATGGGGTTTATCAGGGCATTGGTGGGGGCTATGATATAAACCGCGTCGAGGTATTGCGCGGACCCCAGGGTACGCTGTACGGACGCAGCGCTACAGGCGGCGTTATATCTTTTATCACCAATGATCCTAAGCTGTCCGAGTTTGGCGGCAGCGCATCCCTTGAACTGGGATCGGCATCTCTTAAAAATGTGCAGGCAGCAATAAATGTGCCTGCGGGCAGCATGTTTGCGATCCGCGTTGCCGGACACTATTACAGCCGGGATGGGTATTATGATGCAGATGGTGGTAAGACTTCAGCCAAGGAGGGCAGGGTAAAGGCCCTTTTCCAGCCAAATGACACGCTTAGCATCATAGCCAGCATATCGGCTGCAGAGACAAAAATCAACGGCGGCGGCTGGCAGGCATTCCTGGAAGGCCCTGACAAGATTGATTATAAAGCAAAACAAACTGTATTAAGTGAGGGCGCTCCGAATAAATATCGCCAGGCGGCCCTTAACGTCAAATATGACTTTGGTACAAGCACCCTGACCTATATCGGCGGCTATCATGACTTTGACCACACTGGCCTGGGTGCGGAAGGCGGCAGAGGGGAGAATCTGCAAAGGGGTGTGACCGAATGGCCTACCGACTATTATCACTCAGAGGAGCTCCGCTGGGCCTCTGATGAGGATTTCCAGGTAGAATGGGCTACTATGCTTGTCGGCGCCAATTATTTCAAGCATCGTTTTGAAAACAGCGTCTTCTCATTTCAAACCAAGTGGACAGCTGATCCCGACCTTCCTCCAGGCGACCCTCGTGGCTATTGGGCGCCGATATTCGGGCAGATACTGGATGGATACATCATCAACTACGGGATTTTTACTGAAGAAACCTTTAAAATTCAGGATAATTTCAGGACAACAGTGGGACTGCGTTATGACAAGACGGAGATAGATCAGGTTGAATATTTTACTCAAAATTCAAATATTACTGCAGTCGGGAACAGCCTGAATCCACCGGAATATGTGAGTATATGTTATAACGATGTTTCAAATTTTAATAATTTCACCTACAAACTGCGGTTCGAATACGACATGACAGAGGAAAATATGCTTTATTTCCTGACCGCAACCGGCTTCATGCCCGGATATAGTGCAATATCGCCGATCAATACCGGTCCTCCGGAATTTAAGCAAAGTTTTCAGACATTGAAACACGAGCAGCAGAAATTGACTTCATATGAATTCGGCAGCAAAAATAGTTTTATGGATGACAGATTCAGGTTGAATGCAGATATATACTATTACAAGTACGATGGTTACCCTGAGGCAATTAGCCTCCAAAAAGGCGGAGGTCCCCGTAGTTTTAGTATTATAGCGGCGGAGCTAAAGATGTTAGGCTTCGAAGTTGAAAGTGAGTTACTGGTTACAATGTATGACAAGATCTCCTTATCTGCCGGTTATGGGTCAACCAAGATTACGGGCTTCAATCCGGAGACTATTACATGGACGGACGGCACAGTTACAGACACAAGTGAAGCCGCAATGCTGGAACAGTTGCCAGGTAATCCCAAATCAAAGGCAACCATGGACTACGAACACACTTTCATGTTCGCAAATGGCTCTTCTATAGTGCCCAGGGCCGAAGTGCTTTATACAGGCGGTCATTATATTCAACAGATGACCTACTACCAGGTAGTTACAGCTCCCCAAAAGAAATACAACTATCAGGATGCCTATATGCTAGTCAATCTGGGCCTTACCTGGAACTCGCCTGACAGCAGGTATTCGGTATCAGGCCATGTTCGGAACGCCCTTGACAAGGAATACAAGGCTAGCGTCCAACTCAGCACAACCGCGACAGCCGATGGTGACAGGATTGTAGACAGTACCGGTGCTGATGCTGTTAGCGTTACTCCTGGTGATCCGCGCACTTTTGGTGTTTCTTTGAATATTAAGTTCTAAACGAATCAGGGGGCGGAGGGTCTTATAAGACCCTGCCCTAACGATAACATGTTAATATTTAACACGAGGGTAATTATCAGAATGCAGAAAGAAAGGAGGATTTAAATGCCTAATTCGGACAGAAGGACATTTTTAAAAACTATATTACAAGGGACGCTGGCAGCGGGCATCGGCTTGAACCTTCCGGAGGGGGCTTGGGTTTATGCCGACGAGACTACGGGTGCACAAAATAACAATCAAACCAAGGAAAATAGGGTGGAAGCCGATGTCCTGGTAATTGGTGGAGGCATAGCGGGGTGTTTTGCAGCAATAAAAGCCGCCGAGCAGGGCGCAAAGGTTATCCTGGTGGATAAAGGTTATGTCGGTAAATCAGGCCAGAGTCCCTATGCAGGCAGCTTCATGATTTTCAACACTGATTGGGGTCATGATATAGATGTCTGCATGAACGAATATAACAGGATTAGTGAGTATCTCAACAACCGCTACTGGACCGAAATTACACTCAAGGAATCTTATGCCAGATACCAGGACCTGGTATCGTGGGGATGTCAATTTAAAAAAGATAAAGATGGAAAGCTGTCTGCGATAACTGGTAAAGCCGGTCAGCAGCAGGCGATACAGTTTCATGTAACGAATGGTGAGGCTTGTCTTGTTCTCAGGAAGAAGGTTCTAAAAAGCGGAGCCAAGATCCTGGACAGGGTCATGATAACCGAGCTGTTGAAACAGAACGGAAGGATTGTAGGCGCTGTCGGGATGTCCGTGGACAGCGACGATCTGTATACCATCACGGCCAAGGGAACGATTCTGTGCGTGGGGGCTTGCGGCTTCAAACCGCCTGGATACCCTCCGCTTGTTCAATTGACGTGTGACGGCGAGGCAATGGCATACCGCGCCGGCGCTGAAATTCTCGGAAAAGAATTCGTGGATACTCATTTCACCAAACGCGGTTTCCCGGATCCGGTTGGCCAAAAAAGACCTTTAATCAATAGTGGGACGGAGTCGGACGATCTTAAAAAGGTCGCTGGTGATAGAGGACCCTCGGCTATGGCCGGCGTGGTAGTGGTCGGGGATAAAACGAATGCGGAAGGCAACGTAATATCTGACCGTCCTGATGGGACATCAGGGTATCTGTTTGCTTATCTTCAGTTGGAGCTTGAAGCCCATGCCGGCAGGGCGCCGATAACCGCCAACGCTAACGAAGTAGTCGGCGGCGCCTGCCTCGGAATGTCCCTTCGCAAGGCTGACGGCATCTGGCCGGCCAACAACAATTGTGGTTCAAGCCTCCCGGG
>JAFGLP010000151.1 GCA_016927965.1 Dehalococcoidia bacterium
GTCTCCGCCCCCCTGCTCAAGGCCGGGGACAGCGTCTCGGGCGGCACCATCGCGGCCGCCAGGGTGATTTCAGCGCTGGCGCCGAGGATGGGCGTGCAGGCCCTCGACTCCACTTATCTCTGCCGGGATAAAGCAGTCGTAGATGCCTACGACAATGACCCGCTGGTCTGCCGCAAGAAGATCACCGCACGGCTGGGGTCGGAGATGTTCTCCACCATGTCCAAAATTGAGCCGCAGATGCCCTTCATCACGCTGCCCGTCCTCATCATGCAGGGGTCGGACGACAAGCTGGTCAGCCAGGAAGGCAGCAAGACCCTCTTCGCCAGGGCCGGCTCGCAGGACAAGACCCTCAAGATATACGACGGCTTTTACCACGAGATCTTCAACGAGCAGGAGCGGGACAAGGTCTTTGCCGACCTGGACCCGTGGCTGGACGGGCACATTTAGCTAACCTGAGCGTTTGCCGGTAGTTGAATCGATATCGACCTTCACCGGGTCGAAGGTGAAAACCTGGTCTGATTAGTGACGCATGATAATTCGCAGGGCCTTTATCTCTTTATCGGAACGTCTCATTTCAGGTGTTACTTTTAGGGGAAAAGGTGTTGGCTTGTATTAGATAGTGAATTAGTACAGCGGTTAGAGCATCTGTCTTACACACAGGAGGTCACAAGTTCAAATCCACTATCGCCTACCATTAAGCTAAAACGGCAACCAGTCTGGACAGCTCCCGATACGTTTGCACTATTTGCTATTAGAGCGAAGAGTTAATGAAGTTCCTGATAGTATGGTACACCAATTCGATTTAGCTTTCGGTTCCAATTCAAGGTTTAAAAGAGAAACACCACTTTGTTTTCCTGCGGTCAGGTTATTTTTTCGCCATTTAATATACTATGAGAGTTATTTACACATGCAAAAATGCACAAAATAATTAGGCATTATTTGTATTTATGCTAAAATTCCAGTAATACCTTGAAAATTCGTGGTTTTGTTTCTGCAAACGGGCAATTTCTTAGTATTAATCTTTCAATCTAGCAGGTAGCAGAGAGTAGCGGGGAAAAGGTTAAGCAAACAAGGCACAATAGATGGGTATGGACATTATAATTGTTCTGATTATCCTGATTGCGACTGCTTTTCTACTGATCCTGGATAAAATCCGTATAGATGTAGTCGCCATCCTCTGTATGCTAGCTCTGGCGTGGACGGGCATCCTGCAGCCTTTGGAAGCCCTATCTAGTTTTTCATCCAACGCGGTCATTACCATGATAGCTGTGATGATCATGGGAAGAGGCATTGCCCGCACAGGAGTAATGGCAGGTTTTGCCCGCCTTGTCCTGAAATATGCCGGCAACAGCCGGCGCAGAGTTGTGGCGACGGTTTCGACAGCGGCGGGATTAATGTCAGGATTTATTCAGAATATCGGGGCTGCCGTTTTGTTTTTGCCCGCGATTTTAAATATTTCGCGCAGGATAAAGATCCCGGCATCCAATCTGATTATGCCAATCGGCTTTGCTATACTCCTGAGCGCCTCCCTCACCATGATAGGCTCGGCCCCGCTGATGATGGTTAATGACTTTCTGGCAGGGTCTTCCCTTGAATCGTACAGCCTTTTTGCCGTGACACCGGTTGGCCTGGCGCTTTTATTTTCATGCGTGCTTTTCTTTTTCTTCTTGGGCAGGTATGTATTACCGCGTTATGAATACAATAAGTACCCCGATATTCTGCAGGCAAAACTGGTTGAGGACTGGGAGCTTTCTGCCAATATCTGGCATTACAGGATAAAAGCGAAAAGTACGATAGTAGGCAAGTCTGTTGAGGAAACAGGCATATGGGATAAATACAATCTTAATATACTTGCTATCACCGCAGACAAAACATCCGAGTATGCCCCCTGGCGTGAAACAAGGTTTGAGGCTGGACAGATAGCAGCGTTGCTGGGCAGTGAAGCCAACATCCTCAAATTTGCAGCCGACTATGATCTTGTTCCTATAGAAAAGCCGAAAAAACTTGAACTGCTTGATAATGCAGTCAGCGCTGGATTTGCTGAAGTGGTAGTCCTGCCGCGTTCCGCTATTGCCGGGCAAACGATCAGGAAATTCGGTTTGCGCAGGCGTTACGGCGTCGAACCTGTACTGCTGTTTCACAGGGGAGAAAAGGTCAGGGGGAATTTTTCAGACATTGAAATTACCCCGGGCGATATCTTCATTGTTCACGGCCTGTGGGACAGGATCACCGACTTTAAGAAGGGTTATGACTTTGTGGTTATCACACCCGTAGAAGCCGATGAAAAAGATACGTCCAGAGCATGGATTGCATTACTATGTTTCGCCATTTCCATTGGATTGGCAGTTGCTGGATTTTCGATACCGATATCTTTCATGTCGGGAGCTATTATCATGGTGCTGGCGGGTGTATTGCGGATCGATGAAGCCTACCAGGCAATCGACTGGAAAGTGGTATTTTTCCTGGCCGGCCTCATCCCGTTGGGTTTGGCCATGCAAAAAACAGGCACTGCGGCTTTTCTTGCCGGCAATGTTATCTCTCTCGTTCAGGGAAGCAATATCTTTTTAATTCTTCTGGCCATATCAGCGCTAACCACGCTGTTATCGCTTTTTATGTCCAACGTGGGGGCTGCTGTGATACTGTTTCCGATTGTCATCAGCATCGCCGGTTCTTTAGAGATAGATCCCCGTCCTCTGGCGCTGCTGGTAGCTGTTTCCACTGCCAATTCATTTATCCTGCCAACGCATCAGGTTAATGCGTTGTTGAAAACGCCCGGGGGATACCGAAACATTGATTATCTGAAAGCAGGCGGCGGGTTAACGGTGATTTTTCTGCTGGTTGTAACCAGTATTTTTTACTTCTTTTATTTGTAAATTCCGGCTGGGGGGGCCAAATCTGTGCATGCGAGGTCAGAAGGATATTAAATATATCGGATAGGAGGAGATATGCTGATAAAACACTATTTTCTGGAAAAAATTGCTCACAGTTCTTATATGCTGGCAGGCAAACAGACATGCGCCGTTATTGATCCCAGGCGGGACATTGATGTTTATATTAACGAGGCACGTGAACTAGGGGTTACTATAACGCATATTCTGGAAACCCACCTTCACGCTGATTTCATTTCCGGGCATATGGACCTCGCCGCCAGGACGGGAGCCAGGATCTACACTCCCAAATCTGCCAACTGTAAATTCGAGCATGTAGCGGTAAAAGAGGGAGATAGCATCGAGATCGAGGATATGAAACTTGATGTTCTGGAGGCCCCCGGCCACACACCGGAACATATTGTCTATGTGGTTACTGATAGGTCGCGGGGCGATTCGCCCACAGGCGTCTTTGTGGGAGATGTGCTTTTCGTGGGAGACGTGGGCAGGCCGGACCTGTTTCCCGGTATTGCCGATGATCTGGCGGGCAAGCTGTTTCACAGCCTGCATGATAAATTGCTCAAGCTTCCCGATTATTGTGAAGTTTATCCTGCTCACGGTGCTGGCTCTTTATGCGGCCGCTCAATGGGAGCAAAGTGGACGTCTACCATCGGCTATGAGAGGCGTTATAATCCCAGTCTGCAGATAAAAAACAAGGCTGAGTTCATACAGTCGCTTACATCCAACATGCCACCTGCCCCGGACCATTTCAGCCACTGCAGCGACATTAACCGCAACGGACCGGTGCTGCTTTCCAAACTACCTGTACTTGAGGAACTGCGGCCGGTTGACTTTCTGAATAAAATTCAGGAATCTGATAACTTGGTACTGGATGTTCGCAATTATGCTGCGTTCGGCGGTTTCCATGTCCCCGGTTCATGGCATCTCGATCTTAAAGGGAATTTCCCTACTTTTACAGGCTGGGTGATGCCTGTTAATCGTGATATATTGCTGGTTGCAGACAGCTACCAGGAAGCCGTTGCCGCCAGCCTGTGGGCACGGCGCGTAGGTGTCGACAGGATTGTTGCTTATTTGAATGGAGGTATGACAACTTGGGCAACAGACGGATACCAGGTCGATCATCTTCACCTTATATCAACTGAAAATCTCTACCGGCGCATCACCCATGGCTCACAACCGCTGACACTGGTGGATGTCAGGTCGCCACTTGAGTTCGCTGACACGCATATCAAGGGAGCCGTCAACATCCCTGCGCCTGAATTGCGTACACGCTACAAGGAATTGAATCGGGGCCACCCTGTATACCTTATTTGCAGTACCGGCAACCGTTCCAGCCTGGCAGCAAGCATACTCAAGCAGCATGGCTTTAAAGAAGTTTACAATGTTGCGGGCGGCATGACCGGGTACAGCGCCGCGGGACATATCCAGCAGTGCAACGTCTGCGTTAATCCGCATGGCCCAAGGTTGACAACCGTTTCCCTGTGATTCAAAAGCATTTGAAAGGAGGATGGCGATATGGATTGGTTAACGGAATTGCAGTGGTCTCCCTATCTAGTGGGGGCAGGTATCGGTGTGTTGAGCTGGTTTACCTGGCTTGTTTCGAACGAGCCTATCGGCTGCTCAACCTCGTTTTCGCGTATAGCCGGTATGATTGAGAGGCTGTTCAGAGGGAAAAAGGTTGAGCAGAAACTCTACTATCAGGAAGTGAAACCCGAAATAGACTGGCAGATGATGCTGGTCATCGGCATTGTGATCGGCGCCCTAATTTCTGCACTGCTATCGGGCGATTTCCACCTGCAGTGGATACCTTCAATCTGGAGCCTCAATTTCGGCGATGATATTGCAATCCGTCTCATAGTAGCCCTGATAGGCGGTATACTGCTTGGGTTTGGCTCTCGCTGGGCTGACGGCTGTACCAGCGGTCACGGCATCAGCGGCACCATGCAGCTTGCCGTTTCGAGCTGGATATCTGCCATATGCTTTTTCATTGGTGGAATATTGGTAGCGCAGTTGCTCTTCAAAATAATAGTGTGAAGCGTGAAGAGGTATAAATATGAAAACCGGAAAATGGAAACTGTTCTGGGGGCTGATATTCGGGATTATTTTCGGATTCCTTCTGCAAAAAGGCGGAGTTACCAAATATGACGTCATCCTTGGCCAGCTGCTTCTTACGGATTTTACCGTGCTCAAAATCATGCTGTCGGCTGTATTAACCGGTATGATAGGGCTGTACATCATGCAAAATATGGGGTGGATTAAGCTCCGTCCCAAGGCAGGGTCCTGGGGTAAAAATGCCATTGGCGGATTAATCTTCGGGGCAGGCTTTGCCCTGCTTGGCTATTGCCCGGGTACTATCGCTGGTGCTGTAGGGAACGGTTATCTTGATGCAATGACAGCCGGTTTAGCCGGCATTGTGCTTGGTTCCGGACTGCTGGCGGCGGCTTATCCCCGATTAAAAGAAGGCGTTCTGATGATGGGGAATCTCGGCAATGTTACCCTGCCCCAGGCTTTTAAGGTTAACAGCTGGGTTGTTATCATCCCGCTGGCGATATTGATAATACTCATATTTTATCTGCTGGAGGCATCCGGGCTATAGCATCTTAATAATTAGTTGTTGTTATTCACTCTGATAGTGTCAATTATAAATGGAAGTGGCATGAATCGAGAATAATATATTTAGAAGTATATATCCACATTCAAATAAATCATGTAGTTGACCTTGGATTTTTTCAATGATTGAGGGCAACCTTAAGAGTAACTCATATTCAAATGACTTAGAGCAAGAATTCGCAGAGTTAAAGTCACGATAAAGCTCAATTTTTGTATGCTTACACCATTTACTAAAGTCAAAAGTCTAATTGGCATTTATTCCCTTTAAGCAGTTGCTGTAGCGCTAGAATAAGGTTTTCGCTCTCAAACAGGAGTTCGGGAATTGTCCATAGTGGCCAACCATTTGTTCCCGATCGTGTTTTAGGCAAACCCTGCCATACGCATTTCATCACGTAAACCAAGATCAAAACAGCCCATACCTCAGGTGGGGAGCGTCAAAGGGAGCGGCAAGAGCGAAAGATAACACTTGACTGGATGATATCATTATTGATATCATCCAGGTTGATGCCGGATTCGGTGGTAAAAATAGTTCAACAAATGCAAAGGAATCCGAATAATATTGATTTTCCCGACCTATGCAAAGTTTGTGATTATTATTTTGGAAAGCCTCGCCAGGATCACAGCAGACATAGGATATATAAAACACCTTGGCCGGGTGACCCAAGGATAAATATTCAGAACAACAAAGGTAAAGCAAAAGCTTATCAGGTAAAACAAGTATTAAAGGCTATAAGCAAGCTGGAGGCACAAGATGGCGACAAAAACCGATGAAATCTACTGACAACTATACATATCGTATAACCTGGTCTGAAGAAGATAAAGAATATATAGGATTATGTGCTGAGTTCTCCAGCCTGAGCTGGTTAGCTAAAACACAGGAAGCTGCATTGCAGGGTATAATCAGCCTGGTAGCAGAAGCAATATCAGATATGCAGGCTAATAACGAAAATATACCTCAACCAATTACAGCCAAACGTTTTTCCGGCAGGCTATTGGTGCGTATACCTCCAGAGGTACATAAAGAACTGACTATACAAGCTGCAGAAGCAGGAGTAAGTGTAAATCGCCTCGTAAGTGCTAAGTTGGCCAAGGCGTAGTATCGCACCACCTCGTCAGTGTTTGCCCTGCGTGTGGTCATTGCATGTGCTAACCAAATGCTATTAGTAGTAAAGGTAATTGTTTGAAACGTGGAAAAGGCTATCTTGTAGTCACTGATATCAAGCGCTGGATATGCCGGAGGTACGAAAAAATAGACCCTGTCCGGTCGTTTTACCGCTGACTATTGCCAAGTTATAATAAAAACCATGCTTTGCCCCAATGACAGGACCGAAATGCGTTCGGCAAAGGTGATGTCGCATTATAACCGGCAGATTGAGCTTGAACAATGTGATAAGTGTGGAGGCATCTGGTTTGATGAATCCGAGCTTTTTATGGCAAGACAGGGAGAAGCGGAAAAAATCGAAGTAATGAATGCTGAGATCCTGCGTAATCACACAATAATTGAGGCTGCTACCCGTTACTGCCCCAGGGATAATACTGTGTTACAGCAGTTCACTGACAAGTACTTTCCTCAAGATATTATCCTTGAGCGTTGCCCATCGTGTCATGGGATATGGCTTAACAGGGGTACATTTACTAAATATCAGGAATACCGCAAGGCATTGATGCGTCCGAAAGAGAAAAGTGCTGCTGATAAGCAGATGGAAGAAAGGATCAATCAATTGGTAGCAGCGCACGAGTCGGGACAATCGACTGAGACTTTGAGAAAACTGAGTGAGTTTTTATCTACTCCTATGGATGGCAGCCTGTCTCCAAGGACCCGGGCAGCGGAGAATGTTGCCGGCATTTTTCTCAATTTCATAATTGCGATTTTGAGGGCTTTCATTTTCAAATTCTAGTACAGCATTTAAACGTGAAGATTGCTTGTTTTGTCTTCCCGAGTAAACCAGTCATGCGCCGCTATTTCAGATGCGTATGGTATATGCGGGTTTGAGCGTGAGCACCAGACCCTGTATGCAGAGAAGCAGTACAATCGGATGATATACTTGCATGTAGACCTCAAACTTATGAAGTTATTCCAGCGGAAATTATAATTTAATAGTTGTACGATTACATCGCCAGGTCAGGAAAAAGAGATGCAGGACTTTTTTAAAATAGCCTGTGAAGAAGCGGAGCAGGGAATGCTGGCCGGGGAAGGCGGCCCCTTTGGCGCGGTAGTGGTGAAAGACGGTAAAGTGATCGGGAAAGGCCATAACTGCGTGTTCTCCCTGCATGATTCTACTGCCCATGCCGAGATCATGGCTATTAGAAATGCGGAGCAGGCACAGGTGAGGCACGATTTGACGGGTTGCGTGATTTACACAACCTGCTATCCCTGTCCGATGTGTTTAGGCGCAATTATGTGGGCCAGGATTTCCAAAGTGTATTATGGCTGTACTGCAGATGAAGCTGCCGCAATCGGTTTTGATGACAAGGTGTTTCACCTAGCTTTCTCAAACCCGGATGATTATAGCATTGTAAGCATGGAGTACCATGATGATCCGCGTTGCGGGCTGCTTTTTCAAAAATGGCTGGAGTTGGAAAATAGACTGCTGTATTAAGCGGTACTGGCTGGAATCCTGCAACCGGCATCCGCTGCAATACCCCATAACCCGCTTTAGCTTACTGTATATGTCCGTGTAAGCGGGAGCGTCAGGTGGAGTGCCGGACACTGGATGTGATGTCAAAGTAAATACTACGTTGGCCCCCCGGCTATCAGCACAAAATAACCGGGGAGCTAACGAACAAGCTATAAATTATGCTTGGGATTGTGTTTGATTTCTTTTACCAGCTTTGCTACCTTCTTCCACCTGAGCTTTTCATACAGGCGTGTGCTGTTCTCTTCCCTGTATGAAAGGTAGTCTATTTCCCTCTGCAGCTTCCTGAAGCTCTCCAGCCTGGATGGATCAAGGTCGCCCCTGCCGATGGCCGCTTTTACCGCGCAGCCGGATTCGGTGTTATGGCTGCAATCGCTGAAGCGGCATTGTTTGGCCAGCATCTCGATATCATGAAAGGCTGCCTGCAGATCTTCTTCGCCTGCCCACATCTGGATCTCCCTCATCCCCGGCGTATCTATCACCATGCCGCTGCCGGGAAGGATGATGAGTTCGCGTTTGGTCGTAGTGTGTCTGCCCATCCTGTCGTCTTCCCGGACCTCTCTCGTCTTCTGCTTCTCCACGCCAAGCAGTGCATTGATCAGGGCGGATTTGCCTACTCCTGAGGGTCCCAAAAAAGCAGCTGTTTTCCCTCTGCCTAAATGAACTTTCAGCGCATCCAGTCCGATATTTTCCCTGGCGCTGACCGGGTGAACGGATATGCCCGGAGCAATAGTTTCGGCTTCATGAATGGGGGTATCGATATCTGTGCACAGGTCAATTTTATTAAGGACAATTACCGGGTCAGCGCCGCTGCTCCATGCAAGTGTAAGGTATCGCTCAATCCTGCGGAGATTGAAGCTTCTACCGCCGTCCATGCCGCTGACGATAAAAACGGTGTCAATATTGGCAGAGACAATCTGTTCCTCTGTACGTTCTCCGGCAACTTTTCGGGAGAATTTGCTCTTTCTCGGCAATATGGCGCGAATTACTGCTTTCTGTTCATCGGGCAGCGGTTTAATTACAACCCAGTCGCCGACGCTCGGGTATTGTTCTTCAGTCTCAGCAAGGTATCGCATTTTGCCTGAAACTGTGGCAGTCAATTCCCCAGATTGACTATATACCTGAAAAGCGCCCTTAAATTCAGAGATGACTCTGGCAGGCACCGTGTCAGGGATTTTCAACGTGCGGAAGCTTTTCTGAAAAAACGAATCCCATCCAAGATCCTGGAGTTTTATTGGCTGGGAGTGATTTGATTCTATATTCAATTCTTGCTCCTTTTCGAAAGTAAGTTTAATCAGGACATCATTCAATGACAAATAATTCACGGATTAACACCCCGTGGCCAATTATGTCTTACTTCCTAATCGAGAGAAGAACAAAAAAGCCGTTCCCCGAGGAACGACTGGTAATCTACCTGTTAAACGGTGATATGGTATCTAGCCTGAAACCTGCCGGGGTGTGCTATCCGCGGTTATTACGATGACAAGCATCAATATCCTCCTTGATAATTTTGCTTGCGGGAATACTATCATTAGTACCCAACGTCGTCAACTCAAAGTGTGTTCTGCAAAGCCAATTCTCCATGCGTGTGGCATATATGGATTCCAGCGGTAGAGTCAAGGGTGGATATAATCGTTGACACGGCTGTTCACGTATAGTACTATTGCCCAGTTTAGTGAGGTTTTGCAGGGGGGGCAATATGATTTTTATATTTAGGAGGCTGCAAAAATGTTATATCATGTTGTATCCCGTATCCATTTTAATCAATCTCCGGAAACCGTGCTGAACTATCTCAGCACGACAGATTATTGGCCGGAATGGCATATCCAAAGTCGTCGCGTTGAAGGCACCGTAGGCCGTCCTATGCAGTTGGGAGACAAGGTTATCGAGTATGTCAGTCTTAATCCCGATGATAAAGAGAATCTACGCGTGGTCGAATGGACCGTGGTTGACCGCTGGCTATCAAGAATGTATAGAATCGAAGCGCGTGCTGTCGTGAACGGGAGCGTAACCGATGAAGTAGTTTCTGCAATAAGCTATGTTTTATTTCCCACAGGTGATGGTGGAACGGATTTTACCAGAGAAATGAATATAGTAAGGCCTAAGGATATGAGACATTTTGACGAATTTAAAAAATTGCAGGATAAGTCAGTAGAGAATATTAAAACGGCATTGGACAAAAGGTTTTGTTAAAGTTTAGTCTGACTTTTTAATGTGTTTAGATCAATAATATCTGTAACAAGCTTCCTGGGACAACATCAAAGTATCTCAGGAGGATTTTTTATGAAAAGAACCGGATTGAATAAGTAGTCACTAATCTCTTATATATAGCGGGTAGTCGGCCTTTCTTTCCTTTGATTTCCGTGCTTTAATCGAGATCTTTTGAATACATTCTGATATTTCGTATGCTTAAGCAATAGTACTGATCATTATTAGTGTGCACCTTGATAATGTGGGGGTAGAGTGGTACAATTGTGCAATAATTTACCCGGACAGGCATCCCGTTCTCTTCTTCATTATTGATCCTGAAAATTCCGGTATTCGATATTTTAAAAGCGTATATCCTGTGACGTGTGCCTTATCCTGAACTAAAACTATAAGGCTTAAAAAGTCCCCATGCTATACCGGTCCGCGTTAGTCTGGGTGCCTTAGAAAGGGCAGGCGCAGCGGAGCTAATTCAGGAGCAATGTAACAGATGGTCAAGAAGGTCCCAATGAAAAGACTGCCCTATTCTGAGGAAACGTAACTTCGGGTATTCTGAAATTTCTGCCGGTGACTGCCCTGCTTCCCTATAATACTTTTTCCTGCATGCAATCAAGCTGAAAGACAGCTATGCCTCGATTAGTTAATGCCAATAATTATTTAATATGAGATTACCGACTGTTTTCCTGCCAAAAACGACTCTTTCTCGTGACGAAACGAGACGTGGCCTGCGCGTCCTGACTCTGGAGTACATGGCCTCCACCGGCTTTTCCAGTATAACAAGCAGCGCTTTTCTGGTTGCATTTGCGCTGATGCTGGGCGCTAACAACTTCCAGATAGGCATACTGGCAAGTATCCCCCTGATCACCGATGTCTTTCAAATACCTGCAGTATGGATCGTCGAGAAATTCCGGCGCCGTAAAATCATTGTCTTCACTACCTGGCTTGTTTCACAGTTATTGTGGGTCCCCATAGCTCTGCTTCCCATGATCATTGCAATACCCGGGGCAGCTGCAATTTCCATGCTCATAGGTTTGATGGCTGTCCGGGGTATATTGAACGCTTTTACCAACTGCGGCTGGAGCAGCTGGATGCGTGACCTGATACCTCAAAAAATAATCGGCCGTTATTTTGCCAGGCGGCTTTCATTAGCTACAATTGTATCAATAATCCTGGGGCTGGGTGCTGCCTATTTCCTCGATTATTGGGATGCAGCAGGCGGCGGGGCATTGGGTTACAGCTGGGTCCTTCTGATCGGGCTGGTCTTTTTCGGCCTGGTCAGTCCTGCGTTTACTGCACTGGTTCCGGAACCGAGAATGCTGCCCTTAACCGGCCCCAGGCCCCCTTTCCGGCAGACTATCACTACACCGCTGCGAGACAGGAATTACCGTCAGTTAATGAAATTCCTGATGTTCTGGGGATTCGCTTCAAGCATGGCTTTCCCCTTTTTCGAGGTTTTCATGCTGAGGGATTTAAACCTGTCCATCCTCATAGTAATAATACTTGCCACTATTACGGAGATATTCACTGCTATATCTCTTCACTTCTGGGGACCGCTTGCAGACCGGTTTGGCGGCAAAGTTGTCATGTCTTCAAGCACGTCTCTATTTTTGCTGGTCCTCCTGGGCTGGTCCATCGTCGTTATACAGGGGCAGAGTGCTCTTCTCATTCCTCTCCTCCTGATTCTCCATGTTCTCGAAGGAATAGCTATGGCAGGCATCCTCCTTTCAGAAGAGACTTTGAGTTTGAAACTGGCACCGCGAAGCCAGGCAACGTCTTACAACTCGGTTGCCTCGCTGGCTGATAGTGCAGGCACCGGTATCGGAGTGCTAGCCGGGGGCTTCATGGCTGATTTCTTCACGGGGCATGTGCTCAAACTGGATCTATCGTGGGTGGCCCCTCTACAGGGCATTAGCCTGGGCGAAATACAGCTAACCGGTTTTTATTTTCTTTTTACCCTGTCCTTTGTCCTTGGATTGATAACACTGGGGACCCTGCAGTCTGTACATGAACAAGGTACGGCCCGGGGGGAAGTGGTGCTGAGGGCACTCTTCTCAGAGGCTGCCATGGATTTTGGCAATGTCTTCCCGGCACCGGAAGTAACTCGAGCAGCCGAATTCCCTTTCATATACCTTAACGTAATACCGCAAAAAGATGCATCTTGGGGTCCTGCCGCCTGTCGTTCGGCTGATCTCGTAACGACATTGGGAGAGGGACTGATTAATAAGAAGTGCGGGATACGGAAAAAACCTCCACCGGAAGCTGGTGAGACGTAGCTTATTGCCCCTGACTGATAAGCTCTGCCGATATCTTATCGCATTCAGTTAATATCCTGCCCGATGAAATAAGCCCTTTGCCGCCTTCCGCCTGGCGGCTCACACCAGTAAACCATAGCCGGCTATTATCCAATCATTCTGCAGTCAGGTCAGTGTCCTGCCAGGATTGGACAGCACATGTAGATTATATGTACAGTAATATAAGGCGGGAATGTGGACAGGCTAAATAAAGACGGGATCAGGGGAATTGTAGTCCAGTTTTTACTTACCCTCGTGTCCTTCGTTATATTGTTCGTGGCGGCTGGCACAATTAACTGGATAAACGGCTGGATCTATTTCGGGTTGGCATGCCTCTCCCTGATTATAAGCGGGGGCATACTGGCAAAAGCTAATCCGCAGATGTTGAACGCTCGCGGCAGCGTTGTCAAAGAAGGGACCAAGGGTTTTGATAGGGCATGGGTAGCTCTATATCCCGTGATAACGCTGGTCAACCTTGTTGTCATCGGGTTCGATGCTATGCGTTTTCACTGGTCATTCATGCCCATCTGGCTAAGCATCCTGGGATTAGCGCTGTTTATCCCTGCTTTCCTGATAGCCACCTGGGCGATGGCAGTCAACAAGTTCTTTGAATGGACGGTGCGTATACAGAATGACCGCGGCCAGTATGTATGTAAGGACGGTCCGTACCGATTCATAAGGCATCCAGGTTATAGCGGCCTGATAATATCATTGATGGTTTTCCCTCTTATACTGGGTTCCTGCTGGGGACTTGTACTGAGCTTCATCCTTGCCCTTGTCATCATCGCTCGCACGGTTCTGGAAGATCGTACCCTGCAGAAGGAATTACCTGGCTATCGGGAATATGCCAGCACGGTTAGATACAGGCTACTTCCATTTGTCTGGTAATCACAACCACTTATCAACAAAACGGACAATTTTACCAGGACTGTTCATCCATGAGAAAAATAACTCCCATCAAATGACGTAATCACCGGCATGATTACGCGGTCGTAATTAGCCATATCTACTGGTTGGATAACGCCAGGGTTAGAGGGAATAGTAATTCTCAGCGCTTCCTCGGACTATACTTTCAGCGTCAAGGGAGCATCCGCCTCTGGAGGGCTGATATCGGTTTGTCTGTGCTTTAATAGAAGCGGCTGAGTGCTTACACACCGGGGTGCACAAGTTCAAATTCAGAATCGCCTGCTATTTCCAATCATCGTGATCCGTACAAATCCCGACGGAGGTCCTTCCATTATGTCCCACAGCGGGAATGCAGCAGCATAGAGCTCCGCTCACCGGGTCTGTGCCGGACCTCGCCCTGCGACCTCAGTCGCCCAGTTCGACCATCGATACAATCCGCCACTCTGTGCCGTGCAGCCCGATGGTGGTCCAGCAGGCGGTCTTCTTCACCGGCTGCCCGGTCGCATCGCTGAGAAAAGTATATACAGCCGAGCCTGTTTCCTGAGCGACCATTTTTTCACCCATTGCCAGCAGTCCAGGGTAAGACTGGTAGCGCTCGTCAGTAAAAAGGTTCCTGCCGGTCTCCTTGCCGCTGGAGCAGTAAATAGTCAGCCCGTCGGTCTGCACGACATTTACTTTCATGCCCCTTATCTTTGCAGCGGAACTAAGGGTCCCTCCCAGCAGGTCCTCCGGTTTGAACAGAGCGCTGACCGAGCCCAGCACTTCACTCTGTTCTGAGACTACCGGCCAGACCAGCACGACGGCATCCACGCCCTCCACCGCCCTGAAGACATGGCTCAATATCGGCTGCCTGTTTTCATTGAGGCTTATAAAGAATTCTTTCGAGGCTTCAGTGTTGGCGGTCTCCGTGCCCTCGTAACTGCGGTATTCTTCGGGCGCCACGGCTATCATCTTCCCCTGCGGATCGGCAGCCGAGCAGTCGATCAGGTAGGAGTATTTCTTGCACAGCCCATTCAATATATCCCGGGTCTCGTCGCCATCCAGGCCGCTTACAGCAATTTTGTCAGCCGCCCTGCATACGGCGTTGTTCAGGTTCAACAGCTTGGACTGGAGTATCGACTTCACGTTGTCAGTGGCTGATTTAAGTTCCCGCTCGTTCTGCACCGGGCCGACGCAGGCGGACATCGTTACAACAAACACGGCAGTCAATACGGCAGCAATCAATGGGGCCAATGCCTTTCTCATGTCCGGTAATAACCTCCCCTTATAAATATCTTTAACAGCGTACTATATTATCTCAAGCGAGCGCTGCGGGGCAACGCCTGCTCTCACGCTGATGAAAAAACGCCGCTGAAGCGCCTTCACTTACACACGGGCGATGCGTAGTTCAAATCCTGTACCGCTGCGGAAATCTCCTGACAGCGCAACGGTAAGATCAAATTCCTGTTATATTTCTTTAATTATCGCCGCAGACATCTCATACCTGTGCAGCGGGGATATCAGGTAAAACCCGTTCACGGCGTTTTTCGTTGCCCTCATGATCTCAAGTGCAATGGAGATACCCTCCACCCGGGCTTTGGCTTTATCCTCTATATCCATCCTTGCTCTGACATCGTCGGGAATACTTATGCCGGGGACCTCGTTGTGCAGATATTCTGCATTTCTTTTGCTGACCAGCGGCAGGATACCGAGATAGACGGGGATATTTAAATCTTTAACAGCTTCGCACATGCTCAGTGCCTTACCAGCATCAAACATCGGCTGAGTCATAACAAACTCAGCGCCGGCCTCAATCTTACGCCTGAGCCGTTTGACCTGGGAGCTGATATCCGCCAGATTGGGATTAAAAGCAACACCGACGCGCATGTCCAGATGCAGAGACTTCTTCATGTTATCAATAAGATTGACAAGCTTGATAGAATCAACGTCATAAACCGGCGAAGCCTCCGGATTGTTTCCCAGAGACACGGCGTCGCCGGTTACCGCCAGCATGTAGCGCAGTCCCAGAGCATACGCACCGAGCAGATCAGATTGCAGACCGATCAGGTTCCTGTCGCGGCAGGTATAATGAAATATTGTCTCTATACCGATTGTCCGCTTTATCAGACCGGCGGCGGCAATCGAGCTCATGCGCACCTGCGCCAGCGGATTTTCCGGGAAGCTGAGTACCTGCGCACCGCTGCCTTTCAGCATGGCGGCAACATCGATAAGCTTTTCTATATCAGCGTCCCTGGGAGGCAGCAGCTCGACGATGACATTGGCCGCCCCCACCCCCTTTTTCTCATAAAAAGCCGGGCTCTGTATAAAAGCTGTTTCTGTCTGTGTTTTACCTGCCGGACGCGGCGCCGGTTTTCTGTTCTTAAGCCGCCCGGCAATCAACCGAATATGTTCCGGCGTAGTGCCGCAGCAGCCGCCTATTATATTCGCTCCCCCGGCGGTAAGTTCCTGGGCATGGACAGCAAAATATTCGGGCGAGGTCAAATACATGGACCTGCCGTCTACCGTTTGCGGATAGCCGGCATTGGGCAGGGCGGAGATATATTTTTCAGTAATACGGGCCAGCCTGTCTATGACATCCTTTAAAGCAGCCGGGCCGCTGCCGCAATTGGCGCCGATGACATCCGCGCCACCAGCGGTGAGAGCTTCAACGACGGCCTGGATGCTGCTGCCGTAACCCGTGCGCAGACCATCCAGAAAGACCATTTGAGCGATCACCGGCAAGGTCGTCTCATTTTTACAGGCGGAGAGGGCAATCCTGATATGTTCCAGATTGGAAAACGTTTCCAGCATGAAGACATCGATACCACCCCCTGCCAGCGCCAGCACCTGCTCCTTATAGATATCGTAAACCTGCTGGTCCGACAGCTGCTGATCTACTGAAGATTTATCGAGCGGACCTATCGAACCGGCAACATAGGCACGCTGGCCGGCGGCCTTCCGGGCAATCTTCGCTGCCGCTTCATTAATAGCAGGAACAAGCTTCCCGTAATTGAATTTCGCAAGCTGGGACGAATTGGCAGCAAAGGTATTAGTTTCAATAATATCTGCGCCGGCATCCAGGTAGCTGCGGTGCAGATCCTCAACGATTTGAGGCTGCTCGATATTCAGGTATTCGTAGCAATACTGCGGACTGATGCCGCGTTCGTACAGCATCGTGCCGGTAGCGCCATCGCAAATAAGGACCTTTTCCCTCAGCGATTCAAGAAAGCCTTTCATATTCGGTCTAATTATACTTTCCTGCTTTTACCGGGTAAAACTTAACTTCGTACTACCTGAGAGGTATTGCCCCATCGTCTCAGCGGGATTCAGAAAAAGCGCACCCACTGGCCAATTATCTGGAGCCTTTGACAGCTAATCCGCTACTGTATCCTTTTGCTCACTGCGCTTCTTCCGCCTCCCTGGTCACCAAGATCCTCTCGATTTTCAATCCCTTCATCTCCAGGATGGTTATCTTCAGGTTCTTGTACCTGAGGTGTTCGCCCTGTATGGGGACCCTTCCCAGGTGGCCCATCACAAAACCGGCCATGGTCTCATAGTCACCCGCGGGCAAATCAAAGCCCATCTCCTCATTGGCCTCCTTGATGCGCAGACCTCCATCCACCTCAAAGGTATTGGCGCCCATAGGAACTATATCCTCTTCTTCATCAATGATCTCAGCTCCGATATCACCGACTATCTCTTCGACCAGCTGGTCTATAGTTACCATGCCGGCAATGCCGCCGAACTCATCTACCGCCAGGGCGACACGCTGTTTATTCTTTTTCATATCTGCCAGCAGCGTTCCCAGCAGCTTTGTTGCAGGGACAAAACAGGCAGGGCGGACGAAGTTATCTATACTGTCATCTTTATGGATGGCATTATTGGCCTCGGCCAGCAAAATATCCTTCATATAGAGGACGCCGGTCACGTTATCACGGGTGTCTTCAAAGACGGGGAATTTGGTATGGGGAGACTTCCGGTATATCTCCAGGAGATGTTCCAGGGTAGTCCCTTTCTTAACCCAGGTTATATCCACCCGCGGTGTGATGACCTCTTTTACCGGCCGGTCGGCAAACCTGAAGACATTCTGCAGCATCTCCGCTTCTTCCTCTTCCCAGACCCCTTCGGCTTCGGCAATATTGACGGCTGTGCGGAATTCCTCCTCAGATATGGTCGGCCTGACATCAATACCTTTTCCGCCTGACCCGGTGATGCGCTGTCCGATGTAATTGAGGATGAAAACAAACGGATACAGGATAGTCTGGGTCAGCTCCACGAAGCGGGCCAGCTTCAGCGCCATTTTCTCGCCATGACGGGCGGCCAGGCTCTTGGGAATAAGCTCAGCGAAGACAAGGGTCAGGATAGTCACCACTATGGTGGCGATGGCAGCGCCCAGGTTTTCCCCCCAGAACCTCACAGCCAGCAGGGTACCGGTGGTGGCTACCGCCGTCTCAAAAAAATTAATGCACAGCAGCACCGTAGCCAGGAACCTCTCCGGCTTGCTGATAATCCGGGCAATCACCTTAGCGCTGGCATTCCGGCTTTCTATAAGATGGCTGAGGTGAAGTTTCTGGATGCTGATAAAAGCGGTCTCAATGCTGCAGAATAAAGCAGAGCCTGCCAGGCATAACAGGAACAGAATCAGATATATGATGTGTTCATTAGCCATGCGGTATATTTTATACTACAAATACTGATGCATTGCCAGCACATCTTAATGGATGGAACTAAATAGATATTACACTTTGCATAGTTACATCGTCCACTATAATGGAAATCT
Organism: Dehalococcoidia bacterium; assembly: GCA_016927965.1. The sequence continues at coordinate 18,296 of JAFGLP010000151.1, forward strand.
GGAGTGTTTTAAAAATGATAGTGCTATTATGCAATATGTTGATAGCAACGCAATTAAAAGCATTGATACAATAAAGGAATGGCAAGTATTGTCGCCAGAGTTTTGCGATAAGGTTGCGCAGACTATGAATGAATTTATTCAAAAACTCTGTGATTCCGTGAATGAGCCTGTTAGTTAAACACTTATCGGAGAAAGCTATGGCGCTTGTTTATATGATATACAACAATAAGCCTTGATTCCCTTAATTACATTCGGACGGCAATGGCTATGTAGCTATTGACCCCTGTTACATTTCGCTAAGGCTGTTTCAAAGGCAGCGTATGATGAATTAACGGCTTATGGGCCTCTTTAGCCATCCCCATATAATTTAATAAACTCCATCTACTCTTATACAGAGATTAAAACAGATGCGATTTCCAAATTGATCATAAAGACCTATCCCTGGATCAGTCCTCTTGCCATTTTCAGATATGAATGAATTGGTAGCAGCAGGTCCACAATTTGAAATTTTCTCGTAGGCTACGGCGAAATAATCATAACTCTCTCCATATGTATCATATCCCTTGCTCAAAGCTAATACATCAACAGTGAAATCGTCATTTACAACCACATTGTCAACTGCAACCTCACTCCAAAATGCCTCCGGCCTTCTATCTGGTCCCAGGTCACGATTTCTGAAATCGCTCCACTTAAAGTCTTTCGACCATATGACCTCTTCTGCTTTGTTCAATATACGTATAGTAATATATTTTTTATCGTAATCATCAAGTGTTCCTAAAGTATAGTTGGCGACTCCGGCGATCTTAATATTTTGAATACTGTATGGCACTTTCTCAGGGTGAAACGTGGTTGCAAGCCCCCACCCACCCTTGTTCAATTCTACTTTATCATCGACTGTACCCCGATACGAAGTTGTGTTTATATTGAGATACTTATACTGCTCGGACAAATCTTTGTATAAGCAGACTGAGCCTTCCTTATATGGCAATATAATTAGCGGAGTCTTTATTTGTGTTCCAGAAATTCCTATCGGACCGATAAAGCTTACTGTCATGTAAGAATGCCAGATAGCTATTTGATTAGTGTAATTAATATCCGTGCCAATATTATCATATCTTAGAGTGATTGGAATGCCTTGTAAGGAAGGCTTTGTAACTACCTGTGGGCTAACCAAAGCCTCTTTCTTTTGCCCCACCCCATCCACTTGTATTGTCCAAGCTGCATGTGCAAGAGTTTGCATATATCTTATGCTAGCATCCATCAATGATTTAGAGTTTTTACCCAAGTACGAGATCCCAATGTACTTACTACCATCTGAACTGGAATCAACGCCCAAAAAAACACCATTTTGGGCTTGGTGACTCCCAGGTCCGGTGGCCTCACTATGGCTAATAAATTCTATGACAAATTCATTTTGTACTATAATTGGCGGATTTATCTCGTGTTTTACTATACCCATTGATGTAGGAAAATTTGTATAGGGATAGTCTTTTGAAAACAATTCCTTCTTAAAATCCTTATCCCAAATCTTTATCGTATATACTTTATCGTTTTCACCTCCATTTTGGCTTCGAAAGCCTTTAATACATATTTTATCAATCTGGAAGGGCTTAGCTGGCGGGTCAAATTTTGTCCATAGCCCTCCCGGGTCCCAAAAGGCAAAGTATGTATCCCACGAGTCAGTATCATGTTTCAGTGTATACTCTTCTAATTCGTACGTCTTGAAATTCTTTGTAACCGGCCCTATTGTAACCATATGATTCCCGATGCCAGGTTCATTTATTGAAAAGCAAATAGTTTTATTTTCAGAAGGTCCGATTGTAATAACTTGTTTATCTATTTCCTTGCCATCGATATTCAATATCGCCGTGTAGTTATCAGCGATTTCGCCAACATTGGCTATTTCCGCCGTAATAGTCGTATTTTCAAATGGGGTAACTTCTTGTGGAGTTATTTTTATTTCATTAACAACAAATTCAGCTGGACTCACGGGCTTGGCAGGGAGAGCACATGCATCAATAGTAGTAAAAATTAATATAAATAGGATGGTCAATATCCAGATATATCTGATCCTCATTGCAACCTCCTTGTATAACAATTTTGTTGTTAGTAATATACTCTATACATAAAGGAATATCAATTAAGCTTCTTAGCAGTTACATCCCCGGTTCAGGGGATAAGGTTTCGTGCCGTAAAAGGAAGTGGCTTCGGAGATAACTATGCCTGACTTTTCTTGCAAACTGTTGAACTGCCCATCCGAATCCTTTCCTATGCTTGGTTTAGAACGCCCTTTGGCTTCATCCTATAAGCTTTCAAGGCACTCAATATATAAACCTCGCTACATCCCTGTTTGCTGTGCCGCTGCTTAAAAATGGCGCACTTGCTCATTCAAAGACCCAGAAATTATAAGCGACGTCATTTAAATCTGCTGCCTGTGAAATATTAACTCCCCACTACCTGACTTTTGAAGCCGCCTGCAGCCCGATGCTATAATTAACCTGCAACCGCATGAATATCCCCATCACGAGGCAGCACATCTCTTTAGATGCTTCCACCACCGAGAGGAGGTTGGTCCGTATGAAACTTAGTCCATCAGGCAAAGTCATTATCACAGCCGCGCTGTTTACTCTGCTGGCAGCCTCCGCCGGCTGCTCCAGCGGGGCCGATATCTACCTGCAAAATATCAGTGTGGGATCGTTCTCCGCCGACGGCAAGCCCGTCACCGGTTTGCCTTCCCAGAAAGCCAACATCGTGCTGAAGACCAGCGCCACTAAAATACTGGTCAACCAGTCAGGCGGCAAGACCATCATCACGCTGCAGCCTTCGGGGGCGGTCATCACCAGCAGCAGTGAAGGGCTGTCTTTCACCGGCGTGGAAGAGGACCAGGTTGAGATCAAGTGGACCACGGACAACACCACTAAATAAAATCATGGATATATTGACCGGACTTAACCCCGCTCAGAAAGAAGCGGTACAGCATATCGAAGGGCCAATACTGATACTGGCCGGGCCGGGCAGCGGCAAGACGCGCGTGATCACCCACCGCATCGCCTACCTGGTCAGGACAACAGGCGTTAGCCCGCGTCGCATCATGGCGGTGACCTTCACCAACAAGGCCGCCCGCGAGATGAAAGAACGCCTGCAGAAACTGCTGGGGCAGGTTGCCGACAGCGTCACGGCAGGCACCTTCCATGCCATCTGCGCCCGCATCCTGCGGCAGGACGGCAAGCCGGTGGGGCTGGATAATAATTTCGTTATCTACGATGAGGACGACCAGCAGAGACTGGTCAAGCAGTGCCTGCAGGACCTGGACCTCGACCCGAAGCAATACAACCCCCAGAAGATACGCAACGCCATCAGCTACGCCAAGAGCCAGCATCAGACGCCGTCCGATTTCGGCAGGCAGAGCAACAGCCACTGGGACGACGTGGTGGCCCGCATCTACGAGCGCTACCAGGAACAGCTCGGGCAGAGCAACGCCGTGGACTTTGACGACCTGCTGATGAAGGTCGTCCAGCTTTTCGAGAAGCACCCTGAAGCGCTGGCGAAATACCAGTCGCGCTACCTGCACCTGCTGGTGGACGAGTTCCAGGATACCAATATCACACAGTATAAGCTGATACGGATGATGGGCGGCAAACACCGCAACGTCTGCGTGGTGGGCGACCCAGATCAGTCCATCTACTCTTGGCGCTTCGCCGACATCCGCAATATACTGAGCTTCGAGAAAGACTACCCGGACGCCAAGACCATTGTGCTGGAACAGAACTACCGCTCCACCAAGAACATACTGGAGGCGGCCTCCTGCATCATCTCGGCCAACAAGAAGCGCAAGCAGAAAAAGCTGTGGACAGATAACACCGAGGGAGCGCCCATCTATTTGATCAAGACCTACGGCGAGCAGGAAGAGGCGCAGTTCGTGGTGAACGAGATATTGAACCTGACACGAAGCGACGGCGTTAAGCCGGGTGACTGCGTGATAATGTACCGCACCAACGCCCAGTCACGCGCGCTGGAAGAGGCCTTCATGCGCTACGGCCTGAAATACAAGCTGATCGGGGGCATGAAATTTTACCAGCGCCGCGAGATCAAGGACTTCATCGCCTATTTGAGGGTAATCCATAATCCCTTCGATAACATCAGCCTCTCCCGCATCATCAAGGTACCGGGCAGGGGCATCGGCGCCAAAACGCTGTCCGACCTGACCAACTGGGCACGAGAGAATAGCCTGTCCCTCTTCGCCGCACTCAAAGCGGTCAGCGAAGGCGGCGGGCCCGGCTTCGGGGCCAGGATCACTGCCGGCCTCACCGGCTATTACCGCCTGTTGAACGACCTCATCGTGGAGAGCCAGCAGCTGGCCCTGGTCAGCCTGATGGATACCGTGCTGGACCGGTCAGGCTACCGCGATTCGCTGAGGCAGGAGGACGACGGCGAGGAGCGCTGGGAGAAC
>JAFGLP010000152.1 GCA_016927965.1 Dehalococcoidia bacterium
CAAATACGCGGACTGGGCCATGTACAGTGCAAAACAGGCCGGCCGCAACGGATTTCGCAGGTACTCCGCTGATATGAACAGTCAGCAAACAGAGAACACCTCAGCCTGACCCTGCACAGCGCTGCTATTTTTTCAGTGCATCCAGCGCTTTCTGCCAGGCGTCAACCGTGCTGTAAGCAGTGTTTTTATTGAAAGCCAGGTATAGATCAGCTTTATGAACGAATACTACGGGTTCCAGGTCATCAGGACTGACACCGGTCTCTTCAGCCATAATTTCAACCGCTTCCCTGGTACCCAGCCACAGGTCAACTTCTCCTGCAGCCAGCTTCTTCAAACCGTCCGCAATATTATCGGTAAATACAAAATTTATAAAACCTTCACCTGCCAGCTTCTGCTGACCTGCTTCATCTTTAACGGCAGCAATCGCTTTAAGGGCTTTCGCTTCGTCCAGGCTATTTACCTGTACACCGGAGCCTTTCTTCGCATATAGCCAGTTTTCGTAGGACCCGATCGGGCCGACCCACATAAACAGCCGCTCCCGCTCTGCTGTTCTTGCCACCGAATAGAAAGCGGCGCCCGGTTCGGCCTGTACCAATTGATAAGCCTGGGCCCAAGGCATTACCTCGATGTTGATATCCTCTCCCATCTTGACCATGATGGATCTTACAACATCTGTTGACTGGCCCACTACAACACCCTTAGCATCCACGTAATTAAATGGGGGATAATCCTCAGCCAATATGCGCATTTTCTCGGCCGGCGCAGGAGCAGAACATGACATGATAATCAGGATGCCGGCAAACAGAAGAGCAAGTAATTTTCTCATGTGCTTCAACCTCGATAATTTGTATCAAGGTTATACTTCTGCCCCTGGCTTGTCAATAGCTATTCAGTTGAGAGGCGGCGGCCTGTATAACAAACTGCCCGCAGACGGTCGAGACTGCGGGCAGAATTCAAAATAAGGAGGAGAAAAGAACTAATGAGGAAAAACTTATTTAATCATGTTGCACTCTTTTGTTATGGTATAACGCGTTTGTTAATATAATATTTGTAAATACGATGAGTTGTGCTGTTAACTACCACCCCATATGTTATGCTTATTACCTGCATGCAGCGGAAAGGTGTTACTATAAACTATTCATTGCCCTGATCAGATGCTTCCTCTTTCCAAGTTCTCCCGGTTAAAGTAAATAAAAACCATGGATATACAGGAGTTTCTTGCCAATCTAACCAGGGTCATCGGTGCCAACAGCCCCATAGTCGGAGCATCGCTGTTTGCTCTGTGTTTTATCGGGGAGCTTATTGCCATAAATATTCCCTATTTCGTGGAAACCACGCTGATGCTGGCAGGCTACAGTACTTTAAACGGCGGCTACGCATATTACAATCTCCTCATAATAATGCTGATGACACTGACTGCCAGGTTCTCCGGCACGCTCATCATCTATTTCGTTACCAGGAGAGGAGGCGGCAAGCTCATAGAAAAAACAAGCAACCTTATCCGAAAACATGTAAGTTATACATCTGTTATCAACCGCATGACGTCCAGTGTCAACCTGCTGTCTCCTTTTTCCATAGCAGCGGGCAGACTGGTAGGGCTTCGCTACCCGCTGACCTTAATAATGGCAGCGCAGGGAAGATTAAAAACCCTGCTGGTAGGGACGGTGTTTGCCAGCATTGTTTATGATAGTGTATATATCGTAGCCGGAGCACTGGTCGGTGCAACTACCAATCTGGAGCCGTTCCAGGTAATGATTTACTTCCTGGTCGGAATAACCCTGGTATACGTTATACTCTATATGGTTCAATATTTGAGGCAGAGACGCTTGCGCTGAAAGGATAATACTTGATGTCAACAACGCAACAGGTCTTTCAATTTACCATGTTTTTATACAGGCAATAATGAGAACCTTTATAGGTAAATTTATGACCAGCATATCCACCCGTGATGGAGCTATTAAGCTTTCATTGTTCGTCGTCATCGGGCTGATAGTCCTCAAGGTAGCGGTTTCCGTTATCTCCAATAGCATCAGTATTTTTGCTCAGGCGGCAGACAGCTTCCTCGATATCTTTTCCATCGCTATAACGTTTATTGCACTTAAAATGGCCGTTGCGCCGGCAGACGAGGAACATCCTTTCGGCCATGGGAAGGCAGAAAGCCTGGCTGCTATTATTCAAGCAATCCTGATACTCGGAGCAGGCGGTTTTATCATATACTCGGCAATACAAAGAATTATCCATAGCACAACGATAGAACCGGATGAAGGTATGGCAGTGATGATTATTTCGATCATCGCCAGTTTCTTACTTTCCCGCCATCTCCGCCGTGTTGCCAGAGATACAGGCTCCACCGCGATTGACGCTTCGGCCCGTAATATCAGTGCCGACGTATATTCAGCCGCCGGTGTATTATTGGGTCTACTGATCGTGCGTATAACGAACCTGGTAATCCTTGACCCCATCATTGCCCTGGTAATGGCCGGTTTTGTACTAAAGGCGGGATATGAAGTCACTGTCCGCTCTATCCATGAGCTCATGGACCATACACTGCCTAAAGAGGAGCAGGAAACCTTAATAAATTGCATTAAGCTACACAGTACACAACTGGTCGGCTTTCATGCCGTCCGAACCCGGCGGGCAGGCAGCGAACGTTTCATTGACCTGCATATTGTAATGCCCAGGAATTACAGCATTGAAGTAGTGCATGCCATGTGCGACCATCTTGAACAGGATATCAAGGATAAAATAACCAGCGCCAATGTCATAATTCACGAGGAACCCTGCAGGCCCAGGGATTGCATCCGTTGTTCCATCACAAATTGTGATTTACGTCATAAATAAAAGAGTTTCAGTATGGGAGGCTACTAAATGAACTACGGCAAGAAATTCAGTCTGGAAGGGAAGGCCGCTGTTGTAACCGGCGCAGGGCGGGGACTGGGTAAAGCCATAGCGCTGGCTTTAGCTGATGCAGGGGCTGATATAGCAGCAGCTGCACGTACGGCAAGTGAGATCGAGCAAACACGCCAGGAAATCACCGCGTTGGGCCGGACCGCTGTAGCAATCACAGCGGATATAACCAAACCGTCCGATATCAAAAGTATGATTGAAATGACCGTAAAGCAGTTCGGCAGGATAGATATACTGGTAAATAACGCCGGCGGCGCCATCAACAAGAACGTAGAGGAACTTACTGATGATGATATACAGGGGGAAATATTCAGGAACCTGATAAGCGTCATCACCTGTTGCCGTGAAGCCGGGCGTTATATGATCAAGCAGAAAAGCGGGAAGATCATAAATATGGGCTCCCAGGCAGGCCTGATAGCCGCGCCTACCCTGTCGGTCTATGGGTCAGCCAAGGCAGGCGTTGCCCATTTTAGCAAGTCACTGGCCAGGGAATGGGCGAAGTATAATATCAACGTCAACTGCATTGAACCCGGATTCTTTTATACGCCCGCCACCAGGGCACTGGATGACGAGAATTTTAAGCAAACCGTACTGCGCAAAATACCGCTCAGGCGTATCGCCCAACCCGAAGAGTTGGGCCCCCTGGCAGTGTACCTTGCCTCGGAAGTTTCTTCCTTTATGACAGGAGCAGTCATTAACATAGACGGCGGACAAACGCTCGGCTGAACGGGGCAGCCCACCCGGATAATCAGATTAGGGGAGAGATGCAGCCGGCCTGACCCGCTTTCACATACAGGTATATGACTTTGAATGCCAGCCTTTTCAGTTGCCCGGTCCGGCTATTCTCTTAATCCTCTCATCCAGCCAGTCGAACTTGCGGGCAAACGACTGTGCCCATGCCCCCATCTGGCAATGGTAATCCGCTTCATATTCTTCGTTGAATTCCATCAGTGTCTTTTCCGATATCAGATGATCGTAAAGCATTTTTGCCTGCTCTCCCCCGGGATCGAAGCTGTCTGTCCGGCTATAGGAAACAAGGACCGGGCAACTGATGTTTTCAGCCACTCCTTTAATGGTGAAATCTATATATTCAGCCATAAACAGGGCTGGCGAACTGACTCCGAAAGCAAACATGCCATGCTCATAGAGCCACCGGGTTTGGGTCTCCATCTTCATTGCTGCCTTAATAGAATCATTAAATCCCGCCGGATCGGTGAGCAGGTAGTCTTTTAGCTCCTCACTGGTCGCATCAGCCATCGGTCCACCGGCCTTACGCATGCTGCGTAAAATATTCAGGCCGACATCATACACGGCCCCATCTGCGATAACCGCTGCAATCCTGTGTTCATAAGCGGCCGCCCGCGGGGCAAGGTAGCCGCCCAGGCTAATACCCCACAGCGCTATCCTGTTCCGGTCCACATCGGTTCGCTGCACGACATAATCGATTACAGGCGAAACCACCCTTTCCCAATCAGGCTGGAAGGGGATGTGCTGCAGACGGATTACCGCACCCTGCCCCGGGCCCTCGAATGTGAGTACGTTATACCCACGCTTTATCCCTTCCATGGCATAAGGGCGCAGTTCCTCCTGGCAGCCGTCAAAACCTGTCTGGACTATCAGCAGTGGCCGTTGTTTGCCCGACCTGTCAACACTGTAGAAATACGCGGGTAGGGTCGTGCCTGCATAAGGTATCGTCACCTCTTCAAACATAATTGTATCGAGGTGTACGGCCTTAACAAAATAATCACGGCTTTTGCCCCACGTTTCCAGTATCCTGGCATCAGAAGGGTTGCCATGCAGGAAGAACTCAGCCGTGCGGTAGTATGTTGCCGCCCGGTAGTATGCCTCGAAGGTGCTTACGTTAAAACCGCGTGATAGGCTCTCATCTCCCATTTTACGGAAGTGCTCAGCCGTTGCGTACCACTCGCTGTACCAGCTCTCCATATCACCATCTTTAATCCGGGAGGCGGTATAAAGGCACTCCCCCAGGTCAGCCTCGCCGGAATACACGGCCGACATCGTCCGGCGCAGCTCAAAAGCGAACTCAGGATCAGAAAATATAAGCTCCGGGCAGGAGCTGGTTTTTTCAGTTGAAGTAGCTATTCCGACGGAGGAGGCCATGGGTGCTTTTACAGGAGCGCAGCCCGGATATAACAATAAACCCACCAGCCCAACCGTTACGAAGGCTGAGAAGAGCAGGTATTTAAATACACCGGCAGGCAGGCGGGATACTTCAGCAGGCATCGCTACCGGTGCAGGTCGCGGACTGCCAGACGTTTTCTGCATTATTTAGATAATACATCGCCGGAAGCATTAATCCAACAGTTTTATATCGCCACACGCAGGCCCATCGGAAAAATAGCTCGATGGCTTCAATGATCAGGGCGCTTCTCAGTTATATATGCTATTCTTAGAATAGGAATGTAGCTCACCAAGCAAAGTGAGGCAAAGC
>JAFGLP010000153.1 GCA_016927965.1 Dehalococcoidia bacterium
GTCATTTCTATTTATAAACCTCCCGCCGGCTACCCGGATTTAATTTAATATAATGGCAATATTGCTGGCCCGATGTTCAGGATTTCATGCATATTTTATGGAGATACCCTCCAGTACATTGGCCACGTCCTCGCATTTATCCAGGGCGTTCTCCATATACCCGTAAATCTCACGCCACTTGATGATTTTGGTCATATCGCAGCAGCTGTCAAAAAGCTCGCTCATCATCAAGCGGTATAAATGGTCCCCCAAGTTCTCCAGGCGGTTGATCTTTATACACCGCTCATTAATTTTGTGCCGGTCAATACGTGTATGTATCTCTAAAAGGGACTCCTCTACCTCCGCTGCCGCCTGCACGATAACATCCGCAAGATGCCTGGCCATATCAACAGGTTTTTCTACATTATAGATCAGCATGGTTTCAGCCGCTGCATGGATGGAATCGGTTATATCATCCAGCAAATAGGCTAATGTGACAATATCTTCCCGGTCAAACGGGGTGCCGAATACACGGTTTAACAGGCCCATAATTTGATGAGTAATAGCATCTCCCTGGTGCTCGAAGTCGGTTATCATGGCCACCCGTTCCCTGACATTTTCCCAGAGGTCCATCATATCCTTGAGCTGGTGCGATATTTTCACTATGTTCCGGGCACTCTGCTCGAAAAGGATAAAGAATTTTTCCTCCCGCGGAAGAAAAGAAAGTCTGACCAACTTTTTACATACTCCATTACTTCAAGATATTTACCGGATATATTCTAGCAGAGTTACATTTAACTTACTTTTTCAAACTGCTTGCGTTGGGCCGGGCAGTCTCATATTTGTAGCTGCTTTTCCACTCGGCAACCACTCCTCCAGGGTTTTTCTTTATACCGCAGAAAATAAAGCAGCAAATATCCCATATAAAAACCGAAATCCCCCCTTGTCTAACTTCTTCCAGTAGAGTAATATTTGAATGACCCGGCCGAATCTTAATAATTTATTAGGAGGCGCCCTTGGCAATTGCCATTCTATATCGCGAAGAGCTCAAGGAATACGATTTCGGACCTGGCCATCCCTTCCGCGGAGACCGCTACGATATTTTCCCCGCCTTCCTAAAGGAAAGGTTGCCGCAAGATGACAACTACCATTTTATAAAGGCCGATCCTGCCACCGAAGAAGACCTGCTGCTTATCTGCAACAGGGAGTACATCGAGTTTACACACGACTATTTCAAGGCGGCGCATGAGGGCAATCTCGATCACGTTAAATTCGGCCTTTTCCAGAGCATCGATAATATGCCTTTCGACAAGCCCGGCAAGCTCGAGGAGACCGCGCGGACAATCATCGGGCAGGCCAAACTGGGCTGTGATCTCATCCAGCAGGATAAGTATAAAAAAGCCGTCTCCATCGGCGGCGGCATGCACCACGCCAAGTGCAATTTCGGCGAGGGGTTCTGCCTTTACAACGATGTGGCCTTCGCCGCCAAATACCTCCAGCAGAAATATAATCTGCAGCGCATCCTCATCCTCGATACCGATGCCCACGCAGGAAACGGGACCGCAGAGTATTTCCGCGAGGATTCACACGTGCTTTTCATTGACCTGCATCAGGACCCACATACCCTCTATCCCGGCACCGGTTTCGCCGGAGATATCGGTGCAGGTAAAGGGAAGGGCTTCACTGTTAATATACCCCTGCCACCCAACGCAGCCTACGACTCCTACTACCGTATCTTCTGCGAGATCGTGGAGCCGCTGGCAAGGGAGTTCAAGCCGCAGATCATCATCCGCAACGGCGGCTCCGACCCGCACCCGGATGACGGCCTCACCGACCTGGGCCTGCCTGTGAGCGGCTTCCAGATGATCGGGGAGAAAGTCCGCCAGATGACGGATGAGCTTTGCCAGGGAAAGGAGCTTGACCTGATAGCCTCCGGCTACAACAAGCGCGTCCTGCCCTATGCCTGGCTGGCGCTGCTGTCCGGGCTGGCCGGATGGAACATGGAAGTCGAGGAACCGGAACCTGCCACCAGAAAGTTCCACAAAGACCCAGCTTACGCACAGACCAAGATGGTCGAGGCAGAAGTCAAAAGTAACCTCAAACCTTTCTGGAAATGCTTCCAGTCTATCAATCCCATACCGCACTTTTAACCACTCCTGTCCCATTACATATAAAAAGCCGGGCAGCCGCATGACACAATATCTGGTTGGTACCAGCGGGTGGCATTACAATGACTGGCAGGGCCTTTTTTATCCCCCCGGCCTGCCTCCCTCCAAATGGCTGGGCTTTTATTCAAGCTATTTCCCCACCGTCGAGCTGAATTACAGCTTTTACCGCCAGCCGACGGAAAAAGCCTATCAGGCATGGGCAGTCAATACCCCTCCCGGCTTTATATTTGCCGTGAAGGCCAGCCGCTATATAACGCATATCAAGAAGCTCCGGGACACCTCAGAGCCGCTTGCCAGATTTTTCGAGAGGGCATCCCTGCTGGGCGGCAAGCTGGGCCCGGTCCTTTACCAGCTTCCGCCTCAGCTTAAACGCAATGACGATATACTGGAGGCTTTCCTGCAATCTCTCAATAAGAGCCACATCCATGTGATCGAGTTCCGCCACGCATCCTGGTTCGACGGCGGTGTCTTCAGCCTGCTGCGCAAATACAATGCGGGGTTGTGTGTAATGGATATGCAGGGGCTGACCTGCCCGATGGCCGCCACTGCCGACTTCGCCTATTTCCGCTTTCACGGCCCCGGGCCTCTATACTCCAGTCTTTACAGCCCACGGGAGATGAAGACCTGGGCAGACCGCATAAAAAGACTGGGCAGCAACCTGATTACGGTGTATGCCTACTTCAACAATGACGTAAACGGTTACGCGCTTACCAATGCCCGCCAGCTGCGGAATTTGCTATGAATATTCTGCTATAATTGCCCTGACCGGTTTTTCATACGTGGTTTGAATTTAAGAGGAGGTAGCTGTTATGAACTTGGGAAGTATGGGACAGGACAATGTCGAGAGGTTCGGTGAATATCAGAGTTCTTATTTCGAGGGGAACTGGTATACCAATGTCGAGATGGAGCACGAATCCAACCGCCTGGGCAACGCCCTGAAATCTGTCGGAATAGAGAGAGGCGACCGCGTGGCCATCCAGATGCCCAACAGCCCGGTAGTGCTGTGGTCGTTCCCCGCCGTTTACAAGATCGGCGCCATCGCCGTGCCGATGAACCCGCTGCTGAGGCCTGACCAGGCCGCCTATATCTTTCAAAACAGCGGCGCTAAAGCTGTGATCACCAGCCCCGATTTCGCCCCCTGGGTACAGGCCGCTCAGAAGCAGGCGCCAGAGATGAAGCATATCATCGTCACGGAGAAGGACGATATACCCGGCACAACCGGCTATGACAAATTCGTGGAAAACAGGGAGGACAGCCTCGCCATTGAGGAGATGGACAATGACGACATTGCCGCCCTTATATATACGGCGGGCACGACCGGGCCCAACAAGGGGGTCATGCATACCCACCTCAGCCTTTACCTGACCGCTATGGGATATGCCGATTTCGTCACCCGGCACCTGAGCACCAGCCTGCAGATCAACAGCAGGCAGATGGATGTCAGGGCGCATAAGCTGGTGCAATCGCAAACCAGCGTGTCCAGCTTCGATCTGGGGCGCAGCCTCTTCGTACTGCCGCTGTCACACTCCTTCGGACTGGCGGTGGCCCTCACCGGCATCCTCTTTGGCAGTAAAAGCATCATCATGAAATGGTTCGATCCAAGCCTTGCAATGAAGTATATAGAGGAATTCCGCATCACTAACTTTTCCGGCGTCCCTGCCATGTACATCATGATGCTGAACCACCCCGACATCGATAAATACGACCTCAGCTCGCTGGAGACCTGCGCCTGCGGCGCTGCCCCTCTCCCTCCCGAAGTCGGCAAGCAGTGGAGGGCCAAAACAGGGACGGACATTTACGAGGGCTGGGGCATGACCGAGACCGGGGCTACCACCTGCGGCAACATGCCCAGCAGGCCGCCTAAATACGGCTCCATCGGCGTTTGCATGATCAAACCCGATACCATGAAAATCTTCGACGACAACGATAACGCGCTCCCGCCGGGGCAGACAGGCGAGCTGGTCGTCAAAGGACCTACCATCATGAAGGGATACTGGAACATGCCTGAAGAGACAGAGAAAGCCCTGAAAAATGGCTGGCTGCATACAGGCGACGTCGGCTATATGGATGATGACGGCTATTTCTACATCACCGACCGCAAGAAGGATATCATCATCAGGGGCGGGGAGAACGTATCGCCGCGCGAGGTGGAGGAGGTGCTGCTGGAGATACCGCAGATCGCCGATGCCGGCGTGATCGGCGTACCGGATATTACTTACGGCGAGGAGATCAAGGCTTTCTGCGTCCTTCACAAGGACGAGATGATCAACGGGACGGAGATCATCACCTACTGCAAACAGAAGCTGCCCAGCTTTAAGGTGCCCAAATCCGTACAGATAGTGGACACGCTGCCCAAGAACATGCTGGGCAAGCTGCTGCGCGCCGAACTGCGCAAGCTGGCAAAACAGCA
>JAFGLP010000154.1 GCA_016927965.1 Dehalococcoidia bacterium
CCTGCACCGGAAACGCGCGGAATCTCAAATCCGATAAAGGCGTTCTCACCCATGATAACGATATCGTGAAGCATAACGAATTGCGCTCCGGCAGCGAGTGCGGCGCCCTGCACTCCTGCTACAATCGGCTTGGATATATCCCATACCTGGTAAACCCATCTGCGAGGATCACATACAGAGCGCCATCTTGCTTCGTTCCACTGGTTAGCTTTCCCCGACTCCCATGTCTGTTTTTTCCCCAGATTGGAAATATCATGGCCGGCTGCAAAATGCTTGCCGATCGAAAGGCTCACAGCAACTTTGGCCTCACGGTTCCTCTCAAAGTCATTAATAGCTTCAAGAAATTCATTCTGGAAATCTGCGCCCATGACGTTATTTCTTTCCGGTTCATTGTGTATAATCCTTGTAACCGGACCGGGTTCGTAAATAATTGTTTTATAATCACTCATGTTATTTATTCATCCTCTTTTTCTAATCCTTAGAGTAGAGTTGCTTATACGGCTCTTCACGCTGCCATTTTTCCCCAGGTTTCCAGCGGCGTAAAGTTTCATGAATCCTCGCTTTCCTCGGCTTTGGCCAGTACGCAGAATTGTATTGTTCAAAGCCATAGTTGGGATTTTGCGTACATCTCATCCCGATCTGCGCTCCTAAATTACCTGTTGCCAGACAATACATGTCCTTTGTACATTTTATGATTTCATTAACCCTGTTCTCTTTAACCTTGTTAGGCCAATCAGGATCAGCCATGGCCTGCCTGCCCAGGGCTATCATATCTGTCTCACCGTCTTCAATTGCCTTGGCAGCCGCTGCAGGTGTATGAAGGCCCACCATTATTACCGGAATCTTAATTGACTGCTTTAACTTTTTACCCTGCGCCTCTATTATCAGTTTGCCAAGATCATCCGGGCCCTTAGTCCCGAAATAATTTATTGAGTCATCATAACCGGAGCTGTTGGAAAGACTGATGGCATCGGCCCCTTCCTCCTCACACCACACGCATATCTGTCTTACATCTTCAGGAGTGCTCCCATCAGGCTGGTACTCAGTGGCGCTTAACCTGACTACAATGGGGACTGTATCGCCAAAATGCTCTTTGCACATTTTTACAAGCTCAAGTACAAACCTGGCCCGGTTTCTCAAAGACCCACCATACTCATCCTTGCGCTGATTGCTGCGTGGGGATAGAAATTGCGCTAACAGATAGCCATGGGGAGCATGAATCTCGATGCCATCAAAACCAGTAAGTATTGCCGTATCTGCGGAACGGATAAAGCCTCTCTCAGCCTTATGTATTTCGTCAATAGTCATTTCTCGAGGCACGCCTAACAGGTGCTCTGCCCAGGGGTGCACCCAATATTTAGCCCAGGGTAATGTTTCTTTTCCAATTCCTTTAGTTAATTCTTCTCTGTTAAAGGGTATAGGAGAGGCCCCGCGAACCCCATTTCTACCCGTCTGTCTGCCAAAACCCGGACTGAGCTGGGCAAAGATCTTTGTATCGGTGCCCATCGAATGTATCCCTTCAGTGAAATCAAAATAGTAGCCCCCGTTGAAACTACCCGGGTACAAATAAGGGACGAGTGGATACTCATCACGGGCTTCCTTACTGGTCAGGATTGATCCAGTAGTCATCATACCAAACCCACCCAACGCCCTTGCGTTGAAATAGCACATGTATTGAAGCGTGGGATGCCCATCCTTGTCACCCTGGGAGTTCATGGGCGCCATGGCAATCCTGTTCTTTATCTCCACCGGTCCAATTTTTATGGGCTGAAACAAGCTGTCGTACATTACTTCCTCCCTGATTGACTGTGTGTTATTATTTCAATTCCGGCGGTGTGATTTTTAATATCCGGGCAAGATTAAGACCTGCCCATTTTGCTCTGTCTTCTTCACTTATAGCGGGATATCCATAGTCGCGCTGGACTTCCTTACTTATTTGAAATTTTTCTAATAACTCGACTTCCCCGACGTTTGCTCCCATATCCGTACCCCAGACAATCCTATCTATACCGGCATGCATGATCGCTTCCGCCAACAGGATCTGTGCTCTCACGCTTAGTCCATGGCCAAATACCGGCAGCATGCTTGTACCTACATAGAGATTGGGGTATTTCGCAGCGCATATATTCATCGCATCGGTGAAGGGATAGCCCAGGTGATATGCAAGAATCGTAATCCCGGGGAATTCCTCACATACATCTTCAAGCAGCCATGGTAAACAGTTGGCTGAGCGTCCCGGTACGCACCATGAAAAGCCGGTATGGATGAATAGCGGGATGCCCAGTTGCTGGATCTTCTCATAATATGGCCACAAACGTTCGTCATTTATGGGAACGTCATCTACCGGGTAGAACTTTACCGCTTTGAAGTTCAGCTCTTTTACCAGGTACTCAAGCTCCCATACCGCGTTCTTCACACCCCTTGAGATAATCGGCCCCACATTGCAGACTCCCACAAGCCGGTCCGGGTATTTCTCAATCTCCCGTGCCAGCCACCCGTTTGTCGACATCATGCGAACGCCACAGGACATGGGTAAAAAACTTTCGGGTAAGACACATGCCATCTGTGCTCCTGATTCGTCCATCTTTTCTACGAGCGCAGCCGCTGACTCGCCGGTTTCCTTTCCCGCGCGCCTTCTTGTAATATCCCGCATTTCTTCCACTGTTATCCTGTCGCGAACGCCGTATAGCCATAGTGGAGCAAGCCCCCGCAGGAGGCTTCGCAGGGCCCACTGGTTCATTTTGTAATAAGGGAAGTAATTGATATCGTCTGCTAGAGGTAACATATGGCATTCACAATCAAAAATGAACATAACACCCCCATTTCACTCCGGGCAATTAATTTGCGATCCAGTCTCTATAACATGATCGGCCAAATTTTAAGAGCCAGGCTATTACATAGACGTGGAAATATTAACAAACCAAAATATCGGCGTCTGCCATATGTGATACCGCCGGAATGCAACAATTGATGCAATGATGCCATAACTGAACTCTAAATTTGACATACATATAAAAAGTGATGGAAAAAACCGCCAAACCGCCGATAACTAAACTAAGAGACTGCGTAAGAATGATTGTGGCTTTGTTAAGATGATTTCCCGCCTGTGAGTTTCCACCAGTCCGTCCCTCTCCAACCTACTCAAAACCCGCGTTATTGTATTTCGTGAAGTATTGATCATTAACGCAAGATCCTCATGCGTGATCCCATGCAGTGTTAACATACCATCCGATTCACAGGTGCCAATACTTCTTCCAAGCATGTTTAGAATAATAAGAACTTGCCTGCAAATGCCTGCCTTTTCGGGGAATGACCTCAGAACGCTCATATTGCACACCATATTACATATAAGATCCATTATTTGAGCCAGCATCTCTCTATCGCTGAACAACGCCCAAACAGCTTCACGCCTGACCTTGCAATAAGTAACCGGTGTAATTGCCCTCGCCTCCCCCAGATGAAGTATATGCCGCGGGCTGTACATGCCGGCCAAGCCGGCAATCCCTACTAGCTGCGGGGGCACAATGATCGCCGACACCATGTTACATCCCGTTGACGTAGTAATCGTTGTACCGACAACACCCTCATGTAAATGATATATATATGCTGCATGTTGCTCAACGGAAAAAATGGCTCTGCCTCTGGGCGCCCTAATCAATACGGTATCACTGGGACAATGTGTTTGAAAAAGGCAAGGGCTGCTACCGGAAATGCTCTTCACCCCTCTTCCCTCCAGAGTAGGAGTATCCCTTCTTTCGAGCCAGATGAAACCTTTGGCTGCCCAACCTTCACCCTCATATTATTTCAATAAACCAAGTTTAAATATTATGTAGTATTGACAATATATTATATAATAGTACTATATAATATTATTTGTCAAACATAATGGATCATAGAATTGTAGTTGACTAAATGTCACCGTTGTTACTTTTGTCATCGTTATTGAGGATACTACTAGGGGTTTTGGATACTTTTAACTGCATTACACTATATGTTCTGTATATTTAAAACTTGT
Organism: Dehalococcoidia bacterium; assembly: GCA_016927965.1. Next base: position 4,016 of record JAFGLP010000154.1, read on the forward strand.
GATATATAAATAATATGTTATTAAATGGTATTAAATAACATTATTAAATATCAGGTTCATGTTTTATAATGAGCATAATATGACTGGTTGAATTCTTAAAGACTATAATTACCGAATTAATAAGGCACTTTTCGTTGTAATATATGTACGAGTCAAACAATTATATGAAAATTTCAGAGCTTTCCCGGATTTCGGGAGTAAGCGTCTCAAGGATCCGGTATTACGTGGCCAAAGGCATATTGCCTGAGCCTTCAAAGATTAGCAAGACCCGAGCGTTCTACGGCCCGGAGCACCTGAAAAGACTTGAGCTCTTTAAGAAGATAGGTAAGAAGAAGAGGGTGGTTAATATCATTAAAGATCTTCTGGATATTGATCCCAGCAATGATGCCGAAGCCGGTCATCCCGATAAATTACAGATAGCACGCACACGGATCATAAACGCGAGCATACCCGTCTTCCGTAAATACGGATATGAGGGTGCTACTATAGGAGACATAGCAAAAGCTGCGCGTATAAATCGTAATACCATATATAAATATTTCAAGGACAAGGAAGACCTGTTTATACATTGTATTAACGAAATTGTTATCGATTTCAGACACAATCTTCCCGAAGATCTACAGCTGTTATCGGAAACGAAAGATACAGAGATGGTAAAAGAAAGACTAAATAAAGTGGCCACTGCATTCCGGAAAATATACCCGGAGTGGGCTGATATGATGAATTTGCTGCGTGCAGCCGCAGTCAAAGAGCCGGGTATATTTGCCAAGATGCTTGATGACGCTTATAGCATCAGGATCAAGCCGGTGGCAGCAGATTTGGAAAAGCTCATCAAGCACAAGGTTTTCCGTAATGTCGATCCGTTCCTAACGGCAATAATTGCTGCGGGAGCAATGGAGTATACAAACTACTTTATTTCAAGAGGAAAATTCAACAATAATTCAGCCCGTTTTGAGGCGGATGCAATTGACATCTTATTATATGGTTTAATAAGAAGGTTTTAATATTGGAAGCAAAGTGTTAATATAGCAGAGTTGGGGTATATTACAAAATTTATTCAGGCAATTTCCCCTTCACTCTTTAACATACCGGTTATCTTTTCACGCAGGCTCTTCTTCTCGTATTTGCCTATTTTTGTTATGGGCAACTTATCAATGAATTCCAGACGTTCAGGCACCTTGAAACTCGCAATGTACATCTCCTTGACAAGGAAATCCTTGAGCTCTTCCAGCTTAAATGTTGCGCACGGTTGAGCGACAACAAATGCACAAACCCGCTCCCCAATTGCCCTGTCAGGCATGCCAACGGCATCCACCTGCTTGACTTTCGGGAACTTGAGATCATAGTTCTCAACCTCTTCGGCATTGATTCTTTCACCGCCGCGACAAACGTTATCAGGAGATAATACTTACGGGAAATTAAGTCCGAGAAAATACAGCCTGTAATATCTCATTTGTATAATATAAAATGTCCTACACAGAAGCCTGAATTTTGCAATGATATATTACTCGAGTTTTAATGGATTGGCATCCAGCCCCGCTTAATCTACAATGTATGCAAATATTTTTGAGGCGAGTGTCATGAAAAAGTCAGTATTTAATACCATCCTGATTATCGTTCTTGCGTTGCTTGTATGTGTCCCCTTTCTGTCCTGTGCCCCGGCGGAAAGGAATTATGAGCTTACACGCATGACGATCTCCCAGCCGCTGGATCATGCCAGCCCGGACGGCCCTCGTTACGATCAGGAGATATTTATACTGGTCCCTCATAAGTCGCCTAATAATTCTCCGGTTTTCTTTATCCTGGGAAACGAGCACGACCTGACCAATCAGGAGTTGGTAGCTACATGGAATATGTACGGTGCGCCTCCGGGCGTCATTTTCATCCAGGCCGAGCACCGCGGCTACGGCCAGAGTGTCAGCTCCGACAGCGACCAGACCGTGCCCGCATACGTGACGGTAAGTCAGGCCCTGGCCGATTACCACCAGGTCATTGCGGAGTTGAAAAAGACGTACACGGGACCCTGGATGTCGGCGGGCTACAGCTACGGTGGCGGCCTCTCCGTCGACTTCCCGGCCATATACCCCGACGATGTTAAAGTTACGCTGTCTTCCAGCGGCGTCATCGACTGGCCTTTCACCATGGACGCCTACGACCGCCAGGTGCGCATCACCATGGGCCCCGAGACTTACGCGCGCCTGGTACAACACATCAAGAACCTCACGCCTGTCGAGATGTTCGATGCCAACTGGCTGGAGAGGGAACTCCTCATCGGATTCATACATGGCATGACCCAGTATGGACGGTACAAGTCATACATGCCGGTCTTCCAGGCTGCCGCCAGCCTTCCCACACCGGCATTCATGGGCGTCCTGCACATGATCGACGATGCAATCGCCCAAAAAACAGGGATGCAATACGCTGGATCAAATGCTAAAAAAACGCTTTCACGCGATGAGGCGATAACCGGCAAATACGGCTGGCGCGTGTGGCGTTACCAGCAGTGCGACGAGACAGGGATCTTCGAGCTGTCCGCCGGCGATGACGGAGTCTTTAACCGCAGCAGGGACGATTTCTTCGCGGAGAGCAGGGCACTGTTCGGCAAGGACCCGGAATCCGCAGTTAAACCGGCCTGGTCCCCGCGCTCCAGGTTGGCAGACCTCAAGGTCCCGCTGGTTTACGTCTGCGGCGGCATGGACCCCTGGCAGGGGTTGGGGTTGGAAAAAGACTATAAGATCACGCAGGGTTATTATTTCTATATACCGGACGGCCGGCACTGTCCAGATCGTGATAATGTTGACCTCGGCAAGCAGGTGCTGGCCAAGATGCTTGAGTATGCCAGATAAAGACAAGAAAATATTCGGGTTAAACCCCAATATCTTCTGGCTGGGGGCCGTGAGCTTCCTCACGGACGTGAGCAGCGAGCTCATCTTCACCCTGATGCCGCTTTTCCTGGCCAATATACTGCAGACCGGCACGGTCATAATAGGTTTCGTAGAGGGCGTGGCGGAGAGCACTGCATCGCTGTTGAAAGTCGCCAGCGGCTGGTTCAGCGACAAGATAGGTAATCGTAAAGAGCTATCTTTTATCGGTTATGCGCTTTCAACTTTAGCCAAACCTTTCATGCTGATAGCCAATACATGGGGACCGGTCATGGGCATCAGGTTCGCCGACAGGTTCGGCAAGGGCATACGCAGCGCGCCCCGCGATGCGCTGGTGGGCGATTCCTGCGACGAATCCGAGAGGGGCAAGGCCTTCGGCTTCCACCGCGCCATGGATACTTCGGGCGCCGCGCTGGGACTGGTCATCGCCGCGCTGGTGATATTCCTGGTGCAGGGGGAGGTGCTGGCCCTGCAGGCGGATGCCTACCGCTGGCTGGTTATACTCGGTGTAATACCGGCCTTTATAGCGCTGTTTTTCTTCATATTTATCCACGAACCTCCCAAACAGGTCTGCGTCACGTCTGAGGCCGGGTCGATGGATGCGGATTCGGCCGCACCGCCTGCCACATCAGCCTTCACCGGCAGGTTCAGGCTATTTTTAGTCATCCTTTTTATTTTCACCCTGGGTAATTCCAGCGACGCTTTCCTGATACTGAGGGCGCAGAACCTGGGGAACAACGTACTCTATATCGTCCTTATGCTGATCGTGTTCAACGTTGTGTACGCGCTTATCTCCGCGCCGGCTGGCAGTCTCTCAGATAAACTGGGCAGGAAGAAGATCATCGCGCTGGGCTGGACCATATATGCCCTGGTCTACCTGGGCTTTGCCTTTTTCAACCAGAGCTGGATGGTATGGGGCCTTTGGGCGCTCTATGGTGTGTACTACGGGTTGGCCGAGGGTGTGGCCAGAGCCCTGGTTTGCGACCTCGTGCCTGAGGACAGGAGGGGCACGGCATTCGGGGCTTATCACGGAGTGGTGGGAATAACGCTGCTGCCGGCCAGTTTGATAGCCGGGTGGCTCTGGCAGGCGTTCAGCCCGGCGGCGCCCTTTTATTTCGGCGCCGCGACCGCTGTTCTGGCCGTGGCAGGGTTGTTGATCTTTATTCGAGAATGATGCGCCCGGACATGACATCGTCATTGCGAGCCCGAAGGGCGTGGCAATCTTGTACGTGACTGCTGAGCACAGGATTGCTTCGTCACTGCGTTCCTCGCAATGACAATAGGGAAAAGGGCCCGTGATGTAATAGTTACCCTAATATGATGTTATCGATCAGCCTGGGCTTGCCCAGCCTGACTGCCAGCGATATCAGCACCTTTCCTTTAATAATCTCCACCTCGTCCAGCGTGCCCGTATCGGCGATGCTGATATAGTCGATCTTGGCCGCAGATACACCCGAGATCAGGCCGTTCATGGCCTTTTTGATCGCGGCGGCATCTCGCTCACCTCTGTCATACATGTCCTTTGCCAGGCAGAGCGATTTGTACAGCACCACAGCCGAAGGACGTTCCTCCGCGGTCAGGTAGGTGTTGCGGCTGCTCATGGCCAGGCCGTCGCTCTCCCTCACGGTGGGACAGACCACGATTTCGAGGTTCATATTGAGGTCTGACACCATCCTTTGTATCACTATGGCCTGCTGGGCGTCTTTCTGTCCGAAATATGCCTTATCAGGCTCGACGATATTAAACAGCTTATTGCACACTGTGGTAACGCCCTGAAAGTGGGTGGGCCTCGATTTCCCCTCGAGTTTGGCGGTTATGCCCTTCACTTCCACCCATGTGTCATAGCCGCCGGGGTACATCTCTTTATCGGACGGGACGAAGACCATGTCGGTCTTCACTTTGTCCAGCAGCTCCAGGTCGCGCTCCAGGTTGCGGGGGTATGATTTGAGGTCTTCGCCGGGACCGAACTGCGTGGGATTGACGAAAATGGTGGCCACGGCGACCGGATTCTCGGATTTAGCGCGCCTGGACAGCTCCAGATGCCCCTCGTGCAGGTAGCCCATGGTGGGCACCAGCCCCACGCTGCCCTTGCACTGCCGGCGCAGCTTCTTCATCTCGGCTATGCTGCGGACAACCTGCATGGCCCCTAAAGGTCCTCCAGCAGGCTCTCGTCCATGGAAGCCGCATGTTCCGCCGAGGGGAAAGCCCCGGATTTCACCTCGGCGCAGTACTGCGAAACGGCGTCCTTCATGGTCGAGGCCAGTCTGGCATACAGCTTGGTGTGTTTGGGAACGAAATCGGTATAGAGGCCCAGCATATCGTTGATCACCAGCACCTGCCCGTCGCAATAAGGCCCGGCGCCGATGCCAATGGTGGGTATTCTCAATTTTCCGGTGATCAATTTGGCCAATTCTATTGGGACCAGCTCCAGCACGATGGCGAAGGCTCCTGCCTGTTCCAGCGCCAGGGCGTCCTCTATAAGTCGCTTTGCCGTATCTGTGGTCTTGCCCTGCACGCGGTGGCCGCCCAGCTGGTGTATCGACTGCGGAGTCAGGCCGATGTGCCCCATGACCGGTATGCCGCTGCTGACGATGCGCCGCGTTGTCTCGGCCATTATCGCGCCGCCCTCCAGTTTAACAGCCTGGCAGCCGCCCTCTTTGAGCATCCTGCCGGCGTTGCGCAGGGCGTCTTTGGCGCTGGTCTGATAGGCCATGAACGGCATATCTCCGATGACCAGCGCGTTTTTGGCGCCCCGGACAACGGCTTTGACATGGTGCAGCATCTCGTCCATGGTGACAGGTATGGTGGTGCTGTAACCGAGGATGACCATGCCCAG
>JAFGLP010000155.1 GCA_016927965.1 Dehalococcoidia bacterium
GTTATTTAAATAATAATCCTCTGCACCTTTGGTGTCAATGTAACCTGCACAATAAAGGTAAAAATTTCCATGCTCACGCCGTTGACATCCTTTACCCGAAATCTTATATTGTATACAAATATTTTGTGTTGAAAGTATTAATACAATGGAATACGATGCAAGAGAACATATCTGCTTTAATATAGGGCGCGTCATGCGCAAGGTCTACGAGCATTATGAGTCAAGACTGTCTCCCTTCGGCCTGACCACACCCCAGTTCATGGTGTTCGGTGCGCTGTGGTCCGGGGACGGCATCACCATAGGCGAACTGGGGGAACGAGTGGCGCTGGACGGTTCCACTATTACGGGCATACTTGACCGCATGGAAAAGAACGGCTACGTCGAACGCAGACCCAACGCGGAGGACAGGAGGTCGGCGCTGGTCTACCTGACGGACAAGGCCAGGCAGGTGGGACCTCAGATCAACAAGTTCGCCGATGAGCTTGACGCCGCACTGCGCAAGAACTTTTCCCCCCATGATATGGCAGTCTTCGAGAGCGTCCTGCGTGAACTCGGCGAAACACAGGCGTAATAAACAGAGCTTATCCAACTGTCTGTAAACTACAGCAACGAATCTTTGACATGCCGCAACTTTTAATGTTAGAATATAATATAAGGTGAGTTCATTTATGCCTCCGGAAACGGAGGTTTTTTATTGCTTTTTTATCTTCAGAGAACTTAAGCGGTAATTTGCCAAGATTTAATCCTGCATTTATACTGTTCGGAACGGATTATTCTCAACATCAGAGGTGATACTGTAATGTCTAAATTTACGCGTCCCCTTAATATTATTCTGACGTGCTTCATTGCGCTGACGTTCCTGCTGACAATTTCCTGCGCAGGCCCTGCCATAGACTACCAACCGTCGGGACTGACCAGCCTGCTGGCATTCTCATCCGACCGTTATAATACAGTCCATATATATACCATAAAGCCTGACGGCACAGATCTTTTCTCCACTTCCAATGATAATATGACACTCGACGGGTCGCCCTGGTGGTCCCCCGACGGCAGCAGAATTGTTTTTAACTCCACCTTTTCCGATGACTTCGAGATATGGTCCATGAACGCCGACGGCACTGACCGCCGCCAGTTGACCAACAGGATAGGGATGGATACCGTACCGAGATACTCACCAGATGGAACCAAAGTTGTTTTCGTCGGCGAGTTTAAAGGTGAGTACACCGCACATGGACATGAACATGAGCACGAACATGCAGAAGAGGAAGAGGGACTGGGCATGGGACATACACACGCCCATCTAATGCCCGCCTATGAAATAATGATTGTCAATGCAGACGGCAGCAACATGCGGAGGATCACCGATCATAATATATCAGGGAGCATCTGGAACAGCGTTCCCACCTGGTCGCCGGACGGCTCCAAAATACTTTTCGGCACAGGCCGCGAAGGCGACGGGATCACTCCGGTCCTGTACACCATGAACCTTGACGGCAGCAACCAGCAGAGGTTCGGCTTCCCCTTCTTAATCGAAGGGACCATGCCGGACTGGTCCCCCGTCACGAATAAAATCGTCTTCGTGAGAGGCAGTGCAGCCAAGGGAGATATCTGGGTGATGGATGCCGGCTCACCCTTCCCCGGACTGACAGCTAAAAAGCTCACGGACAACTACGATAACAACCGCAATCCGGTCTGGTCGCCCGACGGCAAGCAGATCGCCTTTGTTTCAGATATCTACGGCAACGACGATATCTTCATCATGAATGCAGACGGCAGCGACGTCCGCCGCCTGACCTACGACGAGGCCACCGAACGCCATCCCACATGGAGATAAGATCCAGAAAACACTTAATACTAAACTCTAAGCTCTAAAAACCCAAAATACTGGCTTGGCACTTTTGTATTTTGGGTTTTTTTATTTATCCAGTATTTACTGTTTAACACTCAGAGCCCCCTGCCGCCTATAACTTGACTTTAGTACATTTGTTCTATTATAATCCAGGTACACCTCCGTAAAAGAGGACAGTGAAGTGTCAAGGTACATTAACGAGTCGATAACCGTACATATCAGCAGGGAACTCAAACCTACTGCCTTTATCTGGCGCAAACGCCTTTACCGGGTAATTGAGATACTTTCGTGGTGGCATGAGCCTGCCGAGTGGTGGAACGGCGAGTCCATACGCACCCTCATGCTTGTCAGCGCCGAATGCGACAGCCCCGGCATCTATGAGCTCTGCAAAAGCAGCGCTGACTGGTCCCTGCGCCGACTGCTCGACTGATACTTATGAGGGCCGCGCCATGTCTTTCGTCCATCTCCATGTTCATTCCTATTACAGCTTCCACGACGGGGCCACCAGCCCTGCCGCACTGGTTGAGAAGGCCTGCCATTTCAACATGCCCGCCCTGGCACTCACCGATCATAACCGCCTCACCGGCGCCATCCGTTTTTACGACCTCGCCCGGAAAGCTGGCATCAAACCCATTATCGGTGCTGAGATAGGTATCGAGGGCAACTACCACCTTACCCTGCTCTGCAAAGACATCCGGGGCTACTCCAACCTATGCCGACTGCTTACCACCATGCATTGCAGCAGGAGAGACGGCCGGCCCTCCGCCACACGCGAGATGCTCCGCCGCTACAACGAAGGCCTGCTAGCGCTATCGGGTTGCCGCCAGGGAGAAGTCCCCTTCCTGCTGAGTAAGAAAGAGCCAGAACGTGCCGCCTGCGCCTCCGCCTTCTACCGTGAGGTCTTCGGTGATGACTTCTTTATTGAGCTTAACCACTACCCATCCCGGCAGGGCACACCACTGTGCTACATACTCTCCAGCTTCGCCCGTGAGCAGGGCATACCGTCCGTAGCAACCAACAACGTCCATTACCTGTCCATGCAAGACTACCGTATTCACGAGTTGCTTAATGCCATCGGACTGATCGTGCCGGTTACGCAGCTCCACGGTCCCCGCACGGTCGAACAGCATTTCAAATCCCCCGCCGAGATGGAGCGGCTTTTCAGAGATTTCCCGGGCGCCGCAGCCATGACGCTGGAGATCGCCTCCCGCTGCAATCTAGAGCTCGAACTGGGAAAGCCACGCTTCCCCGGATTTACGCTGCCCGCAGGGGAAACGTCCCCATACTTCCTGCGTAAACTGGCCTATGCAGGGGCAGAGAAAAAATACGGCAGCCTGTCCCCGGAGATGACTACCCGCCTAGAGATGGAACTGTCCACCATCGAAATTCTCGGCTTCTGCAGCTATTTCCTAGTGGTGTGGGACATCGTTCGCTGGGCCAGGGCACGGGGCATCCGTCTCCAGGCACGTGGCAGCGCGGTGGACAGCATGGTGGTCTACACGTTGGATATCAGCAACGCCGACCCCATCCATTATGACCTGCTCTTCGAAAGGTTCATGCACCCGCTGAGAGATGAACCGCCCGACATCGACCTCGATATTGACCGCCGCCGCCGAGGTGAAGTAAGGGATTACATTTACCACAAATACGGCGCTGAAAACGTGTCCTGCGTGGCTACCATCAATACCTACATGGCACGTGGCGCTTTACGCGACGTCGGCAAAGCTCTGCAAATACCGCCTGAAACAATCGAAAAAGCCTGTAAAGGCATACACTGGCTCTCTGCCACCAAACTGGTAGAGAAATCAGCAACGCTGCCGGAGTTGAAGGATAACACGGTCTATCGAAGGCCGGAGTTGCAAGAATTCTTCAGACTGTGCGCCGCCATCGACGGTTTCCCCAAACACCTTTCCGTACACCTCGGCGGCTTGCTCATCGGTGAAGGGCGACTTTCCGATCTTGTCCCACTAGAAGTTTCCAGCGGCGGCGACATCATCAGCCAGTACGACAAGGACGATATCGAGAGACTGGGCCTGGTCAAGATGGACCTGCTGTCCCTACCCACCATCACGGTCATTGAAGACGCAGTCCGCAGCATTAAGGAAAGCCGCGGACTGGCAGTAGATATAGACAGCATACCGCGTGACGACCCCGCTCCTTTCGAAATGCTGCGCAGCGGCAGGACCATCGGCGTCTTCCAGCTCGAATCACCGGCGCAGAGGGAGATGGCGGGCAGGCTGCTGCCTCAAACATTCAACGATATCATTGTCACTCTGTCACTGGTGCGCCCCGGCCCGCTCAAATCCAGCATGGACAAGGTCTACCTGGCGCGCCGCCACGGACAGGAACCCGTAAGCTATACACATCCCCACCTGGAAAGGGCCCTGAGTGAGACACTGGGCGTCATCCTCTACCAGGAACAGGTGCTGCGCGTGGCGCATGACCTGGCCGGGATGAGCTATGCCGGTGCCGATGGCTTCAGGCGCGCCATGACCCACGACCGCACTAGCGGGGAGATGGAAAAGATGCGCCTGACGTTCATAAATTGCGCCACGCGCAACGGCGTCAAACAGGATATAGCAGAGGAGGTCTTCGAGCACCTGGCGGCCTTCGCCGCTTACGGCTTCTGCAAAGCCCATGCCGCCGCCTATGCCATACTCTCCTATCAGACTCTGTGGCTGAAATGCCACTACCCGGCCGAGTTCATGGCTGCCGTCCTCTCCAATCAGCCCATGGGTTACTACCCGCCCCGTGTGCTGGCAGCCGACGCGCGCCGCTTCGGCGTTACAGTGCTGCACCCCGATGTAAACAGGTCATCCGGCCACTACACAGTGGAGAACGGGGCGATACGCGTCGGGCTGGGACAGGTCAGAGGTATCAGCAGGGAGACGATCGCCTCTATTATGAGTGAAAGGCAAAGCAGGCCGTTCAGTTCGCTGAGAGATTTTACCATGCGCACCAGCGCCAGACAGGCGGTGGTTGAGAACCTGGTCAAGGCAGGAGCGCTGGACACGTTGGGCAGCCGCAAGGGGATGCTGGCAGAGATACCGGCGCTCCTGCAGCTTAAACGCGGGAACGGAGGGGAAAGAAGTGAGCTTTTCACCGATAATCCGGCCTCGCAAATGTGTCATTGCGAGGTCGCGCAGCGGCCGTGGCAATCTTCTGCACCAAATAATATCGACGTCACTCCCCAGTTAAAAAAAGAACGACATTTAAATGAACGCGAGCTACTCTCGCTCGACCTGTCGACGCATCCCCTTGACTTCTGCAAACTGGAGAACGGCTATACCAGACTCAAGGACCTGCTGCCGCTGCCAGCCAGGCAGCACATCAAAATAGCAGGCTCGGTCATACGCTACCAGACACCCCCCACACGTACCGGCAAACGCGTCGTCTATATCATCATGGAGGACGGCACAGGGGTAGCCGACGTGACCGTATTCAGTGATGTGCAGGAGAAATGCGGCAGGTATCTCTTCCGTTCCGGCTGGCTGGAGGTGCAGGGCAAAATCCAGCGCCGCGGCCCCAAGTCCCTCTCGATCATAGCTGACGATGTAAGGCCGCTGAGGAGGGACAGCTAATAATCGGCATTATAATTTGAATTGGAATTTTTCCCCCTGCCATATTGACAGTCATTTCGCGCCGCTCTATATTATTCACATGGGAAAGGTACTGCTCATCATCGCCTGTATACTGGTCGTCCTGACCATTGCCACCGGTTTCCTGCTTCCGCAGTTCAGCGACTTCATCGGCCCGGCCCTGATATTGGATATCATCATCATGGGGATCAGCGTGATGGTCATTGCCAAAGAAACCAGGCGCTACCCGTATTAGCCGTAACCCACCCTCAATTCTGCTGATTACTGCCTCTGCGCCCGTTACCGTTTCACATCAATCAGTCCGGCACCGTCCGCGCAGAAGCGTAATCAATGAAAATATCCCTCAAAAAAACAGCACGGGACGCCTTAAGCGCCCCGCACCATTCAGAGGAGAATTTAGATAATGACTAAATAAATTTGATTATTGTAACCATCATCGTGATGATCAGCCCAACACAGACCACCAGTGATAAGAAAAGAAAGCACATTTTCCAATCAGTCCTCATTATGGTCAATATCGGCTTCATTGTTCTCCCCCCTTTTTTCTTACACAATAATTCTAAGGCCACATCCACCCCTCTACAATAGCGTATCAGTACTGCCCCGGCAGTGACATTAGTACTAGATAAAATCGGCACAATATAAAAAATGAAGGCGGGCACAGCCCGCCTTCATGTAATGGGTGATAAATATATTTTCAAAATAGCCCCAGGCCGGCAGCAATCACCAGCGCCAGCACCAGTGCTCCGTCAAGCAATACCCCGCTGAACAGTAACCTGAGCTTGCCGTCTCTTTTAAGTATCGCCGCAAATGTTCTTCCTGCTTTCATTGCATTCTCTCCTGTACAGCATTAAATCTATACTGGAATTATGCGCCATTGGCAGTCCCCTGAAAACGGCAGCAAGTATGATATTGGATTATTACAAGTATGATTTATGATAATCCGGCAGTGCTAGTACCGCGGTATGATATATCATCATCCCAAAAGAGGAGAGCATGACGCCGGATTCTGCTACATGCTGCCAGCAGTGCAGGCAGTCAGCATGGTAACTGCCACCAGGCAGAGCAATACTAATACGTTTAATTTGCCGGACCCCATCATACCTCTTCCCGGAACAATATCAATATATTAGTATGCCAGTTATTATATACCACTTTGACAATACTGATCATCATACTTATGCTATTAGAAAAGAGCATTCAGTATTATGAAGGTAATTTACAGCTCTGCACTGCTACTTATTACATTTTGCACGGTGTTCTACACAGCCTGTGTCAGCCAGGAATATCCCGTAACTGAAAACTACGAGGAGACACAGTATAAGAGTGAGCTGACCAGCGAAACTTACACAGAAAATCAGACCTCTCTGCTTACCGATTCAGGTGAATTTGCCCTTGCTTCCTATTTCAAATGGAGTTCGTCCGGCCTGAGCTTCTCCGGTATTCGCAATGTCTATTACTACGGTTACGAAATACCGGAGGCAGACTTATATGACGATATACGCCTGAGGGTCTCGGTCTGGCAGCAGCTCCAGCAGGAGACAGCCAGAGTCAGCATATTCGATATGAGCGAGGCAGGGCACATCGAATCTCCCGAGCCAACGTCCGAAGGTATGGCGCCGGAAGAGCTGCCGCAAAGCTACCTGATTACAGGAAGCGCATCAATCACATGGCTTAAATCAGCCAATTCCATAATAAACCACGCTAAATTTTTAGGTGGGACAGGTTACCTCTGGTCAAAACCCGCTGACCCCCAGATTTTTTATCTTGATGCAGGAAAGGCCAGCAGCATCGCCGTCATCGTCAGCGGGCCCATTAATAAATGGAACGGCAGTGTCAATCTCGATGTCCTCTGGAACCACACCGCCACCAGTCGCCATACCGTAACCAAAGAGCGACAGGTAACCAGGCAGGTCCCTTATCAGGTCGAACATCAGAGGACCGTATATAAAGTAAAACAGGTCCCCTTCTGGGAAATTGTATCTTCCCCGTAGGTCGGCATACCTATGAAATCACATCATGTTAAGGAGATAAGGCCAGAACGGGCGAAGCCTGCATCCGCAGCAATTGCCTGCACGGCGGCGCTATTGCTTGCTTTGCTCGTTTCGTGTGTTACAGTCGAATCTCAGTCACAGGAACCGTATTATTTAACAGAATATACGACTGAAAACCGTACCGAGCTGTATACCGAGACAGTACCTGTGATAAAAACTATAACGCATGAAGAGAACCTGCAGCCGTATATAATATGGAGCAACCCCCAGCTCGTTTTTAACAACCATAAGTCCTTATGGTACTATGGCTATGACCTCTCGGGCTTTAAAAACGCTGCAGAGCAAAAAATAAAGATACTCTTTTTTAAACAGCAATTTTATGAATACCTGGCTGTCAGCGTTTTCGATATGCACCGGCGCGGCCAGATACTGGCCCCCCCTTTAATCTCAGCTTCCGATAATATCTCAGCGATAGCTGTATCCCAGAACTGGATAACCTCCAAGAAGGAAATAGGAACATACAATACTTGGTTCGGGATGGCTAATATGAAGCTCGACTTTGCCCGCTTCCTGGGCGGCAAACCAAATATATTTTTGAACAGCGCAACCACATATCCCATAGAGCTGGATACCCGCAACTGCACGGAAGTGGCCATACTTATCAGCGGGCCGACAGACCCTCAAAATTGCAGATTCAGCGCATTGCTGGTATGGGAAGAATCCGTCATCGAAGAGGTGACACGCACAGCCGAACGCTCCATACCGGTACAGGTAGAGCGGAGCGTCCTCAAACAGAACACCGTGATACAATCACGCCAGGTACCATTCTGGGAATCACTTTTAAACACCAATCCCTGATCTCCTGCAATCAGCAGCCATACCTATTGGGCAGCCATACCTGTCAGAATGCGCCATTCGGCTCATTTTATGAGCCAAATGGTTGCTTTTTTGACCCCGATAGCTAATAATAATTACATGTCATCTGAGTTCAGGTGGCAATATGCAGTTAAGGATTGGGGGTCAACCGATGAGGACCGCAACACTCAAATATCTGGATCGCGGGCACATGTTGTTTGTGCTTCTGTTGATGGTGCAGTTTCAGTTCTGGGATGGGTTGATAACACAGGTTTTCGTCAGCAACGGTTTGGTAAAAGAAGCAAACCCGCTCATGATGCCGTTGATATCGGAAGGCAGTTTTCTGGCTGTTAAATTGCTGGGGATAGCAGCTGTACTGCTGTTGCTATGGCTTATTTACACACGTTTCCCCAGGATGGCACTGAGTGCCGCTTCCTGTATCTCCGCGTTTTATATTATTGTAGTCACCTGGAATTTTACCGTCCTTTTTTACCCCTGCTGAAGCAGGTTTTGCGGGCGGTTGTCCTTTATTTCATGGTCAGGTCATGGCGATTGCCAGTTCCCGCTTCTGATAATCTAATTCAAACTCATCCCTTTCAATAATGTCGATAAGAACATCGACCACCCTGGCATCGTAGCGCTTTTCCCTGCCACTCTGCAATTCTTCGATTATCTCAACCTTTTTCCGGGCAGGGCGGTAAGGCCGGTGAGAGCCCATGGCTTCCACTACATCGCAAAGGCCCAATATCCTAGACTCGAGGCTCAACTGGTTGCGCCGGATACCTTTGGGATACCCTGAACCATCCAACCTTTCGTGATGGTTCTTGACCATCTCGATAACGTTCGGAGGAAGGTTCATGCCCTGAAGCATTTCGTAACCTTGCATAACATGAGATCTGATCAGCCACCATTCCTCGTCAGTAAGTTTCCCCGGCTTAGAAAGGATAGTATTCGGTATTGCAGCCTTGCCGATATCGTGCAGCAGAGCGCCCACCTGCAGCCATTCAATTTCTTCCTCTTTTAGACCAAGCTTCTCTCCCACGAAAGCAGCCAGGCCGGCCAGTCTTTCCTGGTGGGTCACGGTATAGGGATCCACAGCAAACATCGCCTTTGATATCATCCTGGTCAACTGCACAAATTGTTCTTTTATCTGCTTTCCCGCATTCTGCCTTTCAATAGTCTGTGCCAGCATGGAGACGGAAGTAGCAAGCAGGTTGATTTCCACCGGCTTGAAACCGCTGGAAATTATGGGTTTTTGGAATCCTACCACTCCTGCAAATTCAGAATTGACCATAATGGGTAAGATCAGGCTGGATGAATCATCATTGCAGGTGCTGACAATGGTACCTTCCTTTTTGGAGAGCTGCATCATATCTCTGGCAATGCCGTCGCCATCGATCTCTCCTCCGCCGGATTTACCTGTGCCGCTGCTTTTATCATTATCATCGGTATAACTTACATAGACCCGTGAATTCTCCTTCTCCACGGCGACGGCATGCAGGCCAGGCTCTAACACGGCCCCGGTATCATGGTCTCCACCTTGATTGTCTTTATCCAGCAGTATAAAAGCATTATTGATTTCCGAAGTATGGCACAATATCTCCAGTATTTTTTTATAAGGAATGTCTTTCTTTGTTTCCAGCAGTATCTGGCCTACTCTGGCAATGGCCTTGAGATATTTCTCCTTTTCTTTTTGGGCCTTTTCCACTTCTTTGCGCTCGGAAACGTCCCGCGCTACTCCATGAAAACCAATCAGCTCCCCGTCTCTATTTTTGACAGGCATAAAACTAAATTCAATGGGGACCAGAGACCCGTCTTCCTTCATAAGGTCCACGTATAAATGCCTGCCGGCAATTTCCTTGTAACGCTTCAACTGGTCGGGGACAAATTTATTATATTCCGGGGAAAGCAGGCTTCCGATGCTATTGGTAAGTACCCTATCAACAGTATAGCCGCTGATTTCTTCAATTGCTTTATTTATAAATGTGAAGTTCCCTTCCCTGTCCAGCGTGAAAATTATATCCTGAGTGGTATCAATAATATGCTGGATCCTTTTTTCCGCCCTGGTTGCCTGTTCGCGCTGCAACACCAGCTCATTATGTATTTTCAAAATTTCGCGAAAGCTGAAGTGCACCAGTAAAAAAATAACCGACATGCCGAATATCCAATCCAGCAACATCTGCCAGGCTGTAATTGCCATACCGGTCCCCCAAAACATGTAGTGGACTATCTGCAGGGACGCCAGGGTAGCGCCGGCCATCAGCAGTATGAGCGCTTCTAATTGTCGAATCTGTACTTTGGCATCTTTCCTTGCAATCTCAACGGCCATATACTTCTCCTTGCGTGGCATGTTTTTCCGTTCCGCTCTATGCTTATACATCAGTCATCACCTTTGCGTCCATTCATTTTCCGTGCTGTAATCAATGCCGTCACCAGCGTAACCTTCATCATCGATATCATCTTCATCCAGATTTCTGAGCTTCTTGATGGTATGACCTATCCAGAAGAACATGAAACCGAATAATACCAGTCCCAGAGCGATCAATACCCACTTAACCCACTCCGGCATGTTATTTACAATGGTTATAAAGGTATGCCCTTTGTAGAAAGAAGAGGCCAGAGACCACTGGCCTTCATTTTGGGCACGGTCTATAGCTTTAACGCGCCAGAAATACGGCTTCTCCCTCCCGGGCAGCATCTTGCTGTCCTCAGTAATATCGATATAATTGGCTACCACATTGGCCTGCGACATTATCACATTGGTGAATTGGGCGTCATCAGCAACCTCAAAAGTATAGGTTACACCGCTGGGATCAGAAACCGGGCCCCATTCAAAATGAATGTCTTTGATAACCCGGTCGCCGTCGGCCGGCAACTGCGTGACTGGCGCCATTGGCGGTGTTGATTCAACTGTGAAAGTGACCTTTTGCGTATTTATGCCGTCAGAGGCCACCACGCTATGTGCGCCGGCCCTGCTAACCGGTATTTTAAAACTCTGTGTAAAGCTGCCCTGGTCATGTACCGTGGTCCCTTCAAGCTTAATGTTGTCATAAGTTAGATTAACGGGAAAACCCGGCCTGAACCCTGTCCCCTGTATACCTACCTGCATACCTATGAAACCGGTTTCCGGGCTGATACTCATAGTAGATGATACCTTTATATCTTTAAAACCCTTATTTGTCATATCATCCACTTTTATCCTGTGTGTACCGTCACCGCAGGGAGGGATTTTTATGATAGCTGTAAATCCACCGTTTGAGCCGGTCTGCACGACGCCGACCTCCTGATCGTCAAAGTAGGCACTCACATCGGCAACAGCCCCAAAACCGGTGCCGACAATCGTCACGGTACTGCCAACAGCTGCATTTTCCGGCGAAATACTAACCTGCTGCCTTACGTTAAACGGAGCAGTAGCTGCATTACTATTGGAATCCTGCATTTTTATATTGTGATTTCCCCGGGAACATGGCGGGATCACCAAACGCATATTCAGACACTGGCCTTTTTCATCCGCCTCGCCGGTCACTATTTTTTCATCGTCGACTCCCAGGTAAACGAGTTTGCTGGCAGCAAATCCATAACCATTGACGGATATAACATCGCCGACATACCCGCTGACTATGTCATCCTGCAGGTTTATAGAAGGATTAAGTTTAAATCCAGCGGTCAGTGTATTGGTACCGTCATCAGCCATGATGATATACCGGCCGGCCGGAAATATATCGACTTCAAAATCCGCTACGGCGTAACCTGAGGAATCGGTAGTGGCCTTTGTAGCAACATATGTTTTGGTGCCGACTGAAGTGCCGGTACCGATCGTAGTGCCGGTGCCGAATGTAATAATTACCTGTTTATCGGCGGTATAATTAAGGATCTTTACGTAGACAGTTGTCCCCACAATACCCTCGGCAGGCAATATCTCGATACTGGGAGAAGTCCCCTCATCGTCTGCAACGGCAGCAGGGAAAGAAGCAGCGAGAGGACAAAACAGCGTTAATCCCACAACTGCAAATATCAGCAAGAGCCTGATAACAATGCAATGATCAGGCGTGGGGCTGCGCCTGGAGGCAAAACTCTTCCTAATACCTGCAATACTATTAATTAAGCAACAGAAACATTCAAGAATGGCTTCCGCTGCAATATTTATTCTCTTTGTCGCCATAATGACCTCCTTTATTTTGAGCGCATACCGTTGAGAAACTCAGATACCTCACTGCCCAGTTTTTCTATATTCTGAACATCCACATCAAATAAATTGGCCGCAAGATCGGATGTCGCAGAATCCTCAGCCTCCTCAGACTCAAAGACACTCATTAAATCTATCTCTTCCTCTTTGGGGGCTTCTTCCTCTTCAGTAAGCGTGTCCAGCGAGGGTAAATCAGGCAAATTCATTTCACCGTTTTCCTGAGCGGCGTCATCCGACGGAGCCTCCTGGGCGGTAGCTTCCTGGCTATTGTCTATACCTGCAGCAGGAGTCTCCCGGGCTTCTTCATTCGGGCTTTCCCCCATACCCTGAGGCTTATCTTGGGTTGCCGAAGACACCTTGCCATGGGCAAGCAGTCGGTTATCCGGCATATCCTTGAGTTCCAGGAGCTTTTCACCCTTGGGCCCTTTCTTCTTTTTTTCCTTTTTATTCTTCGTATTTTTCTTTCCTTTGTCCTGTTCACCAGATACCGGAGGCAGTTGCTTGGGGACTTGTCCGGCAGCGACCGTCGCCAGAGCAGCACGCTTCCTGGACTTGGACCGCTTCGGCTGCATGCTCCTCATCAGCAGCCACATGATGCCAAAAACGCACGCAGAGGCGACTACGATAATTAGCAGATATATGCCGACTTCGTAAAATCCCACTACTTGCTCCTTCGTTCAATGCTTAGCTGGGCGCCGCCAGGCTGCTGAACATTCCCGTAACCAGCCCGGGCACAAATACCATGGCAGCGCCGGTAATAATCATCATTATGGAGAGATAGAATAAATACTTGTAACTATGGCCACCCTCTACGACCTTGATGGCAGCCGGATTGACCAGGGTAAGCATGAGCAACATGGCCGTCGACATCATATAAAGTATCTGCAGCTGGCCATCCGAATTGGAAAAAAATGCGAATGTAGGCAAGGATGCTATAGCGTTCATGCCCTCACCGGATGTTGTTCCCGACATCTTCTGCATGGCCTCCGAAAAATTCCACATTATCTGGTAAATGCCCACCAACAGCAGAGCCATCGTTGCGTGCATGGTAGCGCACAGATAGGAGAACCCTGACGATACCGCTCTTCGCTTGCCCCGTAAAAGAGCAATCTTCATGGCAAACATCGATGTCTGGCTGCCCACAGCCCCTGGATCGCCGCCCACAGCAATCCCGTCCCAGAAAATACGGACGCTGCGGTTTACCTGTTCGCTGCCGGATTCACAGACAAATTTCTCCCAGCAAAGTTCCGGGCGGATGCCGAATTTAAGGGCATTATTCATCCTTGAGATAGGCTGCTTTAAAGAACCCAGTGAGCCGAAATCAAGCCTGCTGATAGCTTCAGTTACCGTTGTACCGATCACCTTGGTGATACCGCCCAGCGACCTGATAAATCCGGCAATGTCCTCATCGCTACGGTCGATCCGCCTGTCATCCCACCAGATCAAAATACCCGGTGGGGCAATAACCAGGCCCAGTACAAGGATCGACCATCCCAGACCTGCATTCATTAGAAACAATATCGGGATTAACACTAAAGCCAGGGGTATCGACACATAAAAAAGGGCTGTCCTGCTTAATTCCTGCGCCCTGGATGTTTGCGGTAGAGAATGCGTCTTGATCTCCTTGGGCGCCGCACGGTACATTACCCAGACACCCAGCAGGGTTGACATCAGCATTAGGAAGGTAAGGACAGCTATAAAGCTGGGCTGCATAGGGAAAATCAAAATTGATACGACGCTTATCACCACAACCAGTGAAGCGGATATAATCAGCGCCGTAAAAGCGTCCGTCCACTTACTCAGGCTTTCTACCTGCCGCTCATATTCATCACCATAGGTCTCTCCCATCACTTCCGACTCGCGTTTTAAAAATAACGCCTGGTCTTCACCCGAGGCCATGGCTCCCGACATGCGCAACAATAGTGCTTTAGGCTCGGCCTCCTTGGTTTTCTCGCCCACCATGCGGCATGCTTCCGAGTAATCGTAATTAAGCTTTTTCGCCAGGAAATGCACTTTCCTTAAATATACCGAGGACATAAATCCAAGCCTCGAAGCATATTCAAACATGAGTGACCTGGGCAGGTCAGACGTTGACAGCGCATACATATAGGTTAGATGGCAAAACAGGTCTGCCTTCATCAGGTCAGTATTCAGTTTTATCTGCTCTTTGGCAGGGTTCTCCAGAGAAAAGCTTCTCTCTTTAGAAGAGTCCTTCCCGTTGAGCCTTTGCAAGGACTTTAAGGAGATCATAAAAGTTTTTAACTCCCTGTTCATTCAGTTTTTCAAGTATCTTGGCACGCCTTTCTACTTCCGCATAAATACGGCGTTTTTTATGCGGCGGGATCCCCAGCTTAGGCGCGATCTTGTGCTCCAGCAAATAGCTGTTGCCGTCACCGGTAAAAAGGAATACATCAGTAACAGAGTCCCAGCGGAAGACTTCTACAAATGAAAATGATTGGGAGACGGGATCGTAGCCCACTATCTCGTTTATACTGGTCATACGCCTGCCCACCTTGCCGTTGGGCAGTTTAACAGCCTGCTGGATGAGGCAGATATTCAGGTTGTCCATATAGGTCTTCGGGACGTTGATAGGGCTGCCTGTGAGACGCTGAATAAGCCTCTCAACTGAAGCAGCGTGGAATGTAGCCATGACCGAATGGCCCGTCTGCATAGCCTGAAAAGCAATGGCGCCCTCGGCGCCGCGGATTTCTCCCACGATTATTTCGTTGGGCCTCTGACGAAGGGCGGCTTTGAGCAAATCGAACATGCCTACCCCAGCATCCCCTTCCTTGGTGGAGGATACCACCTCCCTGATCCAGTTCTGATGCGGGACCTGCAACTCCGGTGTGTCTTCGATCGATACGATCTTGGCATTGGGATGAATAAAGGTAGTAACCGCGTTTAATGTCGTGGTTTTTCCCGATGCGGTTTCCCCACATACAAACACATTCATACCCTCGCCTATGGTGAGTGAAAGATATGCCGCCATCTTGTAGTCCAGGGTGTTCATATCTATGATTTCCATGATCGAAAGCGGTGTCTCGCTGAATTTCCTGATAGTAAAGTTGGAGCCGCGTTTGGACACATCGGTGCCGTAGACAATATTGATACGAGACCCATCGGGCAGCGTGGCATCAACTATCGGGCTGTGAACGCTGACTGGTTTCTTGATACGCTCAGCCAGCCTCATAACAAACTGGTCAAGATCCTCAGTCGTGGGAAAATTGACCACTGTCTTCAGGCTTTTAAAAATCTTATGCTCCAGAAAGATAACGCCCATCCCGCTGCAACTGATGTCTTCCACGTACTTGTCATAGATGATGGGGTCAAGCATACCCATGCCGACCTTGTCCCTGACAATCAAATACTTGATTTCTCGCAACTGACGCGGCGTGACTTCAAGCGGTTTGACATGATTGTTGACGCTGATCCTTTCCAGCAATCCCAACCCGGTTTTACCATTTCCGTTACCGTTTTTCTTCTGCCCATTTCCATTGTGGGGTATTGCCATACTACTGTTTCTCGTGACGCATATTTCGGAAATACACTTCAAAAAGGCCTCGCGTTTTTCATCCATGCTCTTGACCGCAAAATCGCCCAGCCTGTCGGACATCTCCAGCAATTTTTTCTCTACTTCCAGCATCAAGCGATCAATATTTGACAGCATGACCGGCTCAATGGGTATATAGGTATTTCTGCCGTCTCCGTGGTCGTACAGTATATGGGTAAATACTCCTTCCTTGACAGGATAAATGAGATTAGGATTGGGGGTACCGCCGATGTTGCGGTCAAGCTTGTCATAATACTTGGGCATGCCGTAGTCATCTATGGGAATCATTTGCAGATATTCCAGCAAATGCGGGTTCTTCTGCACTACATCCTGAGCCTGCTTTGAAAGCAGGCTCAGTAGATTGCAGGTCTCCGGTTTTTTCCTGTCCCTGGGTTCCGGAATTTTGAAGGGTAGAAGTATTTCAGGCATTATAAATCCTCAAAATCAGCATTAGGCCCTGGCCCTGCCCAGCGGCATGACGCGCATCCCGATTCCCGGGTCTACGTCGAAGCTCATAATATTGCCGGTATTCTTATCTGCGCCCCTTACCTTGGCAACCTCGAGAACTTTGACCAGCTTATCTCCGACTTCTTCAATCCTCAGCCGGAAATGGGCATCGCAGGCAGAGCGGATGCGAATTAAGACCTGTTCGTCGAAAGCATAGGTATGCGTAATATTGATAATTGTGCGGCCTCCGTCACACAGCTTCTTGCATTGTTCGAAGTAGTCGATTATCTGCTCGACGGAAGTATGCGCTATCACCGGCGTTAAAGAGTCGACAACAATGAGCTTATAAGTTGGATACGCCATGATCCCCGAAATAATTGTGTCAAATGTATTGGTCGCCTTCATTTTTGACGCTTCAACCTGAAAAACCTTTATCCAGCCCAGCAGCAGCGAGTCTAATATACCCAGGCCCAGGCTTTCCATCTGTGTATGCATACTCTTAACGGTGTTTTCCGTGGTAAAAAGCAAAACCCTGTGCCGGGCATTGAGAGCGCCCCACATCATTTGCTGTGACAGCACCGATTTACCGGCATCGGACTGCCCTTCTACAAGAGTCAACGACCCAACGGGGATCCCTCCACCAAGCCTCTTGTCGATCTCATTGTGCCCCGTACAGATTATTTCGTCTTGCGACCGTTCTTCTTCGTCAGATGATAGTATCCTTGTCATCTAATCCCCTTATCAAATTTGCCCTTTCACTTATTACCAGCCAAATGTAATTTCACTCTGGGCCCCATTGGGAGTGACGACTGTAACCAGGTTTGTCGTGTTCTCGGTGGCCGCCGGTGACATCGTAATGACTATCCACATGTCCTCACCCGGATCAAGAATATTGGGCTGATAAATTTCCGAATCGCCCTGGAAAAAAAAAGCCCCCGGTCTGCCATCCTGGAGTCGCTGCTGAATAAGGTATCCAGATGGTATCCCCATCCTCATAGCGCACGATTACATCCCATGCGCTGAAGCTGCTCAGCGCCGTATTGCCATCATTGTGGACATACAGCTTGATCGTTGCCCCGCTATCGGTAGTTGTGCTGTTCTCACACATTATGGCAGTGTTAATAATATCCCTCGACAGCGTCTCTTCTTCCCGCAATGCATCCGAAACCGTATTGATTGCATTCAGCGCAGTCATTGAGATGGATAATGCGCCAATAATCAAGAGAGCAATGCAAACGATTGTGATAGCGAAATTTTCCATGGCACTCCTATACTGGTAGTATAAATATCCTGGTCAGAAATACCGTTCGGTAGAACGATTTTGAAATAATATGAACCTGAAGGCGTCGATGTTAAATAAATAGTCAGTTTTACAGTAGCCGTCGGTCCCCATTCCGTACTATTTTCTATGCTGTAATTCCAGCATGGCTTGGAAGTGCCCGTCTCATCGTAGGGTATGCGGGCAAAGTTACCTTCAAGGCCGAAAAATACGTCGCTGCTGCTTATGCCGCCGATACGTGATGCGCCTATATTCTTAATCCATATATATACGTCACTGGCATTGTCCGAAACCTCGATAATTTGCACCCGGCACCTGATCCTGTCGTCCAGCTTACCACTGGCATCGGCAATGGCGCCTGTGCTCTGTGTAATCGCAGGAAAAATGGCATTAATGACCACCATGCAGCAGACGATGCCGCCGATGATCAGCAGCACGGTTACCAGGACTTTATCCATGTGTGGACTCCTTCATCATCGAAAGCACTGAAAGCAGCGCATTATCCTGTATTTGCTCACCGCTCATCAGGCTTTCAAGCTGCGCCAGCGTAGCTAGATAATCGGTTGCAGTCGGCGACTGCGTGCTGTTTGATTCGTAGCGTGAAATCCGTACCATCCGTATTAAGACATCTTTAATATTATCCGGAATACGTCCCATAGCATTGGACATCTCTACCAGCGCTTCTGTCCTATCTTTTCCCAGCTTACCGGTGGCCTGGTCGACCCACTGTGTCAGACCCGCAATGACTACCAGGTCGGACCGTGTTCCCCTTATCAAAGTAGCAGTCCCTTTCTTCTTGCCATTTTTAGGCAAGAACGCCCTGGTATTTATCAGTATGTCCTGTTCCTCGATTTCCTCCTCCTCTGAATCGAGTTCCTCTTCAATGGCAACCCCACCTTTCTTTTTTCCGCGGAGTTTTTTATTTTTCTGAGGCTGCTCATCTTCAGCTTCATCTTCAGAAGCCATATCACCCAGTCCAGGCATCTCAACAGACGGTCCCGGTCCGGTAGAAAGTCCCGGCCCCGGATCTTCATTCATAAAACCGGCAGGGGCCATACCGGGCGTCTCAATATCCGGCTGCCCGGATAGATCGGCAAACGGCTTATCGAAAGAAAGGACGGCATCTGCCATGTCAGTGTCCGCAGAGGCCAATGCAGTATCGCCGGCCAGGTCGATTTCATCCGGTGGTATTTCACGTCGTTTTTCCTTTTGCTCGGGGCTAGCTCCTGCGGGTGGCGTGTTGGCAACCATATTGAAGTTAAAGGGGTTTTGTATGTTGAGGTACTGTTCCCTGATATCGAGCAGTATTGTTTTAACCTCGTTTTTCAGGATTTTTAGTTCCTCTTCCATCAGTTTTATTCTTTGTTCTTCATTCATGCTATTACCCCTTTTTCTCAGCGGGCACCTGCCGGAGCAGGTGCCCGCTTTTCACATTACCACCTGTAAAGCAGTAGCTTTCTCACTTACTTTTACTTAGTGGAGATCCATGATCGTGTCAAGGGCGGCGGGCAGGGTCCTCTGGATGGTTACAGTGGAACCGAGGGCCGGCTTGAGCTGCAGGGAGAAAACTTCGTTGGCGGTCAGGTTGTCGCTCAGCGTCATGCCGGTGCCGAGATCAGTGAGATCAATGGTGATTTCAAACTGCTCGCCGGGCTCCA
>JAFGLP010000156.1 GCA_016927965.1 Dehalococcoidia bacterium
GAGACATAGATAAGACCCTGGAGTATTTTAAGTCTTTAGGCATCTTCCGCCTCCCTAACCAAGAACCTTATACAATGGCCAGCGCTAAAGTCGCCGTTAAAGGAGTTAGCGTCTATCTGGGCAACCTCTGGATTGAGATCTGGCAGCCTGTAAAAGGAGATACTGTCCAGCAACAGTTCCTGGATGCCCACGGTGAGGGTATTAACCACGTCGGGTTTTCAGTACCGGATATAGAGAAGGCAAGATCAATAATGGCTGCAAAAGATATACCAGTTGCGTTTAATATCAAAAACACTGCTACTTATTACCAGACCGATAAAGTCGGAAATGTGCTTATTGAGATACATACGGTACAAAGCATACAGAAAGAAGCCTGAATTTCAGAGAAGGGATTCACCGGGAAAATACGCCCCTCATAGCCATTGGACAGGATGTTATACATACTCGTATTGCCCGCTTTTCCCAACAAATCCGAGGCACCCACAATTATTATGCCTGAAGGTTCAAAGAACTTCCTGACAGCAAAATCTTTCATTTCAATCCAATTACGGGAATTGTACCCAAATCGCGGAATTCGATAAAGGGATTTTTCAATATGGAATCCATCAACAAAACAATTCAGCCTGGCGAAATATTATTATGATTGTCTTTTGGTCATGTCAAATTACTATATTTATATCTGATATTATCAAATTTAACCTCTTCAATTATTAAATATTTTGCTTTTATGCACGTGAGGCTATATACTTTTACAACGTTTGGATACAGCACTAATAATATCCGCTGTTTATCTGAGATAACCTGGAAAACTTAATAGCTGGCAACCGGGTCGCAGTAGTGAAAAGTCTTTAATGTTAAATGGTAATTGCAATGATCAGGAATGGTCTGGTAGCATAGCTAAAATCTGTTTACAAATATGAAGCCCAGGTTGAAATTCTGAATACCCGTAATATTGTGATTACTATTGAAAAAATCATGTAATATAGCTAGAGCCTGGAGCAAAATTGATTTTGTTGATGAAATTACTTGACCCGATTTAAGCTCAGAAAATAAATGATGGATTAAGGTAGAAAAATGGCACATAAACCCAAGCTGAAAGGTGCAAAAAAGAACCGCGGAAAGACCAAGAGCAGCAAGCGCAACATAGTTAAAAAGATTACCGCTTAGTAAAAGGTTGGAGTAAACCAACTTGAAGCTACTGGTTATCGGCAATGGAGCACGCGAACACGCGCTAACCTGGAAGATAAAACAGAGCCCGCTGGTTAAGGAGATTTATGCTATTCCAGGTAATGCGGGCACAGCCGGATTGGCACAGAATATCAATTTATCCTCATCCGATATTCCTGCGATAGTCAATAAATCAGCCAAGCTTGGCATCGATCTGGTAGTGGTCGGCCCGGAAGCGCCGCTGGCTGCCGGTCTTGCAGACAAACTTCAGGCCGCTGGCATTGCTGTTTTCGGACCTGCAAAAGCGGCCGCCCAGCTTGAATCCAGCAAGGTATTCTCCCGTGAAATGATGCAGGAAAACGGCATCCCATGTGCCGCTGGCAGGCATTTCACGAGCTATCAAGATGCAAAAACTTATCTGGATAGCCACGACCTTCCTGTGGTTATTAAGGCAGATGGGCTGGCGGCAGGCAAAGGCGTTACCGTTGCTGCATCCAGGGAAGACGCCGTCAAAGCGCTTGATTCCATTATGCAGACCAGAGTATTCGGCAAGGCCGGAGACAGAGTAATCATAGAAGAATGCCTGGTTGGCAAAGAGGTCAGCCTGCTGGCATTTACAGACGGAGAAACTGCCGTGCCGATGGTCCCGGCCTGCGACTATAAACGTGTTTTCGATGGGGATAAAGGTCCCAATACCGGTGGCATGGGCAGCTACAGCCCGCCGGGCTTTTTCGATTCCGATATGACCGACCATATACTCTCTACTGTCATTCAGCCGACTATAAACGCTATGAAGAGAAACGGCACTCCATACAAGGGCGTGCTGTACACCGGGCTGATCATGACTGCTAAAGGCCCTATGGTATTGGAATATAACGCCAGGTTTGGCGATCCCGAAACACAGGCCATCATCCCGAGACTCAAGACTGATATAGTGTCCATTATGCTGGCTGTAGTTAACGGCAATTTGAAAAAAATGGATATCCTCTGGGACAATTCACCATGCATGGGAGTGGTAATGGCATCTGGCGGATATCCCGGTGAATACAGGACGGGGTTGCCAATCACCATCTCCAAAAAGCTGGACAGGGATATTAACGTCTTCTATGCCGGCGCTAAGAAATTAGATAACGGGCAAATCGTAACTGACGGGGGACGCGTCCTGACTGTGACTGCTGCAGCGAAAACCATGCAGGAGGCTAGAGATAAGGTCTACCGCAATATCATGCATATTAATTTCGAGGGTTGCCATTTCCGTAAAGATATCGGAGCAAGGGAGGTGACTGAATAGCTATGGTAGGCATCATAATCGGAAGCAAGACTGATGAGCAATTTATTCAGACAGCCATCGACGTTTTAAAGGATTTCAAGGTTGATTACGAGCTTGAGGTATTATCTGCACACCGCAAACCTGATAAGGTCCGTAAATATGCTGTGGAGGCCGCTGGCAGAGGGATAGAAGTGATCATTGCAGCAGCGGGATGTGCCGCCCATCTGCCCGGCGTGGTAGCATCGTGGACTACCCTCCCGGTGATAGGAGTGCCTCTTCCTACCAGCGACCTCAACGGCGTTGACTCGCTCTATTCAATAGTACAGATGCCGGGAGGTGTCCCGGTTGCCTGTGTAGGAATAGGAAATGCGGGCGCTACAAACGCTGCTTTGCTGGCCTGTCAGATACTGGCAATCAAACACGATGGGCTGAAGAAAAAACTCAATGCATACAAACGCAAGTTGGCTGAAGCATAAGGCAGGGAAAGATGATTGAACGCTATTCACGACCAAAGATGAAAAAAATCTGGTCGGATAAAAATAAATTCGACAAATGGCTACAGGTGGAAATTGCAGTCTGCGAAGCATGGTCGGACGTCGGCCGCATACCCGCTAAGGCGATCCCTAAAATAAAAAAGGCGCGGGTCAACTTTGACCGCATGGCAGAGGTTCTAAAAATCACGCATCACGATGTAACGGCCTTCCTCAGCGCGGTGGGAGAAACGATAGGAGAAGAGGCACGCTATATTCATCTGGGTTTGACCTCATCGGATATTATGGATACCGCGCTGGCGCTTCAACTAAAAGACGCTGCTGACCTTTTGCTGGGTGATCTGGATGCCCTGATCAAGGTGTTAGAAGATAAAGCAATATTCCACAAGGATACTTTAATGATCGGGCGGACACATGGCGTGCATGCAGAACCTATCACCTTTGGCCTGAAAATGGCACTTTGGACACAGGAAATGAAGCGCAATCGTGTCAGGCTACAGAATGCCCGTGATATAATCAGCGTGGGAAAAATCTCGGGGGCTGTGGGCACCTATGCCACGGTATCCCCTGAAATTGAAGATAAAGCCTGCGCCAGACTCGGTCTGACAGCAGCCCCGGTCTCAAACCAGATAATACAGCGCGACAGGCATGCCCAATTTGTCTCCACACTGGCAATAATAGCGAGTTCACTGGAAAAATTCGCCACAGAGATCAGGGCGCTTCAAAGGACAGAGATACTGGAAGCTGAAGAGCCTTTCTCCACCGGACAAACGGGTTCATCAGCCATGCCCCACAAGCGAAATCCCGAGTTGTGTGAACGCGTATGCGGACTGGCACGACTTATCAGGGGACACAGCGTGACCGCTATGGAGAATGTCGCACTGTGGCATGAGAGGGACATCAGTCATTCCTCCAATGAACGTGTCATCCTGCCCGATGCCTGTCTGGCGCTTGATTATGTACTCGAGATTTTTACAGGTGTTATGCGAGGACTGCAGGTTTATCCTGACAACATGAGACGCAACCTTGAACTTACACAGGGACTGGTCTTTTCACAGAGCGTTATGCTGGCCCTGGTCGGCAAAGGGCTCAGCCGCCAAAAAGCCTATGAGCTTACTCAGCGCAATGCCATGCAGGCATGGAAAAAACGCACTCCGTTTTTAAAGCTGCTGAAAGACGATGCTGAAGTAATGGACCACCTTAAAGTCAAAGAACTGGAAACGATTTTCGACTACGGCCGCTTCTTAAAGCACATCGATACAATTTATATCAGGCTTGGACTGTTGAAAAAACCCCGCAAGATCTCAAGTAAAAAATAGGAGAGACCATTGGCTATAGTATTCGATACAGATCTAAGACTTCCATCGTACGGTAAAGGCAAGGTACGAGACACCTACATTAAAGGCGATAAACTGCTTATGGTAGCAACCGACCGCATTTCTGCCTTCGATGAGGTCTTACCTACAGCAATACCTGATAAAGGGATCGTTTTAAACCAGATTTCAGCTTTCTGGTTTGGAAAAACGTATCACATAGTACATAATCATATGATCGAATCCATCGAGAGCCAGCGTGCGCTGGCAAAATACTCCCCTGGCAGAAGGCCTCTGCCGTCGAACTTATTGGGACGGTCTATGGTCGTTCTGAAAGCCGACCGCATACCGATCGAATGCGTTGTGCGCGGCTATATCGCAGGGTCAGCCTGGGCTGAGTATAAAAAATCCGGTACTATCAACGGCAAGAAAACACCCAAAGGATTAAAGGAAAGCCAGGAACTGCCGGAGCCGTTATTTACGCCAACCACCAAGGCAGAGAAAGGCCATGATCTGCCTTTAACGCGCAAGCAGCTAGCCAACATGGTCGGGGACAGCACTGCTAATGCACTTGAGGAAAAAAGCATCGTCCTCTATAACTATGCCAGGAAATATGCTGCCGAGTGCGGCATCATCATCGCCGATACCAAGTTCGAATTCGGCTTCCATGATAAGGAGCTTCTCCTGATCGACGAGGCGCTTACACCTGACTCCAGCAGATTCTGGGACATTGACCATTATAAGCCCGGACGTTCACAGCCAAGCTACGATAAGCAATATGTAAGAGACTGGCTGACTGCTTCAGGATGGAACAAGAAGCCTCCTGCTCCTTCTTTACCGCCGAATGTGGTGAAGGCTACCACAGAACGTTATTTAGATGCGCACTTTTTACTTACGGGGAGGAAACTGAAAAATGTATTTAGCTAAAGTATATATAACACTCAAACCGACAGTGAATGACCCTCAGGGACTTACCATTAAAGGGGCGCTGCATACCCTGTCTTTTAAAAACGTGCAGGAAGTGCGGGCAGGTAAATACATCGAAATTAAAATCGACGAAGAAGACCAGGAAAAAGCCAGGGCTGCTGTCCAGGAAATGTGCAATAAATTACTGACAAACCCGGTTATCGAGAACTACCGGTTTGAATTAGAGCAGATCAAAGCGGTATAGCTAATTATTCACAGCGTTCAAGCATCTTACCTTTAAAACCGCTGTCTTCATGCAGATGATATCTGCTTTACGGTCTCAACGAGTGAAGATACAAAAACGGATCCCGGTTTATCATTCTGTTTATAGTCAGCCAGCAACTAGTGTATTGTACTTTCGCCTACGTGGCATAAATTTACGTTGCAATCAATAAAATAGCTTACTAGCTGTAAATGTTTTTCTGATTGTATAAATACCGTTACCACACGCAACAACAAATTATTCATTTTAAAAATGAATATACGGTACAGTTAGTTCAAGAGTAAAACTGTAACAGGCCTTATTCCGGTAATGTATAATTCACCAGCAGTCTGGCAGTTCCAGAACCTATATCGATATAATTAGGATCCCGTGAATTCCATAGGATTTTATTATCACTATAATTGTATATCGGATAGTAATATGTCTTCTCAAACTGCAGCCGCAACTCCAGACGGCTGCTGCGGGTATCTACCGCTGCCTGTACAGCAGAAACCATGGCCGGAGATGTAAAATACGTTTCCGGCATCTCAGTAGCTGTATAGCTGTAGCTCCAGGTATATAAAGGGGTATTTTGCAAATATATCTGATTGCCATATTGATCTATACGGAAACCGTATTGCTTGTTATAAATATAAAGAGACCCCAGCCAGGGTATGGGATGATTTATTATCTGTGATTTTGTCAGATCCAGCTGGACCGAGGTGATTATGGCATCAGACGGGATAGATGAAGTATCAAAACTGAGAAATGCCTGCATTGCATTTTGTTCCAGGTCCTGGCCAACCATAACCTCACCCAAGGTGATGTTACCTCCTCTGATCGTGCCATCTTCCGCTGCTATCGAATATGCAATCAATGAATTTTGGGGAGTTGGAGTGACTACTACCTCGGTTGACGCCTTGGCTACACCGATATCATTGGCACTGTAAATGGTGTATATTGTGGTCTTAAGTGGCTTAACTACTCTGTTGCCAGATTGGGCAACGTCGCCGATGCCCGGGTCAATACGTACATTACCCGTCCCCGTAATCTCCCACGAGAGCGTAGTCGACTCGCCTTCAGCAATACTCGGAGGAGAAGCCGCGAACATCTTAACGGCCATAACAGCAGGACTACCCTGAGTCAATATATTAACGTTGGTACCTATTTCTTTAGACCAATTTCCGTAATCATCCTGGACTTTAAACCAGATCGTATGCGGGCCGGCAGTCAGGGTATTTGTATCGAACGTTGCCAGCTGGCTCAGGTCGCCATTAACACTCGAGCGCCAGTTATAGGCTACAATTTGCCCCTCTGAGGACACCCCATGCCCGGAAAATTTAATCGTCTCACCGGAATAAACTTCCGCAGACGAAACTGAGTCGATATATGCCAGAGGAGGAACCTGGGAAGTAGCCAATCTCGCACATCCCGCAATCAGCACAACTGCCAATATCGAGAGCACGAACATAGTCAACTTTCTCAAATCTGCACCTCTCTTCTCCTGTATCTAACACAATCTAACATTTGTATTCAAAATTTGTCAATACAGCTATTTGCCCATTTTGATCTTAACCTGATCTAACACGCGGGTCATCACATCGCCTGCTTTGCCCTCAACACAGACTGTTGCCTGCGCATCCATGGGGGTTGCACCGATATTTACAATTACAATCCTGGCGCCAGCGTCCCTGGCATACATTGGTATGTAGGCCGCAGGATATACAATCAGGGTAGACCCTATAACTATACAAAGATCGCACAGGTTGGCGCGCCTTGCGGCTTCACTCAGAACCAGTTCAGGCAACGCCTCTCCAAAAAATACTGCATCAGGTTTCAATATACCCTTACAATGTTCACACAGCGGGGCGCCTTCAACATCAGCTCTTCCGATTATCTCAGCCATTGGAAAACGCTTATGACAGCCCAGGCAACGTACATACTGCATATTGCCGTGTAGCTCAAAAACAATATCTGCGGAGTTTCCGGCCGCCTGGTGAAGATTGTCGACATTCTGTGTCACCACACAATCGAGCTTGCCCAGCTTCTCCAGTTCGGCAATAGCATAATGTGCAGCATTTGGTTTTGCCTGCATGGCAAGCCCGCCTTCAACCAGCATCTTCCACTGCATCTCACGGACTTCCCGGCTGGCTATATATCTTTGAATCGTAAAATCATCCGGGTCCAGCTTGGTCCAGATCCCGTCTTTGCCCCTGAAATCGGGTATGCCGGACTCCGTGCTTATACCAGCGCCGGTAAATACCATAATACGTTTGGCGTCGATGATCAGGTCGGCTATCTTTTGAGAAAAAAGATCAATGCTCTCATCACTCATCTTAATCTCCATTAATCGGCAATTGTACTTTACTCAATAGATTATACACGGTTTATCTCGTCTGATATATTATATCCGTGGGACCAGAGATAACTACATATCTTCAACAAAACCTTAGGACCCGTTATATGGGTAAAAGGATACATTATGTCCCCGTCACATCATCAACCATGGATGAAGCCAGGAGGCTGGCCGAGCAGGATGCGACTGAGGGCACAGCCGTAATAACCGGCAAACAGGAATCAGGCCGGGGAAGGATGGGCCGAGCTTGGCTTTCCCCCGAAGGAGCGCTTGCCACGTCGATAATACTGCGTCCACCGCTGGATGCTCTCCATCTGCTGCCGGCTATTTCGTCCGTTGCAGTCTATAGGACTATCGGGGAAACGGGCATTCGGGGCAGCATAAAATGGCCGAATGATGTTCTTATCTCAGGTAAAAAAGTTTGCGGGATATTAATCGAGAACGGCTTCTCCGCAGGCAACCTGGTTTTTTCCATCATTGGCATAGGGATCAATGTCAATTTTGATACCACCAGATTCCCCGAGATAGCCGGAATAGCTACCAGCCTGTCAACTGAATCAGGCCGTCAGGTTTCAATCGATGAGGTTGCATTAAATCTGTACTCCGAGATGGAAAAGCTTTACGATCTTAAAAGCAAACCTGATCTGATTCTTGACGAATGGAGAAAGCACATGGGAACACTGGGGCAGAGGGTAACCGTAACCACGGGTGGGCATATCCTGGAAGGGTCAGCGGAATCCATTAACGCTACAGGCAACCTTGTCCTGCGTATGGATAATGGTTCACTTCGCGAGGTAATAGCAGGCGATGTTGCCAACGTCAGGGACAAAACTAAATAACAAGGGGGCACGAAAATAATCGTGCCCCCTTGACATGACTGCTAATCCTTAAAATCAGGATTCCAGCTTTTTCTTATCGCCACTCATCTTGCTTAATATTGGCATAATCAGGTCCATGGGCAGCGGGAATACTATTGTATTCGTTTTCTCTGTGGATATCGTGATAAGCGTTTGCAGGTAGCGCAACTGCATGGCTGCCGGATGCGCCGAAATAATTTTTGCAGCTTCTGCCAGCTTTTCAGCCGCCTGGGCTTCACCATCTGCATGCACAATCTTTGCCCGTCGTTCCCTCTCAGCCTCGGCCTGGGCAGCCATGGCACGCTGCATAGTCTCCGGCAACTGTACGTCTCTGACTTCTACCATGCTCACCTTAATACCCCAGGGTTCCGTGCCCTCATCAATTAAAAATTGAAGTTTCTCGTTGACCTTGTCCCTGTGCCCGAGCAGATCCTCAAGATCGCTTTGCCCCACCACGTTACGCAGTGTTGTCTGGCAGAGAAGCGAGGTTGCCCTGATATACTGCTCTACATTTAGCACAGCCGATTCCGGCTTCATAACACGAAAATAGACCACGGCATCCACTTTAACAGTGACCGTGTCCATCGTGATGCATTCCTGCTGAGGTACATCCATCGTTACCACACGTAGTTCTACTTTGACCATACGCTCGATGAACGGAATAAGTAAGATAAGGCCCGGACCCCTTACACCTACATAACGTCCCAGCCGGAAGACCACTCCCCTCTCATATTCGTTGACAATCCTTACAGCAGCTCCAATCACAATCAGCAGGAAAATTACTGCTGCGATTATTCCAAATACCGTCATATCTACCTCCTTATTTATTTTTTGTTACGAATAGTTTCAGGTTATTCACCTTTGCGATAACCACCTGTTCACCGGGTTGAGCGGTCCCCTCATCCAGTTCTGCGGCCCAGAGTTCGCCGTCAACCAGTACCATACCTTTGGGAGAAAGCAGTGTCTTAACCTCTGCCTGCTGCCCCACCATTCCTTCCTTCCCAGTTGTCACTTTACGCCGTTGCCCAACCACAACCGCCCATGCCAACAGGCCGACAACAATCGCCATTACAACAGCAACAATTACTATTAGATTCTGATTAAATTCCATAGAAATATCACTTCCACTGAATAGAATTAGTGAGCCAAATACAAGAGATATAATTCCACCTGTCGTCAGTATACCATAGGCAGGTACAAAAATCTCAGTTATAAAAAGCCCGATAGCCAGTATGATCAGCAGGACACCCGCCCAGTAGGCATTGAGTACCCCCAGCGAATAGAAGGCCATTAACAGGAAAAGACCTCCGATAACCCCTGGAAAGATCAGTCCCGGGTTGGAAATTTCCGTGATCAGGCCGATTGAAGCGAGTGTCAGTAGTATATAGGCAATATTAGGATGGCTGATCATCAGGAGAAACTTCTCCAGCCCCGACATATCATCCGGTATTATTGCAGCGTCC
>JAFGLP010000157.1 GCA_016927965.1 Dehalococcoidia bacterium
GGAGAGGTGACCGAGTGGCTGATGGTGCCGCTCTCGAAAAGCGGTGGGCGAGAGCCTCGTGGGTTCGAATCCCACCCTCTCCGCCGTATTAGTTTTTTTGTCACGGAGAGGTGCTGGAGTGGTCTAACAGGCGCGCCTGGAGAGCGCGTGTAGCTTCGTGCTACCGTGGGTTCGAATCCCACCCTCTCCGCCATATTGATTATTATTGGCGGTATGACTGAATCAACTAATTTAAAAGCCAAGATCGGATTGGCTCTGGGAAGTGGTGCAGCCAAGGGTATCGCTCATATAGGTGTGATCAAAGCACTCAATGAAGCACAAATACCCATAGATTATATTGCCGGAACAAGCATGGGCGCGCTGGTAGGAGCTTGCTACTCTGTAAATGCAGATCTCGAAGTCCTGGAAGAAATAGCTTTGACCTACAACCTTAACAAGCTGGCCAGATTACTTGACCCAAGATTTGCCTTTATACGTGTGGGATTGCTGCGCGGCAACAGGATAGAAAACTTCCTCAAACCTATCATCGGCGATGTGGATTTCAGCCGCTGCAAGATACCCTTCTCCGCCGTAGCTTCTGAAATAAAAACCGGTACAGAGATCATTCTTCAGGAAGGTTCACTCCTGAAAGCTGTCCGTGCAAGCATTTCAATACCGGTTGTCTTTGAGCCGGTAGACTATAACGGTATCTATCTGGTTGATGGAGGCGTATGTAATCCTGTACCGGCTGATATTGTCAGATCGATGGGTGCGACTTTCACAATAGC
The DNA here is from genome assembly GCA_016927965.1 of Dehalococcoidia bacterium. The sequence goes on from JAFGLP010000157.1 coordinate 768, forward strand.
TGTGAATGTGCTAAATCATCCCAAGCGTCTGAGGCGGCTTGGATTGACAGGGAATAAAAAATCAGAAAAAGCTCCCAGCCTGATGAATTCGCTAATTCAATCTATATATATTATGGAATACGAGATGGTACGGTCTTCAATATTAAAGGCAGATATACTTATTGAGCCGGATGTGAGCAATATCGAACCTTACGAATTCTACCGCGGGGCAAATGCCATTGAAGCGGGTTACAAAGCAGCACAGGATGTCATCCCAGAAATTAAGAAGTTACTTAAATCTGATATAGAGCTGAAATAATAGTCCTGCCTCTTTCTTCATTTATTTCCATCACAAAATCATCATGTTGTTTTCAGGCTTTAGCATTCCTGTGCTAAAATAACTCGATTTTTATGCCTGATACGAACGAAATTCAGTTTTGGATTGGCTTTACTAAAATTCCGGGCATCGGTAAATCCAGGCTTGCTGCCTTATGCAGTTATTTCGGCAACCTGGAAAAGGCCTGGAAAGCGCCAAAATCCGACCTTATTAAAGCCGGCCTGGATGATAAAACCGCGGATATGGTTGTCTCTTGCCGCCGCAATCTCTCTCTTAATGATGAACTCAATCAGCTGGATAAATATGGTATTAAGGTATTAACATATCAGTCTCCTGAATATCCTCCACTTCTGAAAGAGACCAGTGATTATCCACCGGTGCTCTATATTCGTGGTGAATTGGGAAGACCTGATGAAACCAGCGTAGCAGTCGTTGGAACGCGCCGGGCAACGGCTTATGGAAAGCAAGTTACTGACGACCTGGTCACCAACCTGGTTGCTAACGGCATTACAATAGTTAGCGGATTAGCAAAAGGTATCGATACCGTAGCACACAGAACCGCAATTGAAGCACACGGAAAGACTATCGCAGTTTTCGCCAGCGGGCTTGATATAGTATACCCTCCAGAAAACGTTAAGCTGGCGCGTGAAATCATGCAGAATGGAGCACTGGTAAGCGAATTCCCGCTTGGAACAAAGCCAAAAGCAGAGCATTTCCCAAGGCGGAACCGTATACTGAGTGGTTTAAGCAGTGGGGTAATTGTAATAGAATCCGGTGAAACGGGAGGTGCCCTGATAACAGCCAATTTTGCTGCCGAACAAAATAGGGAGGTGTTTGCTGTTCCGGGCAGCATTTTCTCCGTAATGAGCAAGGGTCCAAATAAACTGATACAAGAGGGAGCAAAGCTTGTAAGAAATCATCTTGATGTTCTCGAAGAGCTTAATTTATCCGCCGTATCACAGCAGCTTGAGTTAAGAAACGTCAATACGCCTGATGGAATAGAATCGGTTATACTAAAATATATTGCTGACGAACCGATACATATAGACGAGATTTGCAGACATACCGGCTTGAATACTGCCATAGTTGCCAGCAATCTGGCAATTATGGAATTGAACGGGATGGTCCGGCATGCAAGTAACATGAGTTATATACTCGGAAAAAATAAATCAAATTAATAGGATTATTATGGCAAATAAACTAGTAATAGTTGAGTCTCCAGCTAAAGCCAAGACATTAACCAAAATACTCGGTAAAAGCTATATCATTAAGGCTTCCATGGGACATGTGCGGGACCTTCCGCCGGATAAACTGGGCATTTTAATAGATAAGGAATTTGAGCCCGAATACAGGAGCATCCGTGAAAGAAAACATGTAATAACTGAGATTAAAGAATTGGCCAATAGCGCTTCCGCCATTTACCTGGCGACCGATCCGGACCGTGAGGGGGAGGCTATCTCCTGGCATTTAATCAAGGCAGCAAATCTTGAAAAAGATAAAATTCCTCTAAGAAGAGTAACCTTTCATGAGATAACCAAAGACGCAGTTGAAGAAGCATTCGATCATCCACGCCCCATTGATTTAAAACTGGTGGATGCACAACAGGCCAGGAGAATACTTGACAGGCTGGTCGGCTATAAGTTAAGCCCCCTATTATGGAAGAAAGTATTCAAGGGCCTTTCGGCAGGACGAGTTCAGTCTGTGGCTGTACGAATGGTCGTTGACAGGGAGCGAGAAATCCTGGATTTCATTCCGGTTGAGTACTGGACAATTGAGGCCGAGCTAACGAAACAAAAGAATGGGAAAAATAGTTTTAAAGCATCTTTTGTTGGCCTGGCCGATAACGGTAAAATTAGTATCCCCAATAAACAAAGCTGCGACGATATATTAAATGATTTAAAAGCTGCTGCTTATGCTGTTTCTACAATTCAAAGCAAGGAAGTCCCGCGCAACCCTGCTCCGCCATTCATAACCAGCACAATGCAGCAGGAAGCCTGGCGCAAACTACGCTTTACTGCCAAAAAAACCATGGTAATTGCACAGCAACTATACGAAGGATTGCCGATCGGTGAAGAAGGGGATACAGGCCTGATCACTTATATGCGTACTGACTCCACCAACATGGCAGCAACTGCCGTAGAAGAAATCAGAGATTATATACGCAGCAATTTTTCTGCAAAACACCTGCCCAAATCTCCAAGAGTATTCACTAAAAAAGTTAAAATGGCGCAGGAAGCGCACGAAGCAATCCGCCCTACCAAGGCATTTCGTGAACCTGAGAAGATTAAAGAATATCTGAATAAAGATCAATTTCAGCTTTATGAATTGATATGGAAAAGGGCGGTTGCAAGCCAGATGGCAGCAGCTTTATATGACACAATCACAGTAGACATTCATGCAACCGCAAAGAAAAAGCAAAAGGTCTATTTATTTCAAACAAAGACATCTTCTCTGCGCTTTCCCGGCTTCATGGCCTTGTATATTGAGGGAATGGACGAAGAGAAAGATGCGTACGATGAGGGTAAGTCTGTTAAGCTTCCTCAACTGACCGAAGGCGAAATGTTGCTACTATTAGACCTCTTACCCGAGCAGTTTTTCACTCAACCGCCACCAAGATATACGGAAGCCACTCTGATAAAAGCACTGGAACAAAAAGGGATCGGCCGCCCCAGCACCTATGCCCCAATTATCTCTACCATCGTTGACAGGGGATACGTATACAAGGAGAGCGGTAAACTGCGGCCTGAAGAAATCGGCATGATTGTCAATGATTTGCTGGTTAACAGCTTCCCTAACATAGTAGATTTTAACTTCACAGCCAAAATGGAAGACGAACTCGACGAAATAGCCCAGGGTAAAATGAAATGGCGGTCTGTTATAAAATCATTCTACTCACCATTTGAAAAAGACCTCTCCAATGCACAGGAAAAATTGCAGAAGATCGTCATTCAATCAGAAGAAGTCTGCCCTGAATGCGGCAAGCCGATGGTGATGAAATCCAGCCGATATGGTAAATTTCTGGCATGCAGTAACTTCCCTGACTGCAAAGGTAAAAAATCGATGAACTCCGTGAGAGGGCCAGCGGGGTCGGGTGCTTCAGACAAAGCAGACTCTACCCCGGAAGTATCAAATGAGCCTTGCCCCAAATGCGGTAAGAATATGGTAGTAAGAAAAGGCCGTTTCGGTACTTTTCTGGCATGTCCAGACTATCCTAAATGTACCGGCAAACAGACAATACAGCGTTATGGAGCTCAAAAAGGTGATGGCGGCAATAATGCCAATGAAACAACAAATGAAAAATGCCCCAAATGCGGAGAGCCGATGGTAGTCAGGGCAGGCCGGTTTGGAAAATTTCTGGCTTGCAGTGCTTATCCCAAATGCAAGACTACCAAGAAGATTATAGCTGCAGACAAACCAGATAATCCCGGCGGGGCAGCAATAACATGAGTATTCCGTACTTCGCCATCCAGGAAGCGTAACCTACATGGAAAGGGTATCTAACCTGCGGAAAAAGCTGGCAGATTACAACATCGATGGTATTCTGATCGGCTCAACTGCCAACAGGCATTATATATCAGGGTTTACTGGTTCGGAAGGTTGGCTAATTATTACAGAACATAAAGCCTGTCTGGCCGTCGATTTTCGATATTTAGAGCAAGCAAAACAGGAATCACCTGAGTTTGAAATATTTTATTTAAAAGGGGAGATTTCTAAA
>JAFGLP010000158.1 GCA_016927965.1 Dehalococcoidia bacterium
TCGGGGTCGTTGTTTAACAAATTGGCACTTTCATCCAGCCATGCCTGCGTAGCAAAAATCGGCATCTTCATACCTCCAAAAATTTAAAGTGAGAAAATTATAATGTTCAAAAGGCATGAAGTCAATGGCTGAAAGATAAAAATATTAGTAAAAAGATCAATAAACAAAGCTAAATTAATTATCATATTGAAAATTTAGATATTGTGATATATTATAATACGTCAGGGATTATACCGGGTAATATTATTTTGATAAGATCTCAGTTTCGATAGTGAGATATATTGTATTGGGCGTCGACAGCAGCTATTATATTAAGAAGGTATCTTGCAATGGGTAGAGGCTTTATTCATTATTGCCTGGCTTTGTCATTAATTTCCCTATTCATGTTGTCATGTTCACAGTGGACAGTTCCCGCAACCACAAATGTCGAATATAAAGGCGATGATTTCACTACTTGGGATGAGGCCCGTCTGGGGATTTTCATCCACTGGTCACATTCTTCACAGCAGGGTGTGGAGTTATCCTGGCCGATGGTGGGTGGGACTTCAACCATGCCGTACTGTCAGAGCATGACAGTTGAGCAGTACCAGAGCAGTGCAGCTACTTTTAATCCTGATAAGTGGGACGCTAAGACACTGGCAAGGCTGTTCAAAAGGGCGGGTGCCCAGTATGCCGTCATGATTACCAAACACTGTGACGGCTATGCCATGTACGATACGAAACTGTCCAATTTTTCCGTTATGCATTCCCCGGTCGGTCGAGACTTGGTACGTGAGTATGTAGATGCTGTCAGGGCCGAGGGGATGGGGGTGGGACTGTATTTTTCCCTACCTGATTGGAATCACCCAGATTATCCGGCAGTTACTGAGGCCGATAAGCCCTATCATTATTACACTGGTGCCCCGCTGCCTTCTGAAAATAGATGGAATCACTATCTGGATTTTATGTTCGGGCAGGTTAAGGAGATACTCACAAACTACGGTGAGATAGCTGAAATATGGTTCGATGGCCAGTGGGAGCATAAGCCCGCTGAATGGAAGGTGCAGAAACTGGCAGCTATGGTACGCCAGTTGCAGCCGGGGATAATGATCAATGACCGGTTGACCGGACAGGGCGATTTCGATACGCCCGAAAAGTTCCTGCCAGCCGAACCTCCGTCACATCCATGGGAAACCTGCATGACGATGAACGACAGTTGGGGATACAACAAGGACGACCCATCCTACAAATCATCAACTGAGCTTATACAGACACTCTGCGAGATCGCCGGCAAAGGGGGCCACCTTCTCCTCAATGTAAGCCCGATGGGAGATGGCCAGCTACCTCCCGAGCAAATCGCTCGACTTAATGATCTGGCTGATTGGATGGCACGCAACCATGATTGTATAAACGGAACCGAGCCCGGACTGGAGCCCTGGCAGTTTTACGGGCCGTCGACTCGCAAGGGAAATACCGTTTATTTACACCTCTTTGGCAGGCCTTACGAGTCTATTACGGTACGCTCCGTACATGTTAGCAAGGTTAAGTCAGTCTATGTGTTGGGATCAGGTGCTGCGCTGGAATTTTCCAAACGTGTTACTCTGTTCGATCAGATCCGCAAGGAATTGAGCGGCTTCGATAATCCAGTGGGCGATCTGACTATCAAGGTACCCGAGTCAGTAACTGAGCCGCATGTCACTGTCGTTGCGATTGAGATGAACTCTTAAACGTTCATAGCTTAAAGCACTATAAATACTATTTGGAGGTAATCAATGGTGTCCATTGCCGATAAACCGTGGTTAAAACAATATGATGTCGGAGGGAAAGGATTATTCGTACTTCCGCAATCACTGAAACCGTATCCAAAGGTACCTCTTTACACGGTGCTGGACAACAGTGCCAGGGACTTCCCTGACAGGCCAGCCATCCATTTTATGGATAAGGTTATTAGTTACACTGAACTGAAGGATCTTACCGACCGGTTTGCCAATGCTCTATTCAATTTGGGTGTTAAAAAGGGCGATCGTGTGGCTACCTTTCTGTCTAATTGCCCACAGTTTATCATCAGTGATTTCGGAACCTTAAAGGCAGGCGGTACTCATGTCCCGTGCAGTCACCTGCATAAAGAAGAGGAGTTGATCAGCGAGATTGGAGGTTCCGGGGCAGAAACCATAGTATGCATGGATTCTTCAATAGAGACAATTAATAAAATAAAAGACAGGACCAGTATAAAGAGGATAATAATTACGTCAGCCGGAGAGTTTTCTCCCGATGCTGAAATACCTGAAAAAATACTGGGAACTTACCGCTTACATGATTTGCTGGCCGAATATCCCGCTCAACTTCCCAAGGTCGATATCAATCCTGAGGAGGATCTGGCTGAATTGATTTTTACGGGTGGCACTACCGGTACACCCAAGGGTGTTATGCTGCCGCACACTAGCAGGCTGGCAAATCTGTGCCATATGGCTTGGGCATTCGGCCCCCTTGAACAGGCTATGCGCGGCCAGTGCTCATGGCTGATCAGTGTACCTCTTTTCCATCAGTTTGGCATGACGCTTTCACATTTTTGTATTTACTGGGCTTTTGAAATCTACATGGTACCCGATTCGCGGGATTTAAAAGCTATATATAACATCTTGAAAAACAACGAACCAACCGCTTGCTCGTGCGTGCCCACACAGTACGTTAAGCTGGTTGAGATGGGACTGGGCAAACTTCAGACATTTTTTACCTCCTCGACTGCGCCACTGCCGAAAGAGGTTTCAGAGAAGTTCAAGGAAGAAACCGGCGCACAGATCGGTGACAGCTACGGTGCTTCGGAGATGGGTGCGGGAACTCATGCCAACCTTTCGATATCCGATTTATCAGAAGTAAAAAAAGTAGGTTCTATCGGCGTGCCCATGCCCGATGTAGAGATCAGGCTGGTTGATCCTGAGACAGGAAAGGACGTTGGACCTGGAGAGGAAGGCGAATTATGGGTAAAAGGTCCCCAGATCATGAAAGGATACTGGCCTACTTCGGGTAGCGGATTAATCGACGGTTGGTTGCCCATGGGAGATATCGCCCGCATGGATGACGACGGATATTTTTATATCACCGACCGTGTTAAGGATATGGCGAATGTGTCCGGAATGAAAGTCTATACAATACTGGTTGATCGGGTGTTATATGAGCATCCAGGGGTTGAACTAGCGGCAGCTATTGCAGTGCCGGATAAGGAGCGACTGGGCAGTGATAGGGTAAAGGCCATTATAAAGTTGAAGCCGGAGTATGTTGGCAAGGTTACCGAGGAAGAAATTGTAGCATTGTGCAAATCAAAACTGGCGCCCTACGCAGTGCCCAAGTATGTCGAGTTTCGGGATGAGCTACCTCTTTCTGGAGTAGGGAAAATATTGAAGCGCCAGTTAAGGGAAGAGGAGTTGAAGAAATTTAACGCATAGAAATAAACGTGGGAAAAACATTATATACTCATGTTGACATTTAAATAAGTATATATGCTCAAGGGTTTACTACATCAGATAAAAGGTGTATAATTCGAAAATTCGAAAACTTAAATACTGATATATCGAATAATTCAATGAGTAAAATCAAACCAATCAAGTACAAAGTTTTCCTATCTGTGGTTGCATTAATAGTTATTGCTGTATCTGCATATGCCGCTCTCGGGGTGCAGACGACCGCAGAGCAATAGGATACTATAGAGAAAATGTTAAGGAAGGGAAAACGGTGCCTCCAGCAATATTAATAGATAGCCTGGTACTGTCATCGATGTATATTTTAATGGCA
>JAFGLP010000021.1 GCA_016927965.1 Dehalococcoidia bacterium
ATGACCATGTTGCCATCCGTATCAATTAGGATGGTATCGGTCATCGTACCGCCGGCATCTATTCCGAGTATCTGCACTGATTTCATGACCTTACTCCTTTGTATAGTACTGATTGAAAATTTCTCTTATTTTCTAACTGCATTACAACTTGTATGAGGTATCTATGGGCGGCATCTTCTTCTCAATGAGTTCCCGCGGATCAAATACGAAGCCATAGGTGGGATCATCTTCCCATCCTCCTATGTTGGCCTCGCGCTTTGCGGCTGCCTTGAACCTCTTCCAGTCAGCCATCCAGTAAAGGAACATCTTTTGCTGTGCCAGTGACCCTTCTCCATGCAGGTTGGCAATCGCCCAGTAAGAACCGGTGAAGTCCTTGACCAGCCTGCTGGCCTTCAACCTGTTCTCAGTCGGTACACCATCTTTGCCAGCGAGATATTTTTCAATATACGGACGTAGGTCCTTGTTTTTCCAGTCCTTGTAACAGGGGACCGTTGCAGGTATACCACCGCTGATGTCCTGAACCGTCTTCACAGCTTCATGGAAGTTCTGGGCAAAGGTGAATTTTGCAATATTGGCATACATGATGTTGGGGACCATGAGGTCTCCCAATTCCGGCTGGCATTCAATTGCTGCCAGTTTGCTGACTGCATTGACGGTTTCAGCATACATGGCCAGCCAGGCGAGCTTGTCCTTGATATGATCATATTTTTCCAGGCCGTTATATTCCGCCATCAAGGCCGCCGAACCAACGAGCGTTTCAAGCTCGGCAGACATGCGGGTCGATCCGAAAAGCCTGTGGAAGGTAGCAAAAGCAAAGGTGACATCACGCGAGTACTGGTACTCGCCGCACATAAACACCCGCTCCCAGGGAACAAACACGTCATCGAAGACGATAAGGCACTCGGTGGGTCCCAGAGCTGCGCTCTTGGGATAGTCAAAGTGTGCTTCTTCCCCATAGGTCCTGTTGCTGGGTTCAACGGCCAACAGCTTGATGCCTTTGGCATTAAGCGGTGTCGCAAAAACCAAAGCGTAATCTTTTTCGTCCTCACTGGCATGAGCGCGGCAGGGCAATATGATGGCTTCATTGGCGCCCGGAGTCGAACTGATATGTACCTTGGCGCCACGTACGATAATGCCGTCCTTTTTCCTCTCAACCACCCTGGTGTAGAAATCTTTGTGCTGGACCTGTTTGGAAGCACGCAACCCCCGGTCACCTTTAACATCGGTAATGGCGCCGGTTACGCCGATATCATTTTTTTGCAGGTATTTCCTGTAGTTTTCCACTCGCTTGCTATAGTCCGTACCCAGGTTTTTATCCATTTTCGCAGCCGCCACAGTAGCCGCTGCCAGGGCATCGACTCCCATGCAATGCAGCACTATGCCGCCATGCCGGCAACCAGTCATGTAGCAGGCTCTCCGCCTGACCATGTCCTCCACGGACCTCGGAGGTGTATTCATGAAATTTACTTCCTCACCATCGGCATCCTTCGTCACAAACAGGTCTTTGAACTGGGGCAAACGAGGTATAACGTAGTCCGTCGCCGATGCCATTACTATCGTACGCAAAATCGGGTGGGTCCTGACGTCCTTCACTTTCTCTCCAAGGCACCAGATTTCACGGCCGTCATTCAGACTTTCCATATATTGCTCAACTGTCCTGATCATGATATCCTCCAATCATTAATATTTATTTTGACCGGACGGCCCTTAATAACAGAAATCGTCCGGAAGGTCCCAGAATTTTCTGTACTCAATAGCCCATTCAGGCGAAATTGTCAGGCTCTCCCGGTACATGGTTTGAACAGGTTCGTAGATATCTTTGCGTAATATTCTCTCACGCTCAGTCTTCATCCATGTACGGGCCGGCACTGCCCTTTGCGCTCTTTTTTCTTTTAATTTCCCTCTGAGGCTATGACTTTTTTCCTTATCTACTATCCATGCCCCACTTCCCTTGTCCATATCGGCCTCTACCCCATAAACCAATCTCGCAGAGAAGTTCAGGGCGAATCCATTATTCAGGTCACTTTCGATTAAATCTAATTTTCGTTCAAGCGGGTCGCCATATCCCGGCCCGCCGTTCCAGAACATAACAAAGACGTCGTACGGTTTGAATTGCATGGGGACCAGCACACTGGTATCATCCACATGCACATCACCTTTCAGCATGTCCATCACACTCTGCCTGCGAGTATCGCCTTCATACGAAGGATAAGGGAGTTTGTTTTTTATCATATCAGGCATATTAGTATTATGCGCATAGACGGTCTTCCTTATGGCCGGGGCGCCGGGATATCCGCCAAAGATACCACAATTATTGGGACACCTTCCGGGGCCCCCTCCAGCAAGCTGGATATCATTGCTACCCCACATCAGCATGGTGGAATGGAACCCGCTTCCCCCACGATACTTACCTAATCCGCCGGAATCTGGAGTGATCCTTCTTCCAAGGTAGACCTGGGGGAAGGCAAGCTCCCAGATTTCCATATTGCCCATGTCAGACTCGGGATTCCACATGGCATACCCGGTATCAATGCCGTCCATGATGCCCCTGGCCCCTGATCCGGAAGCGCACATTTCGAAATTAATCCCCCCCAGAGGCTTTCCGTACTGGTCCGTACCGCCATACTGCAGTAAATTATTATGTCCATATCCGCAAAGGATCTCTTCCCGAAATCCCCTGGAAAAGAACGCACGTGCCATACAGCGATAAATAGCATTGTAGGTTACCATCAATGGTCCCCAGGTGGATGCAAGTGAAACGTAGGGCCAGTCGGGGTTGGCCCAGGAGCCATACGGGAAATATGTTTCGGTAGCATAATAAGCACCGTCATTTATCCTACCGTCATAAGCCAGCATCTGTGCAGCAGTCACCCACAAACCGGCTTGCATGGCAGGCAAAGAACTGTTCAAAGGAGTGAATCCCCATTTACTTGCCCCGCTCATACCCATTTTGAACAGACCATCGGAACTTATGGTGAGTTCGGCAGGAGCATGCATCAAGCGTTCCGTTACCATTCTCTCCGTAGCTGCTGGTGATCCCTTGGTACTGCCATCATAAAATTGAGCCGCCCTGTATCTGCCGGGAAACAGCCTTTCCTTGACCCTGCCCTGAAAGACCTGCCTGCCTTCTTCAATAATTTCACGTATAAATTTCTTGTAATAGTCGACGCCAAAGTCATCGATGACTTCTTTGAGGCTATCCCTGATAATGCGGCAGCCAGCCAGCCTGGCCTTCTCATCCAGGTGCCAGTATGTCGAGCCACGCAAGTTGCGGTCGCAACGTATCTGGTAAGTGCGGTGCAGCTTGTCATTCTCACCCACCTTCTCGCAACTGAAATACAGGCCGTCACCAAAGCGGTTGGTGGTGGTTAATGGCTGTCCACCGGCATCAATGCCACCAATCTCCATGACATGAGTCACTGAACCAACCCAGGCAATCAATTCACCCTTGTAAAACACCGGTATGATGCTCTGC
>JAFGLP010000159.1 GCA_016927965.1 Dehalococcoidia bacterium
AATGGGGTTCAGGTGGTCGTCGGTTCAAATCCGACCACCCCGACCACTAGTACCATTACCCGTTAAACGGGCTGAGCACGATCATTCAACACTTAATATCCCTTAATGATTTATAATTAAGATAACTGCCTCAACCTTCATAACATGTGATAAGGATTTCCGGTCTGGGCAGTATATAGTATATGAGAACTCAGCATTTTAACGGGTCCATTGAACGTAATATTGCCATGGAACTGGTGCGGGTTACTGAGGCAGCCGCCCTTGCTGCTGCCAGGTATCTTGGACGGGGAGATAAAGAGCTTGTAGATGGGTCTGCAGTAGCCGCTATGCGTTATGTGCTGGATTACGTTCCTATGGAGGGAACTGTAGTAATAGGAGAGGGGGAAAAAGACCATGCGCCTATGCTGTATATCGGCGAACATATCGGCAGCAGTTCAGATTTAAAGGTCGATATCGCTGTTGATCCGATTGATGGAACCAATCTGGTCGCCAAAGGTTTGCCGGGAGCCATCTCGGTAGTAGCTTTATCAGCCAGGGGTACGATGCACTGCCCCCAGCAATTCTTCTATATGAATAAAATAGCTGTGGGCTCTGATGCTGCGGATTGCATAGATATAAATTCACCGGTTGCCGATAATCTTAACAGGATATCTGAAGCAAAAAGAAGAAAAATCTCCGAGTTGACAGTAGTAGTATTGGACCGGCCGCGGCATAGCCAGCTCTTAGCCGATATCCGAGCTGCTGGAGCCAGAGTTAAATTGATCTCTGAAGGCGATATCGCTGCAGCCATCGAAGCTGCCCTGCCTGACAAAGAAGTTGACGTCCTGATGGGAATCGGTGGAACTACCGAAGGAGTACTCTCCGCAGCCGCGATACGCTGTATCGGAGGCGCCATTCAATGCAAGGCATGGCCTGCCGACAAGGCAGAGAGGGACAGTGCTTTGTCGGCAAGGATCGATATTGGAAGGGTTTATAAAACTGAAGACCTTATTGAAAATGATGATGTTTTTTTTGCCGCTACAGGTGTCAGCAGCGGAGAATTTCTCAAAGGAGTACGCTACTTCAGCGGCGGCGCTTATACTCAATCTATTGCAATGCGTGGCCGGTCAGGCACTATCAGATGGGTGGACTCCCAGCATAACTTTGAGCGGCTTGATAAACCCAGTTTCTTTCAAATACATTGACAAGTTAGTGACTTATAAATAATGATAGGAGGTTAGAGAGGATATGACACATGCCAGACCGAACACGGCCTATTTCAAGGTCCAGATCACCCTTGCCGAGGAAGAACAGAGTAAGGCGACAGAAAAAGCGCTGGAAATCAAGAAAAAAATCGATGCACTTCTAAAAAAGGAAAAACTGGAACTATATGAAGTGGTACTGGAAAGTGTCCAGAAAAGTCGTTAATTAGACCGCTATTATTGTCAACATTAAAAATTTCATGAAAAACAGCACCTGCAACAGTCGAATTTCTTTAAAATAGCCGGATCGTCGTTTATTATCTGATCAAGGAAAGATCTCCTTGCCCGGGTAATGCTGTTTTTGCAGGTCAATACAGTTCTAGCGTGTTACCGTCAATCGCGGCGGATAGTTGCCTCTGAGGCTCCAAATGTATGTGTTGTCTTTATATAGCTCCAGATAATATCCCCGTGTGCCAGCTTCCTGGGTTGCATATTCTGGAACAAATCGGATTTCCTGCAATGCGCTATTCCCTAAATAGCTGAAGGAAATTTCGGCCACAGCTTCATCATTGAGACCAACTATGTCCCTTTTAACATATAATATATATTCGCCAGCATCACCTCCGCACAGGGTTATGCCGGTAATGACCTCAAGCCCTGCCTGTAAGGTAGAAAGAGCATTGACTGACGTGTACCATCCGATAAATCCTACGTTAAGCGGCCCGCTTATAGATCTCGGGATAGCTATAAGACGCGGAGGGTAAGAATCCGGCATCACCCATAATTGCTCGCTGTCAGCTACTATGTCTACCCAATAACCCCTCGTACCTGCTTCTCCGATGGCATAGGCAGGTGCGAATGTAATCTCAAGGTTATCTGATTCTCCCTTATAAATGTAAGACCTTTGTGTCAGTATTTCATCTTTGCCATCGCCAATTTCTCTCCAAACCCTCATAATATATTGCCCTGGATTACCACTTTTCAGATTAATACGTGCAGCCGTTAATTGACCAACATTCACACTATCAACATTACTATTACCGGCATACCATCCATCAAAACCGATAATAAATGCTTCTGAATCATCATGCATGCTGGGCACAGCAGATTGCTTGGGTTCCGGAGATAAGGCACGCATCACTCTTACCGATAGATTTGCCATTACTGAACCCGCCTCATTGCCAGCGACCAGCCTGTATTCCAGGCTTTCAGTGGGAACAACCAGACAAGTACCTGAAGGGCTGACAGTCCCCACGCCCTGATCAATTCCGACATATGTAGCACCCTCTACACTCCAGGTAAGCTTTACCGCTTCGCCGTATGAAATAGTGGAACGGTCACATGAAAACAAGTCAATCTTCGGCAAATCTTTCTTTATGTTATTACGACTAACAGGAGCAGCGATGACTCCTTTAATCCGACCATATATTGAAGCAGCCTCGTTGATATATTCGATATCATTAAATAAAAAGGTGATAGCATATGTTTCTGATATATCTATTGCGCTTAATTCTGACAGTACAAAACCTCCGACCTGCGGCTCAACTACCTGCCATTCTCCTGTTATATATTTTTCTATGAGGAAAGCGTGCCGTTCATTGGTGCGGCTCTGGCCGATTGCAACATAGACATCAGGGGCAGGTACGCCATATGCCCTCCATAAAGTGCACAGCAACGTTGAATAATCCTTGCAGTCACCACTCCTTTTCTTTAATGTCTCTATAGGCCACTGCCAGTCCTCACCAACTTCATTTTTATATTCAATATTTTGTGCTACCCAATCCTGTATTCTTCTGAAATCAGTTCTGAGATCATTACCGTCAACCAGTATTTCCTCCAGAGTCTGCTGAACAAGATCATTATTGATAGTAATTAATCCACGCGGGTCAAAAGGACGTCTGGCATACTCACTGACGGGCGCAACCCTGGGACTGCAGTCTATCAATGCAAAAATTGCCAGCAGCATAACCACTGTGATTAGCAGTTTCCTTATCATCACCTGTGTTATTTTATCTCAAAGACCATAACATGATACAAAGTGAAGGCCCAATTCAGCCATATATCTTATACCACGCCATATAACCATAATAAGAGGCCGACTTCGCGTGTCGGCCTCTTTAATAGAATACCCTGTAGTCTGCTTAAATATAAATGACTGAATTTACCGGTTCCTTAATGGCCCTGTCCATGCCACGCCCATATAATTTCAACCTGATCGGTTCATCATTGCCATACTTTTTATATACGGGGCAAACTTCGCATACTCTGGTATCCCTGCCGGTTGTACCCATATCATTCAGTTTGCAATAAGTCCCTTCAATCTCCCAACAAGGAAGAAACTGGTATTTTGCTGCCGGGCATTCGCCTTTTATCATGTCGGGACAATGGCACTTTTCCCAGCACGGCTGTTTGCCAGCCCAGAAATTATTGACGTCGATTTGTTCTGCACCCCTTTCCTTTTCTGCCTGTACTATCATTTTAGCCATTATCCTTACCTCCTGCTGTAGGTTTTGTTACTTGTTTTCCTTTTTACACCCTTAATTTAACATGACCGCCTGATAATGCCATCCGTTTTCTGACGTAAATGTTATTGCGCACTAGCGCATTATTGCATTATTTATATACGCCGAAAAGCTCACGCCACCAGGCCATGTCAGGACTTAAGTACGGGTAAATTCAGGACTGATTAGTCATTGATTATTAGCTGTAGGCAGTTATAATTTGATAGAGGTTATACCAAGCAAGAATGAAAGGACAACCGGGGAGAATTAAATGTTAAACAATTTTATTAAGGCCGTATCAGGCCTTCATAAAGACCAAAAGGGCATGACAGGCCTCGAGACAGCAATTATCCTGATTGCTTTTGTCACTGTTGCGGCGGTATTCAGCTACGCTGTCCTGAGCGCCGGCCTTTTCTCGGCAGAACGCGGCAAGGAAACCGTTTACGCCGGCCTGGCAGAAGCAAAAAGTAACCTTGAAATTTCGGGCTCGGTCATAGTAAAAAGCGACAACGTTACCAATACGGCAACAGTGATTCTTTTCACAGTGAAAAATGCAATCGCAGGCACCCCGATTGACATGACCCCCTGCGACGGTACTGTAAATGCGACCAATAAGTGTGTCATCAGCCTGCTGACAGCATATGACTATCTCAATAATGTCAAATGGACCAAGGAATCAATCGGCAGATCAGATGATGATAATTTACTTGAATCGGGTGAGCAGTTTGAAATAACTATCGACCTGGCTGACCTGGGGGACGATAATATACTTACTGAAAACATTAGCTATAATGACGCCTTCAACCTTCAGGTAAAACCGTCTCTTGGCTCTACCATAACAATACAGAGAACACTGCCCGCGGGACTGGAACCAATCATGGACCTACACTAAGCTAATCAATCAGTGAAAGCCACTGCATCTCCTCCTGAGTGCAGTGGCTTTTTTAGTACAGCTTTCACGACGCCTCAATAAACCATGATTAAGATATGTATCATTCTGAAGAACACGGCTGGAATACCGAATAATGAATGTATTTTGCGACTATCAAAAATCTGTATTTGCTATTGATAAAGACGAAAAATGATTCATTTAATATTCAGATA
>JAFGLP010000160.1 GCA_016927965.1 Dehalococcoidia bacterium
GTTTTCTTTACCAGCTCTACCAGAGCATCCTTGGCTTTCTCACGGCTGCGCGTTTTGGCAACCGGAAAAGTAACGCCGTCCTTCAAAGTAATTATTGGATTCAGTTTCAATATGCCGCCCAGCAAAGCCTGCACTTTGCCGATGCGTCCGCCTTTTAACAGGTATTCCAGCGTATCGAAAATCATGTAAGCATGGGTGCGTGTCAATAAATCCTTGACCATATCGGTGATCTCAGCGAGTTTAAGCCCCTGCTGCGCAGCCTGGGCCACCCTCAAGGCAGGTAGGAACAGCCCACCGCAGGTGAGGCGCGAGTCTATAACCTCTATCTTGCATAAATCGCCGACCAGGTTCTTGGCCTGTACGGCACTCTCATAAGTGGCGCTGATGCCTCCCGAAATGGTCAGCACTATTATCTCATCGGTCTCTTTGGCCAGTTTTTTATAAAGCTCGGTAAAGAGACCGGGCGCAGGCGCCGAAGTGGTGGGATGCATCTTATCGGTTACCAGCCGTTTATAGAATACCTCCGGAGTAATGGTAACCCCATCCTGTAAAGTTTCCGTTCCGAAAAGCACATTCAGCGGTACTATGCTTATATCATATTTCTTCACGATATCCTGTGTCAGGTCTCCTGTGCTGTCGCAAATTATCTTTACCATCAACATACTCCTTCAGTTTTCTTTTGCCATTTTTGTCTTTTTAAGCTGTTCATCAAGCAAGATGAACCATCATTGATTATATGTATATTTTACCGCGGAAAATATACGTAATCTCACTAATCCAGAAACAAATGAAATACGTATTTTAATACGTATTTTAAAATGTGGGAATTGTTAAGTTTATGCCGGGTAAATACGTATCCTTGAAGTGACAATGCTGGCTAGCTGTCTTTGGGCAGAATACCGCGCCTGATGGCATAATGAATCAGCTCTGTACGGTTATGTAAACTTAGTTTTTGCATTACACGTGAGCGATGTACTTCCACAGTACGCGGGCTGATGCAAAGCCTGCCAGCCGTCTCCGAGCTTGTCAGTCCCTGTGCTGCCAGGTGAAGGACCTCGCGTTCCCTGGTGGAAAGCATATCATAAGGATCAAGCTTGCTTTCCGCAGACCTGACCAGGTAGGCCTCGATAGCCCTGTCCGAAAGTGGCGGCGCCAGGTAGCGATGCCCGGCAGCCACTTCACGTACCGCCCGCAGAAGCTCTTCGGGAGAGGAATCTTTGAGAACATAGGCTTTCGCTCCTGCCTGCAAGGCTTCGACTACATAACAGTCATTGCCGTACATGGATAAAACGATCCCGGCTGTTTTGGGAGATTTTTTTCTTATCTGTCGTATCACAGCCAGTCCGCTCATATCAGAAAGCATCAGGTCAACTATCACCACATCCGGTTTCAACCGGAGAACCAGTTGGGCTGCGTCAACACCTGTGCTTGCCTCACCGGTAACCTGTATATCATGCTCCACTTCCAGCAAGGCCTTTATGCCATGCCTTACCACATTATGATCATCCACCAACACCACACTAGTCATACTTGAAATCACTCCCTGCATTATTTTATCGCCAACGGCAGTTCAGCCAGAATTACTGTACCCTTCCCAGGAGATGAGGTCAAGGACAGCCTGCCACCTGCAACCAGCGCCCTCCCGTACATACCTGTTATTCCATCCGGATACATCTCGGGCAGATTATCCGGTTCAAATCCAGCTCCGTAGTCCTCGACTTTCACGAACAGCAGTCTCCTGTCTGTCCATGCCAGCACCTTGGTATCCTTTGTCCCGGCGTGCTTTGCTACGTTCTCCAGTGCTTCCTGCACGATTCGGTAAGCAGCCAAGCATATATCGGGAGGCAATTTTTTATGCAGCCCGTGGTGTTCGAATCTGACAACCACATGTGTTCGCGATGTATAGCTTTCAAACAGGTACAACAGCGCCGGCAAAAGCCCCAGGTCATCAAGCATCTTAGGCCGCAGTTCCAGCGACAGATCACGTGTCAGAGACATCATCTCATTGATCAGTGATTGCGCTTCACCCAGCGTATATCTCAATTTATCCGGGGTAGCATTGGCCGCGTCCCCTAACAAAAGCTTGAGCACCGCCAGTGACTGCCCCAATCTGTCATGTAGCTCGCGTGCAATGGTGCGGCGTGCATTTTCCTGGATCTCCACCAGTGTCCTGGCAGTCAAAATCGGATCTTCCATTAAGTCAACATAATATTTAGCCTGCACGGGTTTGTCAATTGGCTGCAGTTGATTTACTATCCCCGCAACTGTATTATTAAAAAACTTCTTCAATTAATGCTATGAGAATCAGCGAGATTATCAAGACACAGGGTAGAAGCCTTTCGTTCGAGTTTTTCCCTCCCCTGACACCAATCGGCGAAGACCGTTTACTGGAGCGTATTGCCATGCTGAAAGCCTATGATCCGTCATTTATATCGGTCACACAACACGTAGGCCAGAACACGCTGCAGAGGACCAGACATATGGTCAATATGATGCACAAAAATACCGGCCTGACCATAGTGCCTCATATAACATGCGCCGATCCCAGGAGAAGCGAACTGTCATCGATAATAGAGGATTATAAGAAACTGGGCATTGAGAATATCCTGGCCCTGCGAGGCGATCCGGAAGAGTATGGGGCAGACATCCTTGATGGTGTAGCTCACTATTGCTACGCAGCAGACCTAGTCAAATTTATCGCCGGTTTTAACATGTTTTGCATAGGAGTTGGCGTTTACCCGGAGGGCCATCCCCAGTCTTCCAACCTGGGCATTGATGTATCCAATACTAAAAAGAAAATCGACCAGGGCGCCGATTTCGCCATCAGCCAGATGTTCTTCGATAATTTCTATTTTTATGATATGCTGGACCGTTTTATTCAGGACGGCATAAATATACCCGTAATAGCCGGCATCATGCCGATTACCGACTTTCAGATAGTTGAGCAACTTGCCGAGCAGGGAGGAGTTGAGATACCCGTGACCCTCACCACACAATTCGAGGAGCTCGACGACCCGGATGACGTTCTCCAGGCAGGAATCGATTTTGCTACGGAACAGTGCCTGGACCTCTGGGAAAACGGTATCCGCTCTTTCCATTTTTATACTCTCAACAGCGATAAGGCTGTTTACAAAATTCTCGATAACCTTTCCCCCACTATCAGCCAACCGTTATAAAATGCTCTTTGACTGAAATCAGCATTCACTGTAATATTACAAATCTCATCAAATCATACGGAGGGGATATGCTGGCATTAGATGGTATACGGATTCTGGAACTGGTACATCTGCCGCCCGGTGAGCTATGTACGATGGTCCTTGGTGATTTAGGAGCGGAGATCATTAAAATTGAGGCGTTACCGCAATCAGGCGGACGCGGCGCAGGTGTATACTCCAATCAGGACGTTGAGTCATTAAAAAGCGCCCAGGCTTTCAATGCCTTAAACCGTAATAAGAAAAGCATTCGCATCAATCTGAAATCACAGGAAGGACAGCAGGTCTTCTACAGGATGCTTAAAAACGCTGACGTCGTCATCGAAGGCTTCCGCCCCGGGGTCGTGAGGCGTATGAATGTCGACTACAAGACGGTAAACAAGATCAACCCCCGCATCATATACTGCTCACTAAGCGGCTATGGGCAGGACGGGCCTTACAGCCAGTATCCCGGACACGATATCAATTATATTTCCATCGCCGGTGCGCTCAACCTGATTGGCCGTCCCGACCAGCCACCCGCAATCCCTTTGAATTTCTTAGCGGATTTTGCCGGCGCTTCCATGCATGGAACGGCAGGCATACTGGCTGCTCTGTTTGCCAGGGAGAAAACAGGAAAAGGACAACTGGTAGACATCTCATATACCGACAGTGTAATTACTTTTATGACCTTTTTTCTTCAAATGTTCTTCAGTAGCGGTCTGCAATTTCCCAGGGGAAAATGGGCGCTGGCAGGAGGCTACCCTTATTACGCGACCTACGAAACCAAAGATGGCAAGCTCCTTAGCCTGGGATGCGTTGAACCATGGTTCTGGGAAAACCTTTGCTCAGCGGTAGGACGTGAGGACCTTAAAAGCTTTAGTTTCAACCCCACCCATATGATAGAGAAAAATAATGGCGATGAATGGAAAAAAGTCGAGGATGAATTGAAAAAAATATTCCTGACCCGGACAAGGGATGAATGGTTTGACTTACTTACCGGCAAAGATGTTCCCGCAGGCAAGGTATATACCATGGCAGAGCTCGCTGCCGACCCGCAGCTGATTCACCGTAAGATGATACTCGAGCTAGAGCATCCCGGCCACGGCAAGGTCAGGCAGCCCGGCATTGCAATAAAGCTTTCGGAAACGCCGGGCAGTGTGAGGACGTTTGCCCCCTATTCAGGAGAAAATACTGACGAGATAATGCAGGCTCTGGGATACTCGTCATCTGATATTGAGAGCTTGCGCAAAGCTAATACAATAGGCTAAAATCTTAGAAA
>JAFGLP010000022.1 GCA_016927965.1 Dehalococcoidia bacterium
GACATATGCTCGGCCAGGCCGATTTGCCGGCTGACATCTGAAGATAGATACTCAATTTTTTCAAGGAGTCTTGTTTCATTTGTCAGCAGGTTAGCGTCTCCATAACGCAGGTCATGCAGCACGTCCTGGGTTTCCCAGAGGGCATCGAGATATGTGATTAAGGCATGCTTCATCGCGTATATTTGAGGTCCTAGCGTAGTTCGCGGAACATTCGGGTCAAGAAGACCCTTATTTAAATCGTCGCCGCGCTCTTCGATTTGCCGCAGGTGTTCGAAATTGCGGTCGTTATTCTGGTCAATTATACGTATGAGCAGCAATGTCAGTTTGTCTTCAGCTGAGGCGGTGACTGGTATCTTTTTCAATATTGTGTCGGAATAGCGGCGCAACCGTGTAAAGCGGCGGTCAACCAGTAGCGGGTGAACAGTAAGAATAAAATTCCGGCGTAGCAGTAGTACTGTGGGGTAAAATTGAACATCCACTTGTCCGTCCATCCTGATTTGAATGGACGGGAGCTTGATGCCCATCTCTTCATTGTAGTCCTCAAACAATAACCGGGGATTATCGAGCAAAGAGCTTATAAGGAGGTCGGTAAAGCCGAGTTCGTGGCAGCCTTTTCGTATGTCCCTTGCGAAGTCTGCGGTACGGTAATCAACCCACGCTAATATGGAATTGTTTAATATTTCCAGGAATTCTGATGGTGAGTCACAGTCGCGCAATACTACTTCACCGTCTTTGCAGATAGCTGCACAGAACCAATGCTTCTGAAACGCCAGATTGGAATCCAGCGGCACAGAAGAACAAACATTATCCCCGGTTATTATAGGTTCTGACATAGCTTATATCTTCGATCCGCACCGGGTAATCCGACTATATTGCCTATATTTTAAGATGCTGTCGGAATTGTCTTTAAATAATTATGCTGTGCGGCTAAAAACCCTTACTGATTATTTTTAAAGCCAGGTCAGCCATACGACAACTGTAACCCCATTCATTATCATACCATGCGATTACCTTGGCCATATTGCCTCCGATCACCATTGTTTCAAGGGAGTCGAAAATAGAGCTGTGCTGGTTGCCCTTGAAGTCCATACTGGCCAGAGGTTCATCTATGTATTCAAGAATGCCTTTCAATTTACCGTAAGCCGCTTCCTTAAAGGCAGTGTTTATCTGTTCGATAGTGACATCCTTGCTCAAATCACATACAAAATCACATACAGACACCGTGGGCACGGGGACTCTAATTGAGATGCCATGCAGTTTCCCTTTCATTTCCGGCAGCACAAGAGCTACGGCTCTGGCGGCGCCTGTTGATGTCGGTATCATGTTCAATGCTGCCGATCTGGCCCTGCGGAGGTCCTTATGATACATGTCGAGCAGGCGCTGATCATTTGTATAAGCATGTATAGTTGTAAGCAATCCCTTAACAACACCAAAATTTTCATTAAGTACTTTTACAACAGGGGAAATGCCATTGGTAGTACATGAGGCGTTGGAGATAATATTGTGCTTTGCTGGATCGTAATTCTCATCATTGACTCCCATGACGATCGTGATGTCTTCATTTGTGGCGGGAGCTGAGATAATTACTTTTTTAGCCCCGCCCTGCAGATGGGCAGCCGCCTTGGTCCCGTCAGTGAACAATCCCGTTGATTCAATTACGATGTCGATACCTAGGTCTTTCCAGGGTATTTTAGCCGGATCACGTTCAGCAATAACCCTAGTTTTTTCTCCATCAACGATAATAGCATCAGAGGCCGCTTCTACTTTGCCCGGGTAAATACCATAAGTGCTGTCGTACTTAAGCAAATGAGCATTGGTTTTTGCATCTGTCAGATCATTAATAGCTCCGATTTCCAGGTTGTCCCCATAATGCTGATTGATAGCCCTGAATACCAATCTCCCTATACGTCCAAATCCGTTAATACCTATTTTATGTGCCATTAATCAACCTCCTTTAGGTCACTTTCTTTTTAGTTTTATTTTTATTGTAGCTGGAAACCACTTTGGTTGAAATACCTCCGCGTACGTTCCAATCGGTTACAACTTCCATAGATTTTGGTTTAAGTGCATTAACAAGGTCCTGCAGTATACGGTTTGTTGAGGCTTCGTAGAAAATAGTGACTGTTCTGTAACTTGTTAAATACAGTTTCAGTGATTTAAACTCAATGATATTCTTATCGGGCACGTATTTGATGGTTACGGTGGCAAAATCGGGCTGGCCGGGATTGACCGGACAGAGAGCCGTAAATTCGGGTGATACGACCTCGACCTCGTAGTCATGATCGGGATAAGGATTTGGCATGGCAACCAGCAGTTCCGGCTGCGGTTGATTTGAATACACCAGATTAAGATCATGTATTTTTTTAAATAATTTGTCCAAGGTTATTCTCCCGACCAATAAACTGTTCTACCGCCATCGTCCATTTTATTTCCTTTGTTTTCAGCTACAAGATATTGCAGGTGCGCCAGGACGTTGAGCACTGCCAGTCTCCTATCAATCGGTTCCAGTTTATCATATGCCTGGGCTTCTCCGTCGATAACCCATGACAGGCTTTTAGCAATATCATAAGCGTTTTTAGTTTCTAACCCCATTACTTTTTGAATGCTGAACATCCTGTCACGATGGTAACGCATAATATCATCTGTCTTGGCTATAAGACCGCTGAAAACCGAGCCATGACCTGGGAAAACAAAGCGGACCTCCAGTTCCCTCAGCGCATTTAAAGAGTTTACATAATCACCAAGCGGATTCTCTCCTGACTGAGTATGATAGCTGATATTGGGGACAACCTCGGCCAATACCTGATCGCCGGAAAATAAGTATTTTTTATTTGTTTCATAAAGGCAAATATGCCCGGGCGTGTGACCGGGAGTTAAAATAACCTGGAAATCAAATGGCTCCATTGAGATGTGATCACCCGGCTTTAAAATATTGACGTCTGATACAGGTGAGATAAAATCTCGAATAGTCTGTGAGGCTTCGGTCAGCATTTTTAATTCCCAATCGGGAACACCGTTGACCTGCATGAATGAAGACATATCATTGAGAATGTTTTCAGGATGGAAATAGCGTGAATCGACCATATTATAGTCGATATCGCTAAGATATATCTTCGCGCCTGTCAGATCTGCTATCTTACCTGCGAGGCCGAAGTGGTCGGGATGGATATGTGTTATGACCACATCGGTTATATCTTTCATGGCAAAACCGCTGATTTTCATTTCCTGGGCAAGCGTGTTGAATGCCTCAGGTGTATTCCAGCCGGTATCAACCATTAAATTCCCGTGGATGCCTTCGATAATATACACATTTACATTTTCCTGGCCAACTTTGGGAAGAGGTAATTTAATTTGATTGATGCCTTTGAAGAGCTCCATTAAGCAGGTACCTCCTGGAAGAGAAAAGCCTTACGGCCAGGGTAATGTGCTTTGTTCCCAAGTTCCTTTTCTATTTTTAAGAGCCGATTGTACTTGGCAACTCTTTCGCTGCGGCACGGAGCGCCAGTTTTAATCTGTCCGGAGTTCATGGCTACTGCAAGATCTGCAATGGTGGTATCTTCCGTTTCTCCTGACCTGTGGCTGATAACAGAAGTCCATCCTGCTTTGACTGCCATTTTAATGGCAGCCAATGTTTCAGTCAGTGTACCGATTTGATTTACCTTGATCAAAATGGAATTGGAGGCTTTAAGGTCGAGACCCTTTTGGAGACGCTGCACATTTGTAGTATAAAGATCATCACCTACCAGTTGCACTTTATTACCCAGTTCCTTATTTAGAAGTACCCAGCTGTCCCAATCATCTTCATCAAGTCCATCTTCGATGCTGATGATGGGATATTTCGAAACCCAGTCAGAGTAAAATTGAACCATCTCTGCACCTGAAAGAGAGCGCCCCTCCCGTTCCAGGATATATTTGCCGTCTTTGTAAAAGCTGCTGGCTGCAGCGTCAATCGCGATGTGGCAATCGGTTCCCGGTTTGTAGCCTGCAAGCTCTATAGCCGAGAGGATTAATTCAACAGCTTCCTTATTGGAAGGCAGTGATGGTGCAAATCCACCCTCATCGCCGACATTGGTGTTCAGCCCCTTTTGTGTAATGACTTTCTTAAGAGCATGATAAACTTCGCAGCCCATCTGCATTGCCTTGCTGAAACTGGGGGTGCCTGTGGGCATAACCATGAATTCCTGCAGATCGGTGGAATTTTCAGCATGCTTTCCGCCATTGAGTATGTTCATCATGGGTACGGGCATTACGTAGGCTGCGTTCCCTCCAATATAATTATAGAGTGGAATATTACGTGCACTGGCTGCGCTGTGTGCAGCAGCAAGAGATACTCCCAGCAGTGCATTCGCTCCTAAATTTGATTTATCGTTTGTTCCATCGAGAGATACCAATATTTCATCGAGTTTTTCCTGGTCCGCAACATCGAAACCTAGCAAAGCCGGTTGGATTATTTTTTCTATGTTTGCTACTGCTTTCAGTACTCCTTGTCCGTTGTATCTATTCTTATCGCCGTCGCGCAACTCCAACGCTTCGTATTTTCCTGTACTGGCTCCGGATGGAATGCGGGCCACTCCAGCAGCTCCGCAGCTGAGAACCATATCCACTTCGATTGTAGGATTCCCGCGTGAATCGATTATTTCCCGTGCATTAATGCTCTTAATGGTCGTGTTTTTCACTTCACTCATCATAATATCCTTGTTTGGCAAGACTCAATTTATATTAATTACACAGCACCTATTATAGCTGACTGGAATTATCTTCCTTGCGGATTATTGTGAAATATAGCCAGTAGAAAAATCAAACGATTTTACTATCTCTACTTTAAAGCTAGATTATTATATCATTCGTGTATAAATAGGGGCAATCAGCAGATCCTGATACTGACGTGATTTCATAACCTGTTGAACTTGTTCATGGCTACAGTTATTCCTTCTGATAGTATGCATTCAGCAGCTTCACAGGCTCTGTCGATTGCAGGCTGCATAAGTTGCTCTTCTTGAAGGCTCAAGTTACCCAAGACGTAATCTACGATCTCGTCTTCATAGTAGGTTGAACTGGTTTCTCTAGATGGGCGGGAGATGCCTATGCGCATCCGATAAAAACCTTCCTCCCCCAACTGATCGATAATCGACCTTATGCCGCGATGTCCTCCCGATTTTCCGCCCATACGTATTCGCAATCGCCCGGTTGGCAGATCAAGGTCATCGTGAATGACCAATAGATCTTGAGGTGCACAATTCAGCTTGCTTAACAGGCAAGCCGCTGCGTGTCCGCTGAGGTTAACGAATGTACGCGGCTTTGCCAGAAAAACCTCGTTTCCGGCTATTTCGCCTTTACCTGTATCGGATTCACACCAGTTTTTCTTGACTTTGATAGAGTATTTATCTGCCAGCAGGTCGATACAGCGGAAGCCGACATTATGGCGGTTGAGGCGGTATTTATTGCCAGGGTTACCCAGTCCTATAATTATTTTCATAAAAGTGAAATCTGCTGATCACCGTCTGTAATTTGTACTTCGGCTTTTTTCAGCATATCGATAAATTGTGCTTCATTCAAGATGGTAATACCCAAAGACTGTGCGCGGGAAAGTTTGGAGCCCGGATCAGCACCGACGATAAGGAATGCAGTTTTGCGTGTTACATCGGACGCTGCCTTGCCTCCCAAAGATCTTATTTTCGTCTCCATCTCCTGCCTTCCCGATGTTTCAAGCTTGCCGGTTATTACAAATTCCTTTCCTGACAGGGGCAGGTCTTTTTTCATCGGGCAGGGAAGGCTCATCTGTACACGGGCTTTGGTTAGTTTATCTATAATCTTTAAATTCTGCGGCTGTCTGAAAAATGCCAGAATGCCGTCGGAGACCTTAGGCCCGATAGAAGGTATGCTTGTGAGTTCGTCCTTTTGAGATTTAGATAGCGCATCTATGCTAGGAAAGTAGTGAGTAATTATGGCGGCGGTTTCCTCTCCAATATTAGGTATGCCAAGGGCAAAAATGAGGTTATGCAGCGGTCTCTGTTTGCTGCTTTCAATTGAAGATAATATTTTGGAGACGCTTTTTTCTCCCATACGTTCGAGACCAAGTAATTGCTCTCTGGTTAAATAATACAGGTCACCGGCATTTTTTATAAGTTCCTTTTCAAAAAGCGTCTGACATAGCTTTTCTCCTACGCCTTCAATATCCATAGCCCCTTTACTGGCGAAATGCTTTATCTGCTCTAGTGCCTGTGCCGGGCAGGCGATGTTGGTGCAGCGGTGTATTGCTTCCCCTTCAGGTCTGATTACCTCCGCTCCACATACCGGACAGGCTTTCGGCATGTAAAAAACTCGTTCTTCTCCAGACCGTTTACTCATAATTGGTTCCACTATCTCAGGTATCACTTCCCCGGCTCTCTGTACTAATACCCAGTCGCCAATGCGGATGTCCTTGCGGTGAATATCATCTTCATTATGCAGTGTAGCCCTTTCAATTGTTACCCCACCTATATTAACTGGCTCAAGAACGGCGAAAGGGTTAAGGCTTCCAGTCCTGCCTACGTTGATACCTATTTCAAGCAGGCGCGTAGTACCCTGCATAGCGGGAAATTTATATGCAATTGCCCATCGTGGATCGTGTCCTACATAACCAAGTTCCTCCTGCAAGGCAATGGAATTGATTTTGATCACTACGCCATCGGCATCGTAAGGTAATTGTTCCCGCAAACCTACCCATTTATGGTAGTAGGCTTTGACTTCATCCAGATTGCGGCAAAGCGACATGTTCGGATTGATCTTGAATCCCAGCGATTTGAGATATTGCATTATTTCCCAGTGAGTATCAGGCATCCCACTGTCTTCAAACCAACCAAGTGCATAGATGAAAATATCCATTGGCCGTGAAGCAGTAATTCTGGAATCAAGTTGACGGACAGACCCTGCAGCAGCATTGCGAGGATTAGCAAATAGCGGCAGCCTGTCCCGGGCCCTTTCCTCATTAAGCTTTTTTAATCCTTCTTTAGGTAAATAGGCTTCTCCTCTGATTTCGAATCGGGGAGGAGCCGAGGCAGTTACTGAGAGAGGGATGCTTCTGATTGTTTTTAAATTCTGCGTAATATTTTCACCCTGGTAACCATTGCCTCTGGTAGCACCGACCGTTAACAGTCGGTTCTCATAAGTTAGTGCTACAGCCAATCCATCTATCTTCAGCTCGCAAACAAAATTAAATTTCTGGCCTGGAATAAGGTTAGATACCCTGTTGAACCAGTTATCCAGGTCTTCATCGGTAAAAGCATTTGAAAGGCTTAATAACGGACGCGAATGCGTTACCACTCCAAAAGACTGAACAGGCTCAGCGCCGACCCTTTGTGTAGGCGAGTCCGGAGTGATAAGATCGGGATGCGCTTCTTCCAGCTTTTTTAGTTCTTGCAGGAGAGCGTCGTATTCGGAGTCACTGATTTCAGGACTATCAAGTACATGATACCGGTAATTATGATAGTTTATCTGCTGTCTGAAATCGCTTATTCTTTGTATTGTATTTTCAGTTCCTTCCATCTGAATCCACACTCATATTACCGGTCAGGCAGATTATATCATTTAGCACTAATAATTTTATAAAATTCTTTACCCGTCAATCCTGTTATGACATAATCATATCCGGGTGACGGGCAATAGGATATTGGTTTAGTGAAGAATAATCCGGGGCGCTGGCATACAATCTACTCGATTATAAGTACCGCTGTAGAGGAAACAGCTATAGCTGCAGTACTGCTGTGGGTATTGCCGATGTGGGGTATAACGCTTCCATTATGGGGTGTAATAGCGATACTCATAGGATTTTTAATATTTTCATATTTCATGTATATCATCGGACATCCGACCATACTATATAAAGAGATTAGTGCCCCGGAAGCTATAATTGGTGATACTGGTATTGTGGAGAAGCCCCTGAATCCTCGTGGTTACATAAAAATACACGGTGAAAGGTGGAAAGCATCAGCTGCAGGTGAGTATATTGAGAAAGGGGAAGAGGTCATTGTTACCGGTATTAATAAGCTCGAGTTATATGTTATAAGAAAAACTCCTGCTAATAAGGGCTAATTTAATTGATTTGGTACTGTCTGGCCTTGTACCGGCATAAACCTGTATCCTCCGGCATAGCCAAATTTGGCAGTGCTTTTCCTGATAGCCGGTACATCCATTACCCCGCCGATAATCCATATCAATGTAATTTGCTGGCTTACCGTAAGTTTCTTAACAACCGAATCGAAATTTGTGGTCTGTGTGCTGTAATATTCAATGGGTCCGATCTCAAATCCATCTGCGGTAGATTGCTGTTTTGCAGTAGCAAGTATACTTTCAGAAGCAGGTATATTAATTACTGCGAATGCTGCATATTTCTTAGCCGGGTCGTAGCTTACCGTTTGCTCTTCCTGTACAGAACACGCAGGAAGGATGGTAGCAATAGTACATGTTAGAAGTATGCATGCTAAGATAAATTTACGTTTTGTCATGTGAGCCTCTTTTCGCTAAATACTAATAAATACGAGGTAAAACGCTGGTTATTATATGGATGCTGTTGTGCAACAGTCAAAAATCAGGTGTCATTTCTATATTAGTTTATCCATTATTTTTTCGAGCTGTTTAGGGTCTGCATGTTGCTCTACCAGCGATGGTGTGATGAGTGCTCCCAGCAAATCCTCGTAAGTGGCCCGCTGTTGACTAAAAATTATTCCAATCGGTATGTGCTCTTCCCATTCCTGGGCTTTGAGAAATGCTGCATACTTATCAAATTTATCGTAGCTTTCTTCAAGATTGTAAATTCTTTTCTTGAACCAGTCAAAGGTATTAACATGATTGAATGTAACGCACGGCTGGAGAATATCCAGGAATGAAAATCCCTTATGGCTTATCGCCTCTTTAATCAGCCATGCGAGGTGTTCTACATCACCGGCAAACCCGCGGGCTACAAAACTGGCATCACTGGCTATGGCAAGTGCAAGCGGATTAATGGGAGGAGGGGCACCCTGAGGGGTTGTTTTGGATATATAGCCCGACATGCTGGTAGGTGAAGCCTGCCCTCTGGTTAAAGCATAAACAAGATTATTGTGCACAAGATACGTTATATCATGATTGCGGCGCATGGAATGTATCCAGTGATTCCCTCCTTCCCCATAGCCATCGCCGTCACCTCCTACAGCTATCACAGTTAATTCACTACTGGCGATTTTTGCGCCGACTGCTACCGGTACCGGGCGTCCATGCAAGGAATTAAAGGTGTTGCATTTCATGTAATGAGGCAGTTTGCCTGCCTGACCGATGCCGGAAACGATTAGCAGTTTATGTGGGGGAATATCCAGATCTACAAGGGCAATTTTTAAGGCTGATAATATTCCAAAATTCCCGCAGCCGGGACACCATGCCGGCTGCAGGCCGGCGTAATCATTTATGGTGACTGTCATTACAGTTGCTCCTTGCTAAGTTGATTAAGGATATAGTCCGGTGTGAAAGGATGCCCGTCATATTTCAGTATGACAGAATTAATTTTTAAGCCTGTACTGGAAGTGAACAGATCCGCAAACTGGCCAGTGGCATTATTTTCAAAAATATAAATTTTTTCTGTACTGCTAAGAAGTGAATGCACTGCATGGTTGGGAAAAGGCCATATCTCTGTGAAGTGCAGTAAATTGATATTGATACCTTGTTTGCGCAGCAGAACGGAAGCCTCATGCAAAGGACCGTATGTGCTGCCCCATCCAACAAGTGTGATGTCTGCTGTTCTTGGGCCGTATATTAAGGGAAAAGCAATATCCTTACGTAATGACGAGATCTTCTTTAGACGTTTACCGTTCATCCTGATTCTCGTTGCTGCGTCTTCGATTAGATGCCCTTCTTCATCGTGTTCATCCGAATCGGTTATTACTAAAGCTTGACTTTGCATCGGGAATGCTCTGGGGGAGATGCCGGAACCAGTAATTCTATGCCGTTTGTACTCAGATATTTTCCCTATTTCATTTTCGTTAAGCGGGAGACCACGGTCGATATAAATGGCTGCAGTATCGAATTTATCCACCGTGAAATATGATGTGGCCAGGTAATGGTCAGTCATAAGAATAACCGGCAATTGGTATTTTTCAGCTATGTTAAATGCTTTTATTGTCAACCAGAAAGCGCTTTCAGCAGTAGAAGGAGCAAGAACAGCTCTGGGGAATTCGCCATGCGAGGCATGAATAGCAAATTGTAAATCACCTTGCTCGGTCTTGGTCGGCAGGCCGATGGCTGGACCGGGTCTTTGACCCAGTACAACAACCAGTGGCGTCTCAGTCATACCGGATAAACCGAGCCCTTCGGCCATTAATGAAAATCCGCCGCCAGAAGTAACCGTCATTGCTCTGATACCTGCATACGATGCACCGATTGCCATATGAATGGCGGCTATTTCGTCCTCGGGTTGAGTGACCACTGTATTGAAGTCGGTTGAATATTCGGCCATGAATTCAACAATTGATGTAGTTGGCGTCATTGGATAGGCAGCAAGAAATTTACAGCCTGCTGCCAGTGCCCCCATAGCTACTGCTTCGTTTCCATTAATAAGCATCCGCCTGGTTTTCATTACAGAGGACAAGTCCCTCTGGAAATCAGTGACAGTATGCTGCTTGACATATTCGTACCCGGCTTGCGCAGCTTTAATATTCATTTCTGCTTTATCCGGTGCGAAGTAATCCTGCATTACCGATGTAAGGATGTCTAATTCAAATCCAGCCAATCCCATGGCCGCCCCGGTTGCCACCGAATTAGATGCTATTTTGTCGCCTGCTTTTTCGATTGCAAGTTTGGTCAGTGGTAACGGTATTATATTGTATTGAAGGGAAAGGTCAGGGTCTCTGAATTCATCTGAAATGGCAATACCGCTTTTTGTAAGTTCGCCGCAATGTTTAGAAAGGCTTTCTGTGTTTAAGGCGACCAGTATATCGACTGGTTCGGAAATTGCCATTGATTGCGAATCTTTGACCCTGATCCTAAAAAAATTATGACCTCCACGAATCCTGGATTCGTAGTCTTGATCGGCAAAAACATGACAGCCCAGACGAGCGAATGCTCGTGCTATAAGTATTCCCACTGTCTGGATGCCCTGTCCTGCCTCGCCGGCGATCATCAATTTAATGTCCACAATGCCTCCAAATCTCTCGATTGGCTAATACCTTATTTCCTGGTTTTACAGAATAGTCTGTAAAGAGGCCTGAAAAAGACATGCAGTAACAAGAATATGAAAAAAGGTATTGTCAGGCTGTTATGAATTTGAAATGAAAGTGGTTTACCTATAATACCGAACGTCAGCATATCGATAATACGTGACTCCGATATACCGTAACCCGACACGGCATAGGCAATTATCAGGAGTAGAAGAATAGCCTGTATAACTGACCTTACTGTTTTTACCAATTTGTCATGCATTTTATTTATCTATCTAAAAAAGATTTATTAAGGCCGGCATCATTTGAATAGCCTCTTGTTTCCCAATAGCCTTTATAATTCATATTATCTGATAACTCGATTTCAGTGACCCACTTGATCCATTTATAGCCCCATTTGTCTTCGGCGACCAATTGAAAGGGGACCCCATTTTTAGAAGGTATAGTAACGCTGTTCATTTTATAAGCAAGCAGCAGATTATTATCGAGGATATACTGTAATGGCAGAGAAGTTGTATAGTCGTCATGAGCATAAAAGATTACCGTTTTAGCCTCAGGTTTTATTTCAGCTTCAGCAAATAGATAACTTAACTGTAATCCTTCCCAGAGTATTTTAACTGACCAGCCTTCTACACAGTTGATGGTAACCAATTTAGTATAGTGCTGGAATTTATCGATAGCTTCATGATAAGTGTACAAGGCTGGTTTATTTACAAGGCCTTTTAAGCTAAGGCGGTATGTCACAATATCTATATCTTGCGGTCCTTTGATAGAATTTTCACGAAAATCTTGAAGCGATCCAAGTTTCTCTCCCTGGTATTCTTTTATTTCCACAGGCTCAAGTCCAATAGATGTCTCCTGTTTCATCTCGCCTGCACATGAATGCATGGCTCCCAAAAGGATAACAGCCAGTACAAACATGAGAACGGTATTAACGTACCTTTGCAACAAGCCTTTACGTAGCTTCCTATATTTCTATCAGGATTAGTTGATCGTCGACTCTTACAGTGTATTTAGTCACATCGGCAGGAGATTTGATGATTTTTAACATGGAACTTACCAGTCCCGACCCTTTAAGCCAGCGGATGTTTTTTCCAGTTGTAATATCGAACTGTGAGCTATGGAGGGGGCAGGTTACTATTGTACCGTCAAGTACTCCTCGGGATAAATTGCCGCCCATATGTGGACATTTGTTATTGATAGCATGGAAATTGCCATCTATGTTAGCAACCAGCACTGAATTGCCTTCCAGTTGTACTACACGCATCATCCCTATTGGGAAATCAGACTTATTTCCGGCTACAATAAATGTACCCATAGCAAGCTTCCTTTAA
>JAFGLP010000161.1 GCA_016927965.1 Dehalococcoidia bacterium
ATTGGTGGCAGCGACTAGATTTGAACTAGTGACCAAGGGCTTATGAGTCCCCTGCTCTACCACTGAGCTACGCTGCCACGACAACTTAGAATTCTACCCAACCATGCTCTCCCTGTCAATGCAGCCACCCCCCCACATTTTCATTTATACCCCCCGGCGACATATAATATGGAGTTTTTATGCGCCCGGACCCGTTGACACATATCCACCGGATATAGTAATATATCATACAAGTTTACTACTAATGTGCATGTGCGCATAATTATGTGAGGCAACTAGAATGCGTGACCTACTAAAAATTTTTAAAGCACTGTCTGACGAAACAAGGTTAAGGATCCTTTATTTACTCATGGAAAGGGAAGCCTGCGTACTGGAGATCAAGCAAGCCATGAGGATAAGCCAGACCCGCGCTTCCCGCAACCTGGGTATACTGCATGACGCCAGGCTGCTCAAAGCCCGCCGCGACGGCCCACTGGTATTCTACTCACTCGATACCAGGCAGATTAAACAGAGCTGCAACGGGCTGGACGCCATTGTTAAACAGGCCTTCGAGATGGACCAGACGGCGCTGCTGCACCGCGAGCGCCTGAAGAGGCCGGTGGCAAGACTGACCGATAAATAGCAGCCTCCCTTTACATGCCGATTGACAATTGACTGCTTTGGTAGTTTAATTATTAAGGCCTGCGAGCGGTCGCTATCGATAATATACTGATATGACAAACTTTGAACCTAAGATCGTCGCATTTCTCTGCAACTGGTGCTCATACCGGGGGGCAGATCTGGCAGGTACTTCCAGGATGAAGTGTGCCGCCAATGTCCGTGCCATCCGCGTTATGTGCAGCGGTCGCATCGAACCCGCTTTTATTCTGCGTGCCTTCGAGCTGGGCGCCGACGGCGTCCTCGTCCTGGGCTGTCATCCGGGCGACTGCCACTATGCCGAGGGCAACTACAAGGCCCTGCGCCGCATGACGCTTTTGAAAAGAACGCTCAAACAGCTCGGCATCGAGGAAGACAGGTTCCAGCTTGATTGGGTCTCAGCGTCGGAAGGCGACCGCTTCTCGCACATTGTAAATGAGATGACCGAAAAGATCAGGGCTTTGGGCCCGTACAAACAGACGGAGGAGTCGAACATTGGCTAAGCTAAAGGTCGCCCTCTACTGGGCCGCCTCCTGCGGCGGCTGCGAGATTGCCACCCTGGCCATCGGCGACAAGATATTGAAGCTGGCCGAGGCGGCTGACATCGTCTTCTGGCCGGTCGCCATCGATACCAAGTACGACGACGTGGAAAAGATGGAGGACGGCAGCATCGACGCCTGCCTCTTCAACGGCGCCATCCGCAACTCGGAAAACGAGCACATGGCCAAACTGCTGCGTAAAAAATCTAAAATTATGATCGCCTACGGCTCCTGCGCCTACGAGGGCTGCATCCCCGGGCTGGCTAATTTCTACACTGATAAAATGATCATGGATACCGTTTACCTTGAGGGACCTTCTACGGACAACCCAGACAGGGTCATCCCGCAGACAAAGGTTACCGTCCCCGAGGGCGAGCTCGACCTGCCCGAATTTTATAATACCGTGAAGACGCTGGGACAGACGGTCGAGGTGGATTATTTCGTCCCCGGCTGCCCGCCTGAAGAGCGTACTACCTGGCTGGCGCTGGAAGCGCTGATCAGCGGCAAACTCCCGCCCAAAGGAGCGGTCATCACACATCCCGCCAATACCGTCTGCAATGATTGTCCCCGCGTCAAGCAGGAAAAGAAAATCAAGGCCTTCCACAGGCCCTATGAGCTTATCCCCGATCCGGAAGTATGCCTGCTCGAACAGGGCTTTCTCTGTTACGGTATAGCCACACGCGGCGGCTGCGGCGCCCCCTGCCCGCAGGCCAACATGCCCTGCACCGGCTGCTATGGCCCGGTCGAGGGTGTGAGCGACCAGGGCAGCCATTTTCTCTCCGCTCTGGCCTCTATCATCGATTCCAACGATCCTGAAGAGATCGCTCAGATACTGGACGGCATCGTAGATCCGGCAGGGACCGCCTACCGCTACAGCCTGCCCGCCTCGACCATCAACAGAGCGAGGTATCAGCCATGAGAAAGATAGTCATCGATCCCATCACCAGGCTGGAGGGTCACGGCAAGATCACCATCTTTCTCAACGACGAAGGCAGTGTCGCCAACGCTTACCTGCAGATACCCGAGCTGCGCGGCTTTGAGAAGTTCTGCGAGGGCCGCCCCGTCGAAGACATGCCCCAGATAACGCAGCGCATCTGTGGAGTGTGCCCCGAAGCCCACCACGTAGCAGCCGCCAAGGCGCTGGACGATATGTTCCAGGTAGAGCCCACCTCTACCGCCAGGAAGCTGCGCGAGCTGCTTTACAGCGCCTTTTTTGTGACCGACCACACTACGCATTTCTATATACTGGCAGGGCCCGATTTCATCATGGGGCCCGACGCCCCGGTAGATCAGCGCAATATCCTGGGCGTTATCGCCAAGGTAGGCATGGAGCTGGCCGGCAAGGTGTTGAATACCCGCAAGGAGAACCACTGGATCATCCAGACCATAGGCGGCAGGCAGATACACCCGGTCTTCGGCCTCCCCGGCGGTGTCAGCAAGAGCCTCTCCGCCGATGACAGGCAGCAGATAGAGGAGATAGCCAAACGCAATGTGGAGTTCGCTATATTATCGCTGAAAGTATTCGGCGATGTCGTGCTCAAGAACAAGGCCTACCTGGATATGATAGTCAGCGATACCTTCACACACAACACCTATTCCATGGGACTGGTGGATGATAAGAACAGAGTCAACTTCTACGACGGCAAGGTCCGCGTGGTGGACCCCTCCGGCAAGGAGTTCGTTAAATATGCACCGCACGATTACCTGGAGCACATCGCCGAGCACGTCGAACCCTGGAGCTATACCAAGTTCACCTTCCTCAGAAAAATAGGATGGAAAGGCTTCATCGACGGCAAGGAAAGCGGCGTCTACCGCGCTACACCGCTCTCCCGGCTCAACGCCGCCGACGGTATGGCCACGCCGCTGGCACAGGAAGAATACCAGAAGATGTACGCCACCCTGGGCGGCAAACCCGTGCACTACACGCTGGCCACTCACTGGGCACGCCTGATCGAGATCCTCTATGCCTCTGAAAGGATGCTGGAGCTCATCCAGGACAAAGAGATCACCGGGCCGAATATACGCAACATCCCCACCCACAAGCCCACCAAGGGCGTGGGCATAGTGGAAGCCCCACGAGGTACCCTCACACACCACTATATCGCCGATGAAAAAGGCCTCATTAAGAAATGCAACCTGATCGTCGGCACCACCAATAACCAGGCGGCCCTTCTCATGTCGGTCAAGAAGGCAGCCGAAGGACTGATCAAACCGGGAAAGGACATACCGGAATCGCTGCTGGACCAGATCGAGATGGCCTGGCGCCCCTACGACCCCTGCATGTCCTGCTCCACACATTCACTGCCGGGCCAACTGCCGCTGGCAGTCAGCATAGTCGATTCCAGCGGCGTTACAATCAAGAAACTGGTACGCTGACCATTTTTTAAAAAGCAATATCTGGGTGCAGGTTAATTTTATTAACCTTATACCCACTTATGAACATATTTGAATATGCTGTACAACCTTATATGCAAATAAAATAACCTGAAGGAGATGCGTATGCAGAATAGGGTGCTTTCTAAGAGAGATCTGGCAGATTTTGTGAATGAGCTGATTAAAAGCAAGCCCGCCGGGGAGGTTATCGGCATCAAGGCGCAGGACAATAAGTTCAATTTCGGTCCGCTGAAGGACGCGGTGGAACTGCGGCTGGACTATGATGTATCGCTGCTGCCCCCCAAGAAGTACTTTTTCCCTCCGTCGGAGACTGTACTGAAATACGAGGTGGGAGATACGCCTAAAGTAGAGCCGGTGGTGACGGAAAAGACCATGTGCCTCATCGGGGTACACCCCTTCGATATTAGGGCCCTCATGCTGACCGACGCCGTTTACGGCGGCAGCAACCCTGATCCCAACTATTTTCTCAAAAGGAACACTTCAACCATCATCGGCGTGGACTGTCTTTCGCCCATCCCCAAGTCCTTCGCCGCCAGCATGGGCACCGCTGTTACCGAGGATGGCTTCGACCTTATGCTTACCGATATGGGCGACAGCTATTTCGTGACGGTCGGCACCAATAAGGGGGATAACCTGATCAAGAAATTCGCCAAAACCGGGGAGGCGTCAGCCGCCGACCAGGAGAAACGCGATAAGATCCGCCAGCAAGCCCTCAAGAAATACAAGGTGACGTTGAGTATGCAGCCGTCCGAGATACCGGCATTGCTCGATGAAAACTGGGACAGCGACCTTTTCAAAGAAAGGTCGAGCACCTGCTTCAGCTGCGGCTCCTGCGTGATGGTCTGCCCGACCTGCGTCTGCTTCGATGTGCAGGATGATATGGCCCTCAACATGAAAGTCGGCGAGCGCTACCGCCGCTGGGACGCCTGCATGCTTGGTGAATTCGCCAAGGTGGCCAGTGGCGAGAACTTCCGCGAACACAAGGAGCAGAGGTTCCGGCACCGCATGTATCGCAAGGGCAAGTACCTGGTTGAACGCTATAAATTCCTCGGCTGCGTGGGCTGCGGCAGATGCGGCACCGCCTGCCTGGCCGATATCGCACTGCCTGCCGATACTTTTAATCTGCTCAAGGAGGTCAAATAATGGTAATGCAGCTTTCAGCCAAGCAATCGATTCATTTACCCCGCATTGCCTCGATCACACGTGTGGATCCCCTCAGCGACAGGGAGAAGGTATTCGAGCTTGTATTTGACGACGGCAAGGAGCTGGGGCAAAAGCCCGGCCAGTTCGTCGAGATTTCCATCTTCGGCATCGGCGAAGCCCCCATCTCGGTCACCTCTTCTCCCACACATAAAGGGTCGTTCGAACTGGCGGTCAGGGCCACCGGCAGCGTTACCAATGCGCTGCATGCGCTGGGCAAGGGCGCCAAGGTCGGCATCAGGGGGCCGTTCGGCAACGGCTTCCCCATCGACACGCTCAAAGGCAAGGATATCCTCTTCGTCGCCGGCGGCATCGGCCTCTTCCCCCTGCGCTCGCTGATCAACTACGTGCTGGATAACCGCAAGGATTTCGGCGATGTCACCACACTTTTCGGCTGCCGCTCGCCGCAGGAGCGGCTTTTCATCGGGCAACTGGAGGAATGGAACACCTGCAAAGATATGTGCTTCATGGAGACCGTCGACCGCTGCTCCGACGATTCCTGGCAGGGCAACGTCGGCGTGATTACCACGCTCTTCACCCAAGTTACCTTCGATCCGTCTAAAACATACGCCATAGTGGTGGGGCCTCCCATCATGTACCGGTTCGTCATCGCCGAGTGCATCAAGAAGGGGCTTGCAGAGGACCATATCATCATGTCGCTGGAGCGCAGGATGAAATGCGGTGTGGGCAAGTGCGGTCACTGTCAGATAAACGGGCTGTACTGCTGCCAGGAGGGCCCGGTATTCACCTATGCACAGGTAAAATCCTTAAAGGAGGCGGTATAAATGAAACCCAGAGTTGCTTTCTTCGATTTCACTGGCTGCGAGGGCTGCCAGCTGGAAACGCTTAATTTCGACCTGGAGGTCGTAGACCTGATTAACGCAGTCGATATTGTAAATTTCCGCGAGGTCAGCTCGGACCGTTCTGATGACTACGACATCGCCTTTGTTGAGGGCAGCATCACTACCGAAAAGGATATCGCCCGCTTACAGGATATCCGCAATAATGCCAAGATACTGGTGGCGCTGGGCGCCTGCGCCTGCACAGGCGGCGTCAACGCTCTGAAAAACTACTACCCCATGGAAGAGAACCTCAAGCTGGTCTACGGGGAAAATGCCAAGTGGTACAAGACCATACCCACCCGCCCGGCGCACGGCGTCGTGCCTGTCGAGTATTTTCTCCACGGCTGCCCGCCTAACCGGCTGGAGGTCGTCAGGCTGATCAAATGCCTTTTAACCGGCAAGAAATTCGAGCAGTGCCACAACCCCGTCTGCGTCGAATGCAAGCTGGCCGAGAATATCTGCGCTTTCGAGCGCGGCGAGTTCTGCCTGGGACCGGTCACCCGCGGCGGCTGCAACGCCATCTGCATCACGGCAGGAAGAAAATGCTGGGGCTGCAGGTCTCTGGTAGATGAGCCCAACATCAACTCGCAGAAAGAGCTGCTGGCCAAGTACGACCTTACAGTAGAAGATGTGCTCAAGCAGTTCAGGATCTTTAACGGAACACTGGAGGTAGCAAAATCATGACGACTGCCGATGTCAACTTCACAGTCCATCACCTGACCCGTGTCGAGGGTCACGGCAATATAGTAGTCAATGCCAGAGACGGCAGGATTGAAGAGGTCAAATGGGAAGTGGTCGAGTCGCCGCGCTTTTTCGAATCGATGCTGCGCGGCCTCAGCTACTCGGATGTCAATTTCGTGGCGCCGCGTATCTGCGGCATCTGCGCCGTGGCGCATGCCACCGCCTCCATCGAGGCAGTTGAAAACGCCTTCGGCATCGAGCTAACCGAGCAGGCATCTCTCGTACGTGAACTGCTGCTCGACGCTGAGACCGTCACCAGCCATGTGCTGCATTTCTATTTCCTGGTAGCCCCCGACTTCTTCGGCGCCAGCAGCGTGATACCGCTGGCCTCCACACATACAGACGTCGTTCTGAGGGCACTGCGCATGAAGAAGATTGCCAATGACTGGGCCGACATTCTCTGCGGGCGCAAGACGCATCCCATCTCCATGGTGGCAGGCGGCTTCGTCAAATGGCCTGAGATCGAACAGCTCAGGAGGCTTAAGGAGACGCTGGAAGGGCAGTACATGAAAGATCTTGACGCCAGCGTGGAGCTGTTTAAGACGCTCAAGTTCCCTGATTTCATTCGTGAAACGGAATACATAGGCCTTTACCGTCCGGAAAAATACAGCTTCATCGGCGGCGCCATTGGCTCGACGGATTGCCCTCCTATCCCTATCAACGATTACCTCTCTGCAACCAACGAGTTCTGCGTGCCATGGTCGACCGCCAAGTTCACCAAGCACCTGCGGGACTCATACCAGGTCGGCGCGCTGGCACGCTTCAACGTTAACCACGATAAATTGCATCCTAAAGCAAAGAAGGTAGCAGAGACTTTCGGGCTTAAAGCACCCTGCTACAACCCGTTCTTTATCAGCGTAGCGCAGATCGTCGAGACCGTGCATGCCGTAGAGAACAGCATTATGATCCTGGACAAGCTTCTCACAAAAGGCATCAAGCAGGAGAAGCCTGAAGTCAAGGTGAAGGCCGGTCGCGGCGTCGGCGCAGTCGAAGCACCGCGCGGCATACTTTTCCACGACTACACCTTTGATGACAATGCCAACCTGATCGCCGCCAACATCATCATCCCCACCAACGAGAACCACAACAGTATCCAGCACGATTTCGAGAAGCTGCTGCCTGAGATTATAGACCAGCCGCAGGACAAGATCAGGCTGACCATGGAGATGCTGGTCAGGGCCTACGATCCCTGCATCTCCTGCTCCGCCCATATGCTGGAAGTAAAATTCAAATAAGCTCCTTACAGGGCGCACCTTCAGGTGCGCCCTGTCTTTACTGATAACTGATTATACCTATAGGTATACCCTTATTTTGTATTACAATAGTGTCAATATCACATATTTGTTAATTAGTATGCTAGGAGGCAACGGGGTAAATGAAATGGCCTGACCTGACTCGCATTGACGGCTACCTTCCGCCGGACATAGAGAAGGACTATCGCCTGCACTATCTCAAGGATGATACCAGGACGGCCGGCATCACCATGTTCCTGCTAAGCCTCCTGCTGTTGGCTTTCGCCTATAATGACTACCAGCTATTGGGAACAGCCCCAACTTTCTACTGGCTGATTGCGCTGCGAAGCTCATTCTTAATCTATTTTATTATCCTGATAATTTACCTCAGGAAAAACCGCAGCCCTCAGAAATTCGATATCCTCCTGCTGGTCTGGATTATCCTGAGCCTGGTATTGGTTAGCGTCATCAACCTGACCAGGCCTTCCAGTTATGCGGGCAACTTTATACTGGACGTAATCCTGGTGCTGCTGGTCTACCTGTGCATACCGACAAAATTGTATTTCCGGATGACCGGCGCTCTGATTTTTACAGTAATCGAGATAATCATTTTTTTTGTCCTTCGTGAGATATCATCCCAGGTTACGGCTTTCTCGGCAATCATATCATTGATCGCTGCTAATATAGGCGGTACCTTCGCCTCAGGCCTGCTTTACTCCCACCGCCGTAGCGAATACAAGACGCTCATAGAAAGGGAAACGCTGGTTGACCAGTGGCAAACAACCTTCGACTCCATTTCCGACATGATCTCCATCCAGGATAAAGAGTTCAGGATAATCAGGGCCAATAAGGCCTATATCGATACTTTCAAAATCAAGCCGGGAGACATGGCCGGCAAACACTGCTACGAGATCTTTCACGAGACGTCATACGCAATTGATAACTGTCCACATAGCCAGGTCCTGGTGTCCGGCAAGCCCGCCGTAGAGGAGATCTTTGAGCCGCGCCTTGGTATCTACCTGGAGGTGTCGACCTATCCCATTTTAAACAGTCAAGGCGAGGTTACCGGCACCGTTCACCTCGCCAAGGACATCACGGAGCGCAAGCGCATGCAGCACGAGCTGGAAGAAATATCCACTCATGACTTCCTCACCGGGCTGCCTAACAGGTTATTACTGAATGACCGCTTCTCGGTGGCCATCGCCCAGGCCCAGCGCCATAAAGAGAGGATTGCCCTGATGTCGCTTGACCTGGACCGCTTCAAGCTGATCAACGACACGATGGGCCACGCCGCAGGAGATGAGATCCTCAAACTGCTGGCTGATCGGCTGCTGGCAGCCACACGGGCCGGTGACACCGTGGCACGCATGGGAGGCGATGAATTCCAGGTCCTCATGCAGGATATCCTGCATGAGGATGAAATCATCAAAGTTGCAGACAGGATACTGAACTTATGTTCACAGCCTTTCAACCTGGACGGAGAGGAAATAAATACATCGGTCAGCATCGGCATCGTCCTCGGCCCGGATGAAGGGACAGACCTGGAAACACTATCGAAAAAATCCGACCAGGCCATGTATGAATCCAAGGGCAAAGGCCGCAACTGCTACACTTTCTACCAGCCGGACAGTCCCTCTTAAAAAATAATTCCATTATTTGACACAATTTCATCAATTGTTTATCATTCATTATGAGCATATGCTCATTATACGGACTGGTGAATAATGCCGAGACCAAGAAAATTCAGGCGCATATCATTCATACCTGGCACGACCTATTTTAAGCCGGCGGGGATACCCATGCGGTTTCTCGAAGAGGTCAGCCTGACCTTTGAGGAGACCGAGGCTATCCGGCTGAAGGATATCGAAGACCTGGACCAGGAGGGTTGCGCAGAGCGCATGAATGTCTCCCGTCCGACGGCACAGCGCATCATCGAATCAGCTCGAAAGAAGATGGCAGAGGCACTGCTTAACGGCAAGGCCATCAGGATCGTAGGCGGCACTGTCGAGATGCTGCCGCAGCATTATGTTTGTGA
The DNA here is from genome assembly GCA_016927965.1 of Dehalococcoidia bacterium. The sequence continues at coordinate 9,620 of JAFGLP010000161.1, forward strand.
AAAAGGACACGAGTGGGACGTCCCGCTTGAACAGGCTGCTGCAGAGCCGCTGCAAGCCTGCCCAGTTTGCAATTCCACGGCAGCCAGCGTACTGCCGGAAAACGGTTTGACCTGGCGCGGCGGCGGAGGCAGGGGCGGCGGCAGATGCCGCAGAAGAGGATTCAACCGCTGAAAGGCCGGTCAGCAATAATTTGAAAATATTATTAAAGGAGGTGAAAATGCCGTACGGAAGAGGCTTTGGAATGGGAAGAGGTATGGGTATGGGAAGAGGAATGGGGAGAGGTATGGGCGGAGGTTCCAGAGGGAGCTATGCAGCCTGGCCGTATATCGGCCGCGGCAGGGGAGGCCTGCCCAGGTGCGGGTATTTCTTCGCCAACCAGGCTTATTTGCAGCCCGGTTATACACAATACAACCCTTATTTAATGGCGAATAATCCGGACCTCATGCAAAGCACAGCCACCGACCTGAGAGACCGCATTGCCCAGATACAGGCCAGGATCAGTGAGCTGGAAGGGCAAAAGACTACTTAAGTTACAGCTCTACGCTTTCAGGGTGGTTTCCTGAAAATAAAAAAGGAGGTATTAACATGCCGGGATTTGATGGAACAGGACCAAGGGGCCAGGGCCCCATGACAGGTGGGGGGCGCGGATTTTGCACGTTGCCACCGGGCAGCGCCGGCGCTGCCTATCGCGGCCGGTTCATGCCGGGAACATACGGAGCCTACGGTGCTACGCCGGCACAGGCAGAGCTTGATCAGTTGAGAGATGAATTTGCACTGCTGAAAAATGAGCTCGAGGCTATCGAGGCAAGACTTAAAAGCATGGAAGCGCAAAAGAATAAATAGCACACAAATAAACTATTAGGGAGGCACTCATCATGAAATTGGCAATCACTGCCAGCGGCGACCGCCTTGACTCGGATATCGATCCGCGCTTCGGCAGGTGCAAATACTTCATCTTTGTGGATCCTGACACGATGGATTTTATACCTGTACTCAACGCTGCAACCGCCGGTGGAGCGGGCATCGCTGCCGGCCAGACAGTAGCTTTACACAAAGCCAATGCTGTCCTGACCGGCGACTGCGGGCCCAACGCCTATCAGGTGCTGTCAGCCGCAGGAATTCAGGTATACACCGGGGTTTCAGGAAAGGTCAAGGACGCCATCGCAGACTACAAGACTGGCAAATTCAAGGCCAGCGGCCAGGCCAGCGTGGACTCACACTACGGCCTGTCCTCCGGCCGGTAATAAACATTGAAATTTATTAAAAAGGAGGTAACACAATGCCAAGAGGAGATATGACAGGTCCTCCAGGAGGATCAGGAAGAGGAACGGGCGGCGGCGGCAGAGGCATGGGTGGCGGTGGTAGAGGTATGGGCGGCGGCGGCAGAGGCATGGGTGCCGGTGGAGGCAGGATGGGAGGCAACCGTCCCGGCGCAGGACCAGGCGGCGATTGCGTCTGTCCGCAATGCGGCGAAAAGGTAGCCCACCAGGCGGGCACACCTTGCTACAATATCAAATGCCCAAAATGCGGGACTGCTATGGTGAGATCCTGAATGATAATAGCCATCGCCAGCGGTAAAGGCGGGACCGGCAAGACACTGGTGGCCACCAGCCTGGCCTTATCCATCAGGGATGAGGAGAAGGTGCAGCTGCTCGACTGCGATGTCGAAGAGCCAAATGATCACCTTTTCCTCAGTCCGGTCATTACATCCAGCGAGCCGGTCTGTATCCCGGTTCCGAAGGTTGACTACTCAAAGTGCACCTTCTGCGGAGAATGCTCAAGAGTATGCGCCTATAAGGCCATCGCAGTGGTGCCTGAGAGCGTACTTATCTTCGACCAGCTATGTCACGGCTGCGGCGCCTGCAGCTACCTGTGTCCCGAAAAGGCCATCTCTGAAGAAGGACGGGAAATGGGAGTGGTCGATTGCGGAGAGGCACAGGGTATTGATTTTGTCCAGGGCAGGCTCACCGTCGGCGAGGCCATGGCTGTACCAGTCATTCGCAGGGTCAAAACAAAGATAAAACAAGACAGGGTGGCTTTGCTCGATGTTTCGCCCGGCACCTCCTGCCCCGTAGTGGAAGCTGTCGATGACAGCGACTATTGCCTGCTGGTCACCGAACCTACTCCTTTCGGCCTGCACGACCTGAGCCTGGCAGTGGACACGGTACAGCAGCTCAGCATTCCCTGCGGCGTCATCATCAACCGTGCAGTGCCCGGGGAGACACTGGTACATGATTATTGTAAGGATAAAGGCATACCCATGCTGCTGGAAATACCGCTCGATAAGGAGATCGCACACCTCTACTCTGAAGGAACTACGCTGGCCGCCGGCAAGCCCGAATGGCAGAAATCTTTCAAAGAGGTATACGCTAAAATTAAAGGAGCTTGGCATGAAAGAACTCATAGTGCTTAGCGGCAAAGGAGGCACAGGCAAGACCAGTATCACCGGGTGTTTTGCTGCCCTGGCGGAGAACAAGGTGCTGGCTGATTGCGACGTGGATGCCGCTGACCTGCACCTGCTTCTGCAACCGACCGACAGGCAGAAGGAAGAGTTCTGGAGCGGACAGACCGCCTTTATCGATAGCAACGCCTGTACTGAATGCGGCCTCTGCCAGGAGCTATGCCGTTTCGATGCCATTCACGATTTCAAGGTAAGAAGCTTCTCCTGTGAGGGATGCGGGTTCTGCGCCCGCATTTGCCCGGTTGATGCCATTACAATGCAGGATAATATGGCCGGACACTGGTATATTTCAGACACCGTATACGGGCCACTGGTACACGCCCGCCTGGGAATTGCCCAGGAGAACTCCGGCAAACTTGTCGCACTGGTGCGGCAGCAGGCCAGACAAATGGCCCAGGAAAAAGGATATGCCACCATCATTACAGACGGTCCTCCGGGCATCGGCTGCCCGGTCATTTCCTCACTCTCGGGCGCCGACCTGGCTTTGCTGGTAACCGAGCCCACTGTATCAGGTTTTCATGACCTGGAACGGGTTATCGAGGTTTGCCGGCACTTCAACGTGCCGTCCACGGTATGCATCAACAAATATGACATCAATACAGAGAAGTCAAAAAGCATTGAGGAGAACTGCGCCAGCCAAGGTATAATAGTAACGGGGAAGGTGCCGTTTGACACATCGGTCAACCAGGCCGTTGCACGCGGCATACCGCTGGTCAAATATAATGACGGCCCTGCATCAGCAGAGATCAAACGTCTCTGGAAAAACATTGAGGCCATGCTGTCGCCAAACGAGCAATCAGGAGGATGAAATGCCTATTTATGATTATGCCTGCGCCGATTGTAGGCACCGTTTTGAACACATGCAGGCCCTGAGCAGCAACAACCCGTTAAAATGCCCGGCCTGTGGCAGCAGCGCAGTAAGCAAACTGGTTTCGATCCCGGGACTTATCAGGACATCCACAGCGCCTCAAGGCGGCCGGACTTGCTGCGGCAGCAACGAACGCTGCGACAGGCCGCCCTGTTCTTCAGATGGACAATGCCATAGATAAAAATCGTTATATTATCAAACAGTGAAGGAGTTAACCATGAAATATGCCATACCTGTCACCAGAGGAATACTATCAGCTCACTTCGGCCACTGCGAGCAGTTCGCCCTGATCGACGCTGATGAAAACAGTAAAAATATACTGAAAAAAGAGATGGTTGCCGCTCCACCCCACCAGCCTGGTTTACTACCACCGTGGCTGGCCAAACAGGGCGTACAGGTGGTAATCGCAGGCGGCATGGGAATGAACGCCGTCAATATTTTTCAGCAAAACGGCATCAATGTCCTGCTGGGGGCGCCGGAAGCTGATCCCGAAAAGGTGGTCATCGACTATCTCAACGGCAATCTTGTACTGGGTGATAACCGCTGCGACCATTGATAGCAAGGTTATAATAAATTACTGAAAAGCAGGAGATACATCCATGCGCGTCAGCCGGGAAGAATACGATCAAATGCTTGAATCAGAGCTGCATAAACACTACAGTGCTAAAGTAGTCGATCATGCTCTGAAACCAAGGAATATGGGGACACTGGAAATAGCCAGCGGCCATGCCGAGATTACAGGGCCCTGTGGCGATACCATGGAGATCTGGTTAAGCGTTGATAATGAGATCATAGTCGATGCCAGCTTTATGACGGACGGCTGTATAACCACCATAGCAGCCGGCAGCATGGTTACCGAGATGGCCAAAGGTAAGCCGGCAGATGAGGTCATCCAGATAGACCAGCAAGACATATTAACGGCGCTGGAAGGACTGCCCGAGGAAAGCCAGCACTGCGCCCTGCTGGCAGCAAATACGCTTAAAGAAGCCATCCGAGACTACTACGAATACAAGCGTGATAAATGGAAGCGCAGTTATAAAAAACAATGGTAGCTCTTTAAATTATGAAAACTGAACATATAGAATCCTCCTTTGATCAGTTAGCGTGCGATTATGACCGCTGGTATGAGGAAAAGGACGGCAAAATCATATTCGCCAGCGAAGTTAAAGCTTTGCAGGAGATATTGCCTGCGCTGCCGCAGCCCTGGCTTGAAGCCGGCGTGGGCAGCGGCCGCTTTGCCAAAGCTTTGGGTATCAGCACCGGCGTTGACCCGGCAGGCCGGCTGCTGGCGAAAGCCAAAAGCCGCGGTATCATGACCTTACAGGGTAAAATAGAAGACCGGTTTTTGCCGCTGGAAAGCTTCGGCGCTGTTTTTCTCATCATGACACTATGTTTCATGGAAAAACCTGATATGGCGTTAAAAGAGGTCAACCGCATACTTAAGCCAGGCGGCAAGATCGTGCTGGGAGAAGTGCCGGTCGATAGCTCATGGGGCACACTGTACCAGCGTAAAAAAAAGGACTCGCATCCACTTTATAAACACGCTGTTTTCCACACATACGAAGAATTACAGAACTTACTTAAACAAACAGGGTTTGCACTTAAATTAACCGTCTCAACCTTATTCCAAAAACCCGGGAAACTGACCACTATAGAAAGTCCATTAAACGACTACTACGAGGACGCAGGGTTTCTGGTACTGGTGGGCGCCAAATCGGACAAACCGTTTGAGAGGTAAAGAATAAATGTCGATTGTTTATGGTCCCGTTCCATCCTGGCGGCTGGGCAGGTCGCTCGGTGTAGACATGGTATCGACAGATGCCAAGACCTGCCCCTTCGATTGCATCTACTGTCAGCTGGGAAAAACGGTGAACAGGCAGGCCGTCGGGTAAACAGCAATGAAAAACTCGATTCAGACATCTAATCGAAATATAATTCAACCAAATTGCTGTAATATGTTTGTCTGCTGCATAAGCCCGGAGTATAATTTTCACTTGCCGGAATCCCGCAGAAAACCGAATATTTTCCCCTTTTTCTCCTGTCTTTATCCTTCCGGTGAAATAAATAATTTAGCGGTGATCGAAATGGATAATTTTGATCTTGAACCCAAATATTCTTCCAACGAGGTGCCAGGCAAGTGCCTTAAATGTCTGGCTGAAAAACATCTAGATAATTGCCTTTTCGCATTGCTGGGTGAACAGACCAACGATATTGAGCTGCAGCAGCATTACCAGGCTCTGCTGGCATTACTGGAATCGCCCGATTTCGAAAGCCTGCGCAGCCGGTCTGAGAAACTTCTATCGGAGGGTAAACAGGTCAAAGTAAAGGTGGACTATGATAACGGAGAGCTTCATTGCGATCTGGTAGCCAACTAGGAGGATATACACGCTATGCAAATCCCGGTAGTAATAGATGACGAGACCACGATATGCCAGCACTTCGGCAGGGCTCAGTATTACGTGATAGTTAGCGTGGAAAACGGCAAAGGAACCGGAAAAGAGAGGTGCGGTAAAATAGAACACCGCCACTTCGCCATCCAGGAAAGCAGCCACAGAAAGGCATCTGGCCCGCACGGCTACAATGCTGGCTCTCAGCAAGAGCAGGCCAGTATGGCCGAAACCATCAAGGATTGGCAGGTTCTGATCGGCGGAGGCATGGGGAAGAGAGCTTACGAAAGCATGCAAAGCTATAACATAGAACCAGTTGTTCCCGACGTCGTCAGCGTAGAAGAGGCCGTAAAATTTTATGCCGAAGGAAAGTTGCCCAACCTGATGTACCGTCTGCATTAAGAGCGATCTCAGGTCAACAGAATAATAACAGTTGACGGTACGTATACACTTGAAAACAAGGAGTTAACAAAATGCCAACCATTGAACAAGTTAGAAGCCGGCTGGATGAAGTCATTATTCCGTATGTATTACGCAGCCTGACTGCAATGAACCTTATACAGGACATCACCATAAATGATGACGCTGTAACAATTAAACTGGCTTCAACAGCGCTGGATGACTATTCGAAGAAATGGATTGAGGAAAAAATCCATGAAAATCTGACAGGCCTTGACGGCGTTAAAAAGACCGAGTTCGAATATATTGACGCCAAACCTGCTGAATTAAACAAAATAGGTTCGGTTATCGCCATCATGAGCGGTAAAGGAGGGGTCGGAAAATCCCTGGTGAGCGGACTAACAGCAATTGCACTGAGAAGGAAAGGCTTCGAGGTCGGTATCATGGATGCCGATATCACCGGCCCCAGCATTCCCAAGATGTTTGGCTTAATAGGTAAGCCGGGAGGCAGTGAGAGCGGTATATTACCGATCACATCTAAATCAGGTATAGAGGTAATGTCAATCAACCTGCTGCTCCCCAGCGAGGATGAGGCAGTTATCTGGCGCGGACCGCTTATCAGCAATACTATTACCCAGTTCTGGAGGGACGTACTCTGGGGCAAACTCGATTACCTGATCGTCGACCTGCCGCCCGGTACTGCTGACGCTCCGCTGACGGTCATGCAATCCCTGCCTATCTCGGGCGTAGTCATTGTCTTCACGCCGCAGGACCTGACGGCAATGATCGTGAGAAAAGCAGTTAAAATGGCCCGGCAGATGGACAAAAAGGTGCTGGGGGTGGTGGAAAATATGAGCTACCTGTACATCAAGGAATACGATAAAAAATATGAGCTTTTCGGCAAAAGCAGGGGGCAGGAGATGTCCGAGTCTGCCAATGCTCCATTGCTGGGACAGATACCGGTCGACCCGGAACTGGCACAACTCTGTGATAACGGAGATATAGAACGCTATCAGTCTGATTTCATCGGTAAAATCGGCGATGCCCTTGCACAGGGACAGGCAGATACTAAATAAATTTGAGATAAAGGAATGGAAATAAAAATTACCACTTTCGGTGAACATACTGGGTGTTTCGGCTGCCATAAAAGAAGGAGGACTCAGCCTTCTCATAGAAGCAGATGGGGAAAGGATATTGATGGACGCCTATAAGGTAACACAGCAACTCCTAGCACTTAATTATCTACATAAATTATTGTGAACTTGATACCATCGCAACACCGAATCCGGAATAAATAAATAAATAAGGAGAACAAGTATGTGGGACGCTTCAAAATGTAATTTTTGCGGAGATTGCCTGACCAAATGCCTTTATGTGGATTATGACAAGAATAAAGCTGTGGCGGATATCAAGCTCCTTATGGAAGGTAAAGACGCCGGGATCCTGCACAAATGTATCACCTGCTGCGCCTGCAGCGAATACTGTCCGACCGGGGCGGACCCGTTCGACCTTATACTGAAAATGATGGAAAAGACAAAGTCGTTCCCCGTCGGCCCTGAGTTAATAAATGGTTTTAAACTGACACCGACCATCCCCAACCAGGTCATACCCGGCGATGCTGATAAACCCCTGCTTTCCCTGTGTGTAATGCAATTCCCCGATGGAGCATTGGACGGACAGATGTTTAAAGGTATGCCTGTGGCTAAAGGCGGGGATTACTTCTGCTATCTTGGCTGGGTGCATGTCGGCATGGAAAGCCCACTTCCTCAAAATGCAAAAAAATTCATCGATAACTTGGCTGCTCTGGGCAAAGATATAGTTTTTATCCATGATGACTGTTATGCCATGATAGACGCCAAGGTCAAAGACTACGGGATAAAAGTACCCTTCAAATACATGCATGTACTGGAATACATGAGAAACTACTTGAGGGACAATCCCAGCAAAATCACTAGGCTGAATAAAAAAGTTGCTTACCAGCGACCCTGCGCCTCCCGCCTTACTCCTGATAAAGACAAATTTGTAGACGAGATATTCCAGCTGATCGGCGTAGAACGCCCGGCCAGAAAATACGAACGTGAAACAGCCCTCTGCTGCTCAGCCGCCATTGTCCGTGTATACCCGGAGGTGGCCGCCGACATTCAGACTAAAAATGTCGATGATTCGATTAAAGCCGGCGCAGATGCGATTGTAACGCTCTGCCCGATGTGCGACAGGGTCTTGAGAAGACCAACCACCGAAAAAGGGATCAAAAAGATTTATATCACAGATCTCTGCCGCATGGCCCTGGGTGAAAAGCCTTTCCCCGATTAGCCGGATATATTACTTCCGCCCCGCATATCCTGTATACTGAGAAAAAGCATCTGGGGGCGACATGTATAATGCAATAACTGATGTGCCGGGTATCAGGACCGGGCACTATACCGATCTCAAGGCAGTTACCGGCTGCACTGTGGTCTTATGCGAAGAAGGCGCCGTTGCCGGTGTTGATGTAAGGGGAGCGGCACCGGGGACCAGGGATACCGATCTGCTGGACCCGGTAAACTCCGTGGAGAAAATACATGCCGTGCTTTTAAGCGGAGGCAGCGCCTTCGGACTGGATGCTGTCGGCGGCGTGCAGCG
>JAFGLP010000162.1 GCA_016927965.1 Dehalococcoidia bacterium
ACCGGCAATTATAATCTGCCTGGACTGGAAGGCGGCTGTTTTAGCAAGTATAACTGCCAGGAGAATAATAACCAGCAGGACAAGGCATAACACCGCTACAACCCATATCTCCATATTGCTGCCTCCTCTCGGTCAAGGATGTCAGAATTGTAGCACAATATCCCCATTGCAACTATACCGTTTATGCTGTATAGTGCCTTCAATTTACTGAAGGCCGCCTGGCTTTTGCGGTTAAGGAGAGGAGGTAAATGAGATCATGAAAGAGACTGCTCCGGATAATGCCAGGGAGTTGAAAACCGGTGGTTGGAGCGCCCATTATGTCCTGATAATCTGCACACTGCTATATGCCATTAACTACATGGACAGGCAGGTTTTCTCGGTAGTGCTGCAGCCCATGAAAATGGACCTCCATTTAACTGATTCCGAATGCGGATGGGCTGTGACTATCTTCTTATTGGGAATGGCACTGTTTTCATTCCCGATAGCCTACCTGGTAGACAGGTGGAGCCGTAAGAAATCTATGGGCATCATGGCCATGCTCTGGAGCGGCTTTACCTTTGCCACCGGCCTGGCCACGAATTTTATCAGTGTGATCATACCCCGTGCTTTTGTCGGCCTTGGAGAGGCAGGCTTTGTGCCCGGTGGCACAGCCATGGTGGGAGCCTCATATTCTAAAGAGCATCGCGGCAAGGCACTGGGTATATTTCATATAGCCATCCCTCTGGGCGCAGCAGTGGGTGTAATGCTGGGAGGTTATATATCGGCTAAATACGGCTGGCGTACGCCTTTCTTCTACTTCGCCATACCCGGTATTATCCTGGGGATACTGGCCTTCTTTATGAAGGACTATAAAACAGCGGAGCCAACCGGCACCGAGGTTGGTATAAAAGGGTTCTTTTCAGCTCTGGGCGATGTAATCAAGTTACCAACCATACGCTGGTTCTACCCGGCGCTGGGCCTTTCTGTATTCATGTCGATGTCTGTACTGACCTGGATACCCGCCCTGATAATGCGCATGCTTAATGTAGATGAGAGCTTTGCTGGGATGCTGGTGGGAGGAATCGGCCTGGCCGCCATCATCGGTGCGCCGCTGGGCGGTTTCCTCTCCGACTTCTGGCAAAAAAGAAGTCCCCGCGGCAGGATGTATGTCCCTGCGATAGCCAATTTGATCGGCGCTGTGCTGATAGTAATTGTGATATTAACGAAATTCAGTGCTATCGGCATTGCCATTGCTGTCCTTTACGGCATTGCAGTTTCGATGGCGGTGCCGGGCTTTGCAGTCGTTTCACAGGAAATTGTCCCGGTGGCGCATAAGGGGCTTTCCATGGGCCTGGTGGTATTTGCCCAGTACCTGCTGGGCGGTGCCTGGGGACCGTATGTAATAGGGGCAGTTTCTGATGCATTGGGCGGCGGCTCAGAAGGCCTGGGCATGGCAGTGATGCTGTCCGCTATTGTCGGCCTGGCAGGAGGTATCTGCTTCCTCCTGGCGTCGCGCACCTATCCCGCCGATGCCGATAAAGTTAAGCAAGAGGTTATTCTGGCCGAGTCATAGCTGAAAAAATCCCCGGCGGTCTTCCCCCCGGATTTCTGGTATATTATCGAGGGCGAATAAGCGATTCGGTAATTTACTATGCCTAAAGTACGTCTGGATACTCTGCTGGTAGCACGCGGCCTGGCTGAGAACAAGAGCAAGGCCCAGGCCATGATTATGGCTGGCGATGTTATGATTAACGGAAGCGCCGTGACCAAGGCCGGTAGCCCGGTGCAGGAAGATGCGGATGTGCAGGTCAAGAGCAGGATGCCCTATGTCGGCAGGGGCGGATTTAAGCTCGAACATGCCATCGGCGAATTCAAAATAGGTGTCAGCGGGGCCGTCTGCCTGGATGTGGGCGCATCGACGGGGGGATTCACCGATTGCCTGCTGCAGCATGGAGCAGCCAGGGTTTATGCTCTGGATGTAGGCTACGGGCAGCTTGATTATAAGCTGCGGGAAGATGGCCGGGTGGTGGTGATGGAGAAAGTCAATGCGCATTATCCCTTTGATTTGCCGGAGAAAGTGGACCTGGCTGTAATGGACCTGTCCTTTATATCTGTAACGATGGTCATACCAAATGTGCTGCCGCACCTCGGCGGGCTTGGTGAACTTGTGGTACTATTTAAACCGCAGTTTGAAGCCGAGCGTGGTGATGTCGGCAAAGGCGGCATCATCAAAGACCCGGCAATCCATACCCGGACTATCGTCAAATTTATCATGTGGATGAACGAAAATAGACTGAGGCTGATTAACCTGGCCGCCTCGCCCATACTGGGGGCGGAGGGTAACAGGGAGTTCCTCATTTACATAAGGAAGGCAGGATGAAATTCAGCAGGATCGAATTGCGCGACCTAACCATCTGCTGGATAGCGCTGGGGTTTTGCTTTTCCATCGGCGTATTTTTCAACAAGTACGATGATCCGTTTACCACCACGCTGACCAATTTCTTCGTCAGGCTGGGATCTGTGCTCATCGCTATCGGCGCCGGCTTTGTGCTGCATGAGATCGCCCATAAAGCGGTGGCGCAGAAATACGGGTGCTGGGCGGAGTTCAGGATATGGATGCCCGGGCTGGTAACCGCAATTTTAACCGCTATTCTCAGCTTCGGTACCTTCCTTTTCTTGGCGCCGGGGGCGGTGCATACACTGGCCACGCGGGAGCTCACGGGAAAAGAGCAGGGATACATCTCTGCGTCCGGGCCTGTGGCCAATATGGCGCTGGCCATGGTATTCCTGGTTTTATTCCTGCTGAGGCATTCCTTCGGCCTTGCCGGAGATATAATGGTGCATTTTGATATTTTCGGCCTCAGCTTCAAGTCATACCCTTATAATGTTTGTACCGGCCTGGGGAGGCTGGGGTTCCAGTTGAACATGTGGCTGGCGGCCTTTAACCTGATACCGTTCGGGCCTCTTGACGGCGCGTCTGTCTACCGCTGGAGCAGGCCGGCCTGGGGCATACTGGCGGCGGTGGCCTGGGGTGTTATACTCTTAATGGCGTTTGGAGTGATTATTCTATGAGAAATGCAGCCGTAATCTTGAACTCGGATGACCTGATGCTCTCGGGTGAAGTCTATATGCCCGATGATTGCGAACGTTCTTATCCAGCGGTCTGCCTCTGCCACGGCATACCGGCAGTGCCGTATGATCCCAATGAGAGGGGGGGCTACCCTGAGATGGCGGCGCGTTTCTGCAATGCCGGATTTGTGGCTCTGGCCTTTAATTTCAGGGGGGCGGGGCCCAGCCAGGGGAATATCGATATGCTGGGGTGGACGGAGGACTTGGCATCCGCCCTCGAATTTCTCGATATGCTGCCGGAGGTGGATAAGAACAGAATATGCCTGCTTGGATCTTCAGGAGGAGCAGCGATCAGTGTTTATGTGGCTGCGCGTGACCCGCGTGTCTATGCCGTCGCTACTCTGGCCTGCCCGGCTGAATTCGATTTTATGTCTGCCGGCTATACAGTTGACTCGATGATAAATAGCTTCAGGGAGATCGGCACTATCAAGGACCCTGATTTCCCGCCGTCAACCGGGGAATGGCTGGAAGGCTTTAAAACGGTCAGTCCCATCGATTATATAGATAAGATTTCACCGCGCCCGCTGCTGATTATCCATGGGGATAAGGATGAGACGGTACCGGTGAAACATGCCGGGCGCCTGTACGATAAGGCAGGATCTCCCAAGGAGATGACTATCTTATCGGGAGCGGGCCATAGGCTGAGACTGGATGAGAGGGCGGTCAAGGCTGCGCTGGACTGGCTGACGGCACAGGTAAAGCAATAGATATTGTAGAAGCATATACAATGACCGTCTTTCGGTTTAGGAAAAACTCCCGGCTACAGCGCCGATTGACCGTGAAGGCTTAAAAGCCGTATAATCCATAGGTAATTCGATGCAAGACTTGCATGAAAGCTGCGGCATTTTCGGTATTTACGCCCCCGGTGTTGATGTAGCCAGAGTAACTTTCTTTGCTCTGTATGCCTTACAGCACCGTGGACAGGAGAGCGCAGGCATAGCTACAGCCGAGGGAAACAAGGTCTATATACACACTGATATGGGCCTTGTGTCACATGTATTTAACGAAGAAGAGCTGGCCCGGCTGACGGGTGATATCGCTATCGGGCATAACCGCTACTCCACCACGGGCTCCAGCGCTCCCTGCAACGCCCAGCCTGTTCTGGTTGGCACCACAGATACCAGAATTGCACTTGGACATAACGGTAATATCACCAATTCCATGACGCTGAGGACCGAGTTGGAGGAGAAAGGATTTATATTCAATGCTTCCACAGATTCCGAGGTGATAGCCAACCTGATCCTGTCTGCACCCGAAAAGGAGATGGAAGCCAGGATAAAGTATGCCATGCGCCGGATGCAGGGCGCCTATTCCCTGGTACTGCTGGCTAATGACAAGCTGTACGGTGTACGCGACCCGATGGGTGTAAGGCCCCTTTGCCTTGGTACTTTCGATACAGGCTGGGTGCTGGCCTCAGAGACATGCGGCCTTGACCATATTGGCGCCCAGTATGTCAGGGAAGTTGAGCCGGGAGAGATCGTCACCATAGACAGCAGCGGTGTCCGTAGCACGCGTATAGAGAGCACCAAAAAAGCTCTATGTGTCTTCGAGTATATTTACTTCGCCAGGCCGGATAGCCTGCTGAACGGCCGGCTGATTTATTCAACCCGCGAGAAGATGGGGGCCATATTATCCAGAGAGTATCCCGTAGAGGCAGATATTGCCATGGGCATACCTGACTCCGCTACGGCAGCCGGAATAGGCTATGCCAGGGCATCGGGGATACCCTATCACGAGGGACTACTGAAAAACCGCTACGTCGGGCGTACTTTTATCGAACCTGACCAGCGCCTCAGGGAGCTTGGTGTGCGTTTGAAGTTCAACCCTCTCACAGAAGCGATCTCAGGCAAGCGCCTTGTAGTAGTTGATGATAGCATAGTGCGCGGCACAACGACACCCAGGGTCATCAATTTGTTGCGAAAAGCCGGGGCCAGGGAAGTACATATGAGGATTTGCGCTCCCCCCATCCGCTACCCCTGCTTTTTCGGGGTAGACATGGCTACACGCTGGGAGCTGATTGCAGCTCAGAAATCTGTGTCTCAAATCAGGGATATCATCGGCGCTGATTCACTGGGATATATCAGCATGGAAGGATTGATAGAGGCGGTCGGACTGCCCAGGGAAGAATTATGCATGGCCTGTTTTACCGGGGACTATCCCACACCAGTACAGCTTGAGATGGATAAACTGCAGCTGGAGACCCTGCCCTTCGATTCCATAAGGAGCTTCGGTGAAATCCAAACGTAAAAACTCTTATGCCGAAGCCGGCGTGGATATCTCTGCAGCCGATAAGACCAAGGACCTGATTAAGGGGCTCGTGCGGCCTACATTCGGCCCGGAAGTACTGACTGATATAGGGCATTTCGGGGCCTTTTATAAACTGGATAAATACGATGATCCGGTGCTGGTTTCCAGCAGTGACGGCGTCGGTACCAAGCTAAAACTGGCGGTGCTGATGGAAAAGCATGATACGGTGGGCATCGACCTGGTCAATCACTGTGTCAACGATATCCTCTGTTGCGGGGCAAGCCCGCTTTTCATGCTGGATTATATCGCCTTGGGTAAACTGCGTCCGCACAAGGTAGCGGCGATCGTGACCGGCTTGGCAAAGGCCTGCAGGGAAGTGGGCTGCGCGTTAATAGGCGGCGAGACGGCAGAGATGCCTGGAATGTACAGGTTGGCGGATTATGACCTGGCGGGCTTTATCGTAGGCGTGGTGGAGAGGTCAAAGGTCATCAAAGGCGATAAGATCAGCGAAGGCGATATCGTCCTTGCACTGCCTTCCAGCGGCCTGCATACCAATGGCTATTCACTGGCGCGCAAAATCTTCGGCACTGACCGTGACCCCCTGGCGTTGAAAATATTTTATCCTGAATTAGGCAGGACCCTGGGCGAAGCCCTGCTGGAGCCTCACCGCTGCTATCATAACGAACTGAAGCCATTCCTGGACGAGATAAACGGCATAGCCCATATAACGGGGGGAGGACTGGTGGGCAATGTGCCGCGCATATTGCCGGATGGTGTTTCCGTTAAAATAGACCGCTCAACATGGCATGTGCCCCCTGTATTTGAATTAATTCAGAAGAGGGGTTCGGTCAAGGATGAGGAGATGTTCCATGTCTTTAACATGGGTATTGGGATGGTGATTATCTGCAGGGATGATGCCGGGCTGCTGCAGAGGATGAAAACTGGCCTGACTGATGCCATTCAGATAGGTCGGATCGTCAAGGCCAGCAGCAGCGAGAGAGTGATTATTCAATAAGGGGGTCCTATGAGAGCTATTCTGAGCGTTTCGAATAAGTCAGGTCTGGTGGATTTTGCCAGGCAGCTTCAGGAACTGAAAGTAGATATTTACAGCACGGGCGGCACCAAGAAGTCATTATCTGAGGCCGGCCTGAAGATCCACGGCATTTCCGACATCACGGGCTTCCCTGAGATACTGGACGGCCGCGTCAAGACCCTGCATCCCATGGTGCATGGAGGTATCCTGGCACGGCGCGATCTTCCCAAGCATATGGAGGAGCTGGATAAGCAAAAGATCGGCCAGATCGACATGGTGGTGGTCAACCTTTACCCGTTCGTTGAGACGGTGTCGAAGGAGGGCGTAACACTGGAAGATGCCCTGGAGAATATAGATATCGGTGGGCCGACCATGATACGCGCTGCAGCCAAGAATTTCCCGGCGGTGCTGGTGGTTGTTGATCCTGCTGATTATGATACAGTCATAAGCGCCCTAAAATCCGGCAAAGCTGACATGGCATTGCGCAGGAAGCTGGCTCAGAAGGCATTCCAGCATGTGGCGCTTTATGATACGGCCATATCACAGTACCTGATGGAGGGAGAGAGGTTCCCCGCAGACCTGACGATTGCACTCAATAAAGTGGCGGGACTGCGCTACGGTGAAAATCCCCACCAGAGCGCTGCCCTGTACGTGGAGAGGAATGCCGGCCAGAAGCCCTGGGGCATAACACAGGTAAAGCAGCACAGCGGGCCGGAGCTGTCTTTTAATAATTTCCTTGACCTCGACTCAGCCTGGAATGTGGTAAGCGACTTTGAAGAGCCGGCGGTCGCCATTATCAAACATACCAATCCCTGCGGTTTGTCGAGCTATAACAACCTGCCGGAAGCCTACCGCAGGGCGCTGGCGGGCGATCCCATCGCTGCTTTCGGCGGCATCGTGGCCGTCAATAAGCTCATGGAGATCGACCTGGCCACGGAGGTCGATAAGACGCATTTTGACGTAATTGTAGCTGCCGGGTATTCCGACGAAGCGCTGACACTGCTAGGCCGTAAAAAGAGCCTGAGGCTGGTATCCATGCCGCCGTCCGTGAAACCCCCTGAAGGCAGGACGTTGGAGTTCAGGCCCATTACGGGTGGGTTCCTGGCACAGATGAAGGACTACTATACGGACGATGAGTTTAAGCCAAAAGTGGTGAGCAAGCGGGAGCCGACGCAGAAAGAGTGGGACGATCTGTTCTTCGCCTGGAAGACTGTCAAGCATATTAAATCCAATGGCATCACGCTGGCCAAAGACCGTACGCTGATGGGCATGGGTGCAGGCCAGCCCAACCGCTCAGTGAGTGCACAGATAGCGCTGGAAAGGGCTGGGGAGAGGTCTAAAGGCTGCGTACTTGGATCGGAT
>JAFGLP010000163.1 GCA_016927965.1 Dehalococcoidia bacterium
AATATTAATAGATAGCCTGGTACTGTCATCGATGTATATTTTAATGGCATCGGGCCTGGTGCTGTTATTCAGCATCATGGGGATATTGAATTTTGCCCATGGCCAGTTTTACATGATTGGCGCTTATATTGTCTATTATGTATTCCAGCAGGCGGGCGTCAATTTCTTCGCCAGTTTAATTGTTGCCGCCGTTGTTATGGGGCTGATCGGCCTGCTTTTGGAAAAGTATATTATGCGGCCCATCGGACAGCCCCTTCAAATTGTGGTGGTTACCATAGCTCTAAGTTCGGTATTTGAAGGGCTGATAACTTTGATTGCCGGGCCGGCGCCTAAATCAGTCACATCTTCTTTCCCCGGAACAATGACTCTCGGCAATATCAGCTTAAGCAATGAAAGGATTGCAACGGTAGTGATCGCTGTTATATTGATTGCAGCTCTTTGGATTTTCATTCAAAAAACGAAGTTTGGTCTGGCAATGAGGGCTTCTGCTCAACAACCTATGGCTGCCGGGCTCTTCGGCATACATGTTGCACGTGTTGCATCAATTGTAATGGGTATCGGCTGCGGCTTGGCGGCACTGGCAGGCGGCATCATGGCGCCAATGTTTTATGTCGATCCCTGGATTGGTGCTCAACCGCTGGTAATGGCCCTGCTGGCAATCGTGATAGGAGGTATGGGCAGTCTGGGAGGGGCTGTTGTGGGTGGCCTGATACTTGGCATAGCAGGCAGCATCGTTGCCTATTACATAGGTTTCTGGTCGCAGTTGCTGTCGTTCGGTCTGGTGATAGCTATATTGCTGGTGCGGCCTGAAGGATTATTCGGGATATCGGAGAAATAGCGGCAGATGGAATTTTCAAAATTTAAATCTAAAATACCCCTTATATTATTGATAAC
Source organism: Dehalococcoidia bacterium (assembly GCA_016927965.1). The sequence goes on from JAFGLP010000163.1 coordinate 895, forward strand.
GTTTGTTGTTATAGTAGTTGCATTTCCTCTGGTTATTAAGGATCGCTTCGTACTGTCGATATTGATTGAAGCGGGAGTGATGTGCTTATTTGCGCTGGGTTTTGCAGCCGTTTTCCGCAGTGGCCAGCTAAGTTTAGGGCAGGCAGCGTTCATGGCTATAGGCGGTTACGTCGCTGCCCTGGTAGCGACAAAGGCCGGGTCTCCTTTCTGGCTGTCATTATTGATTGGCGGTGTTGCATCAGCCATAGTTGCTTTCCTGATCGGAATCGTTGTTTTGCGCATGGGAGGGCTGTATTTTGCCATCGCCACACTGGCTTTTGGTGAAATCATCACTATAATTGCCAAGAACTGGGATACGGTAACATCGGGCATGACAGGCATAGCAATCAGTGCTCCGGTTGTCAATATTGGCAGCGTCGTTATTAATTTCGCTATTACAAAACTGCCTTATTACTACATTATTGTCTTCCTTGTCATATTATTTGCGCTGATGTTCTGGCGTATCGACAGAAGTCGTCTAGGAACCATTGTGAGGAGCACAGCTGTAGCTCCACTTTTATCCGAACATCTCGGAATGTATCTTATGAAGTATCGGGTGATTATGTTCACACTGGCAGCTTTTGTTACCGGGATAGCAGGAGCATTTTATGTGTACTACCTTTCTTGGGTGGGGCCGCCTATTTTTGCCAGCGGCCAGTCTACCATCGTATTGATCATGTGTGTGATCGGCGGGCTATGGTCGCCTATTGCGGGACCTTTAATAGGAGCCTTCATTGTAAGTTATTTTGGTACCATTATGCAGATCCATCTGGAAGGGCTGCGGCCGCTCGTTTTCGGCGTGGTGGTTATCCTGCTGATATTTGTGCTGCCCAACGGGTTGGTTGAGTTGCAGTATAAGTTCCCTTTATGGATAAAGAGTATCTTTAAAAATAAATCGGCTGTGACCAAGCAATGAAAGCTTGGATGGTGTAAAAAGATATGGCATTACTTGAATTAAAAAGTGTAAAAAAAGCTTTTGGGAGTCTATTGGCACTGGACGGCATCGATCTCGAGGTAAATAAAGGTGAGATAGTCGGCATTGTCGGGCCGAACGGGTCGGGCAAGACGACGCTGCTGCATGTAATCAGCGGTTATTATCATCCGACGGAAGGGCAGGTCATATATAAAGGTGAGAACATCAGCGGATTGAGAGCTGATAAAATCGCTGCAAAAGGCATCGTCCGGACTTTTCAGCAGAATATAGTCTACTGGGATACCGTAACGCTGGAGAATATCTTCAGGGCCTGTTACCTCTCGGACAAGACAAATTTGTGGCAGTCCTTTTTTAATACCAAACCGTACTTAAAAGAAGAGAAGGCTAAACTTGTAAAAGCGCAGGAGATAGTTAATACCTTCGAGCTTAATGATTACAGCCTGTCGCTGGCGCAGGGATTGCCTCATGGCAAGCAGCGCATTTTGAGTATGGCAATGGCGCTGGCAGCCGATCCTGAACTGCTGCTGATCGATGAACCCTTGGCCGGCATGGATTCGTCAGAGGTGGAAGTAGTTTCGAAAAGCATCAGGAAGATAGTAGAAAAAGGTGTTACTATTATGTTGATCGAGCATAACATCAAGTCTGTTATGAGCCTCTGTAGCAGACTGATCGTGCTGGACTTCGGCCACAAGATAGCTGATGGCCAACCTCAAGAAGTGATGAAAAGAAAAGACGTTATCGAAGCTTACCTGGGGGTTGAATAATAATATGTCAGTATTACTGGAATTACGTGACGTATACATAAGTTATCTGGGCGTAGAGGCCGTCCGGGGTGTGTCGCTGAAGGTCAACGAAAGTGATTTCGTAACCGTAATCGGTGCCAACGGTGCCGGGAAGTCGTCAATCTTTAATACTATCAGCGGACTGGTCAAGCCCGCCAAGGGTGAGATCTGGTTTAACGGTGAAAGAATAGATACTTTATCAGCTCCGCAGATTGCCAAGAAGGGCGTCATTCAGGTGCCGGAAGGACGGAAGATATTCCCCCTGCTTACGGTAATGGAGAACCTGATGGTCGGCGCTTACATGCAGAAAGACAAGAAAAAGATAGCTGAGAATCTGGATAAGGTATATCGGCTTTATCCTGCCTTGAAAGAACGGCCCCATGCCAAGGGAATGAGATTGAGCGGCGGGCAGCAGCAGATGCTGGCTATCGGCCGTGCGCTGATGGCGAACCCGAAGCTGATCCTTTTGGATGAGCCGTCATTGGGATTAAGTCCGATCTTCTGTAAAAATCTGGAAAACCAGATGAAAGCACTGCAAAAGGAAGGGCATACGCTATTTCTTGTTGAGCAGAATGCGCGTATGGGTCTCAATCTGTCCAATTATGCTTATGTACTTGAAAATGGAGAATTACGTAAAGAGGGCCCCAGCGCTCAATTACTGCAGGACCCCGATGTGATAAAAGCATACCTCGGCGTATAAAACCAAATATACTTTCGGGAGCGTTGTCATGAAATCTGTAAACAGTATTGTTGCATGTGTTCTTGTTGCCCTGGTTGCCGTTACCATGGTTGCCTGTGTGGCAGATGAGGCAGCCGCACCTATTGAAGAAAAGGTCTTAAAGATAGGTTGTGTTATGCCGTTTTCCGGCTCGGGCGCCCAGTGGGGGCTCCAGATACGGCCGGTACTGGAAATCTATGTTGATGAGATCAATAAAGACGGCGGGCTGGAAGTGGGCGATGATATGTACAAAGTGGAATTATATTTTGCCGACGGCCCCATGAGCCCTGCTGCCGATGCCGCTGCCGCCAGGAGCCTGCTATATGATAAGGGCGTGAAGGCAATCGTCAGCTATTTTGGTTTGGGGTACTCGACAATAGCCCCGATCACTAACGCGGAAAAAGCTATTTTTGTTTCCTCCACTATCAACATGGGTGCCTATAATGCTGATAAGGAACCATATTCAATATTTGGATATTGCGCTGTTGAGATGAGTATCAACCAAGCTATGGCTGTAATGGAAGCTTTCCCTGAATATAAAACGCTTTGCTGGACGGGTGCAGCGGGCGGAAATGTGGAAGTTGAAAAAATATTCGGTCCTGTTGATGAAGCTATTGAGAAAGAATACGGCATTAAAAGCGTCAGGATGTATTATCCTGAAGGTACAACCAATTTCACAGCCTATATCTCAAAGATGGCAGATATGGGAGTGGATGCTCTGTACTCCTTCGCTAATCCCATCGAGAACGGACTGCTGGCAAAACAGCGTCACCAGATGGGATATGATTGGCCGATCATCCAGAACGCGGCCATTGTCGATTTAGGTGTATTACGTGGCATTGTTGGCAGTGACGAAGCCATGCAGGGCATTTGCGGCAACTATAGCTTCCCCTGGGTGTTAAAGAAGGTTACAGTAGCTCCTAGGTATCTTGACATGGCCAACAGGATACGGGCGATATATAAAGAGACACATGAAGGAAAGGAGCCGTTTGCCGGTGGTTTTGGTGCTGGAGCTCCCCAGATGGGTCATTATCTTGAGGGTGTCCATCTGGCGGGTACTACTGATCCGGACAAGGTCATGAGCGTGTTACGGGGCGGCACTATAGAAACATTCCTTGGCAGATATACATTATCGGGTTCCACGACTTACGGGTCACCTGTTGTAGTAGGTTATCCCTGTGGCATGGGCATCATTAAGGGAAAGGAACTTGTTTATTTAAACGAAAAGCCTTTACTGGATGTTGACCATCCGGTCGGTGGCGTCATGATGCCCAGAAATTAAGTGGGATCGATATTATTGATGGCAATCTGTAATTCATGTTGAGCTTGGGTAGATTTAGAGTAAGTCAAACGGGTTGCCCAGTAATATATTGCCACCTGCTGCTGTTAACCGTAGTTGCGGCGCTGGTGGCCGGTAGGATTGCCCGTTGATAGAACGAACTTATGAGGACGGGCCTGCCCGATGATGACTGCATATTAGATATTGGATAATTGCTTAGACAGGACCTGACGCACATCAGCTTGTGGATGCTGATATAATAAAGCACAATTAAGTATGTAAAAATCTAATAATCTAAATTAAAATTAAAAGGGTAGGTGTTGCGATGTTGTCTATGAAAAAAGTTTCAACATGTCTTATTATCATACTGATTGTAGTCTGTATGGCTGCCTGCACTGCTGCTCCCGCTGCTGCCCCTGAAGAAGGAAAAGTATTGAAAATCGGAAGTGTCATGCCTTTCTCCGGTCCCGGCGCCCAGTGGGGGCTCCAAGTACGGCCTGTATTGGAGATCTATGCCGATGAGATCAATAGAGACGGCGGAATCAAGGTCGGCGATGACATGTATACAGTGGAATTATATTTTGCCGATGGCCCCATGAGTCCCGCTGCCGATGCCGCTGCTGCCAGGAGCCTGGTATATGACAAAGGCGTCAAGGCAATTATAAGTTATTTTGGTCTGGGCTACTCGACTATTGCGGGTATTACTACTCCAGAGAAAGTGATATTAAATTCATCTACCATAAATATGGGTGCATATAACGCAGAAAAAGAACCCTATTCGATATTTGGTTTTCCCGCAATAGAGATGTCTGTCAACCAGGCCGTAGCGGTAATGCAGGCTTTCCCACAGTTAAAAACACTTTGCTGGACGGGTGCAGCAGGCGGTAATGTGGAAATTGAAAAAATATATGGCCCCGTTGATGAAGCCATTGAGAAAGAATACGGTTTTAAGAGCGTCCGGTTGTATTATCCTGAAGGTACCACCAATTTTACGGCCTATATCTCCAAGATGGCAGATATGGGAGTGGATGTGCTTTTCACCTTTGCCAATCCCATAGAGAACGGTCTGCTGGCAAAGCAGCGCTACCAGTTGGGATATAAATGGCCGATTATCCAGAACGGGGCTATTGTGGATTTAAAAGTATTGAGAGGCATTGTCGGCAGCGATGAAGCCATGCAGGGCATTTGTGGCAATTACAGTTTCCCCTGGGTGCTGAAAAAGGTGGAAGTAGCCCCCAGGTATCTGGACATGGCCAACAGGATAAAGGCGAAATATGATGAGATGTATGAAGGAAAGGATCTGTTTGCCGGCGGTTTCGGCGTGGGATGTCCTACTATGGGTCATTATCTTGAAGGTGTACAGGTGGCTGGCACGATAGACCCCGACGAGGTCATGAAGGTCCTGCGGGGCGGGACGATTGAAACCTTTTTGGGTAAGTATACATTGTCAGGAAAAGAAACCTACGGATCACCCGTGGTGGTAGGTTATCCCTGTGGCATGGGCATTATTAAGGGAAAGGAGCTGGTCTATTTAAACGAAAAACCCCTGTGGGATGTCGATCATCCGGTCGGGGGTATAGATGTATATAAATCTATCATAACTCAATAAGAATCGACTTCAGCATCAACAGGATGCATTGCGTAGCCTAGAAGGGACTGAAAAACAAAATGCAGGATACACCTTACATATTATGAATGTGTATCCTGCACTTTTATTATTGGAATGTCTTCTCACTTATTGAATTAAAGCAGGTTGTCTCAGCCACCTATTTCGGCTACTTAGACTTGGCGATTTCCTCATCCCGCAATTTGCGTTTCATAATTTTCCCCAGCGGATTAATCGGCAGGTCATCACGAAACTCAACATACTTAGGAACCGAGTAAGCCGAGAGCTTCTCTTTACAAAGGTCGATAATTTCCTTTTCCGTGACTTTATCCTTGTATTCTTCCTTTAGCTTTATATAAGCTTTAACCCTGTCACTGCCCGGGCGCTCCGGATCGGGCACGGCGATAGCGGCGGCCATATCGACGCCGGGGTGTTCGTAAAGCACCTTGTCTACCAATATGGTATATACTTTCATGCCGGACACATTGGCCATATCCTTGATGCGGTCAGTGATGTAGAAATAGCCGTCCTCATCCATCTTCACGATATCGCCCATCGGCAGCCAGCCGTCGATCAACCCGCTACCGGGTGTCGGCCAATAGCCTTTCATGATCTGCGGGCCACGTACCCATAGCTCTCCCTCCTCTCCTGAATCGATCTCTTTGCCGGTCGAGGGGTCAACTATCTTTACCTCGGTGTCAGGGAAAGGCACACCGATCGACCCTGGTTTCTTTTCCGTTACTAGGTCGCTTGACGCTATGTTTGCATGAGTGCCACCTCCGCACTCTGTGGCGCCGTAGGAATCTCCGATCTCTGCCCCGGTAGCCTCTTTAAATTTGGAAGTCAGTTCGCTTCTTAACGGAGATGTGGAAGACGTAAACGACGTGGTCAGTTTGCCCAGGTCCATCTCCAGCAGCTTGGCGTACTGGGTCGGTACGCATGAGCATGCGTTCGGCTGATTCTCTTTCAGGATCTTGGCGATAGTATTAATGTCCCTAGGATCTGCGACTATATAAGTCTCAAAACCCATAGAAATACAAAGGTGCGTGATCGTCATGCCCATCTGGTGGAACAGTGGGACAGCTACCAGCCATGACAATGCTCCCCTTACCATATCGGCAACGGGACCCAGTGCCCATGTCATGTGTGCCAGATTGGCCAGCTTGCTGGCGTGTGTAAGCATGACTCCTTTGGGATCGCCTGTTGTCCCGCCGGTGAATATCAGTTCGGCTACGTCCTCCACCGGATCAATGTTCACCTGCGGAGGCTCGGGTGAGTATTTAGTCAGAAGATCGAGAAAATGAATTGTGCCTGGTATTTTTACCGGTTCCTGATTATCATTCACCAAATCATCGAGTGAAGTAACTATGATCCTTTTCAACTGGGTCTGATCTTTTATCTGATTAACAACATCAAGCGTACTGTCCATGCAGATGAGCGTCTCAGCACCAGAACCCTGTACCTCCCTCAGCAGCTCATCACCCTTATGCAGGGTGCTGCATGGTACATGCGTGGCGCCGGTTTTTAATATACCGAAATCGCTGATGACGAACTGAGGGCTGTTGATCAGGTATGTTGAGACGCAGTCTCCGCGTTTCACCCCCAGGTCCGCCAGCGCATGAGCAATTTTGTCAGCCATTTCCTTTAATTGTTTGTAGGTAAATGTCTTATCCTTGAAATGAATGGCGTGATTGTCAGGATACGCAGCGGCACTTTTATCAAGGATTGAGAAAAGCGGTTCCCTGGGATAGGGTTTGATCGATTCGGGAAGAATAATTAATCCCTGTCCTCCTACATCATAGTGCTTCAACCATGGTTTTGCAGATACTGACGCCATATCAACCTCCTTATATAATTAATATATAATATACTTTTTTACCAGCGCCTGTTAATAAACAATAATATATTATCAGATAAGAGGGGGTTATATTTGCCTGCCTGCTGCAGCACCTTCGGCAATCGCCTCCAGTGCTTTACGCTGCTCGGCTGCATCTCCGATAATATATAACTCGGATACCTTTTCTTTTGCCTGTGCTGCCAGTTCATTCACCGGTTTAACGCCTACCGCCAAGACTACCCCGTCGATGTCCTTAATCCTTTGCTCTTTGCCATCTTTTTCATAGGTGATGGAATCCTCTTCAATGATTTTTACCCTAGCCTGTGTAATAATCTTAACTCCGTTGACGGCAAGCCGTGAAAGCAGAGCGGGCCTTAACATGGTATTGACTTCCAGTGCAATATCGTCAGTGGAGCTTATGATTGTTACGTTTTTATTAGCTTCAGCCAGTAAATCGGCTGTTTCAGCACCCAGTTCTCCTCCGCCCACCACAACGATACTGGCAGGGGTAAAATCAATATGGAACGGAACCCATGACTTGCCGCACAGTATGTCCCAGGCTGTGACAACGTTAGGCCCGTCAGCTCCCGGTATTTGTACATCCGTCTGCCATGCGCCAGTAGCCACGATCAAAACATCCGGCCTCTCTTTTTCCATCTCCTCCATGGTCAGAGCCATATTCAATCTTATTTTTACACCGGCTCCGGTAATCTGTCTGGATAGCCATATCACGGGTTCGGTCAGCTCCTGCTTGGTGGGTGGCACGCAGGCCAAGTTCAGTTGACCTCCCAATTTTTCCGTTTTTTCGTAAAGGGTAACATCATGTCCCCTTAGGGCGGCGATGCGTGCGGCCTCCATACCACCGGGCCCTCCTCCTGCAACAATGACCTTTTTCCGTTTCTCTGCGGGCGTCAGATCCATCTCTTTCTCTTTTCCTACGGCGGGATTCACCGTGCATGTAATGGCAGTGCCGAAATTCAGCCTCTGCAGGCAGCCTTCGTTGCACCCGATACACATATTAATATCCTGTAGCCTGCCTGATTTGGCCTTAGCCGGCAGTTCAGGGTCGGCAATCAGCCCGCGGCCGATAGCTACCAGGTCGCAACGGCCCTGGCGCAGTACCATCTCGGCAATCAGCGGGTCGTTGATCCGGTTGGCGGCGATAACCGGCGCGGTTAGTACCGTTTTCATCTCCTTGGTCATGCCCGTATAATTAGCCGGTGGCGTGCCCATATTGCCTATATTGGATACCCACTGCACCAGCTTATGACCGTACAGCAGGTCTGTAAATACCGATGTCGTGAAGTGAAAACAATCTACGCCTGCATTCTGAAGAATCGGCGCCAGTAGCATGGTCTCCCCCAGCTTCCTGCCGTTGGGGACTGCTTCTTCCATATTAAGGCGTACCTGGATGGGATACCGGTCGCCTACAATGCTGCGTGTCTTTTTGATTACTTCAATTGGGAATTTCAGCCTTCCCATCAATCCGCCGCCATATTCATCTGTGCGCTTATTGAAATGTGGGGAAAGAAATTGCGATAGCAGGTATCCGTGCGCCATATGCAGTTCTATGGCATCGAACCCGGCCTCTAGAGCCCTAGTCACAGCGTCAGTGAACTTGGACAGCAGGTCCTCGATATCTGCGGCAGTGAGCTCGACCGGCAGTTCTTGTAGAAAGGGGTCGGCTACAGCCGATACCCCGCGTGGGGTCTCATAGGTGAATATGGATGTAGCCTGCCTGCCTGCATGTGCGATCTGTAGTGCTACCTTCGCCCCGCCTTTATGACAGGCATCGGCCAGTTTTTTCCATCCTGCCACCATCTCGTCGTCCCAGATGCCTGGGCTGAGAGCCATCAGTTTGCCGGCAGGCTCGATACAGGCTGATTCTACCACGATGTAGCCAACCCCACCCCTGGCCCGCGCTGCGTAATAATCGATCATACTATCTGTAACATGGCCGTCGGGATCGGCTAGGTTGGTGGTCATTGGCGGCATGACTATGCGGTTTTTCAGATCAAGGTTTTTGATTTTAAAAGGTGAAAACAGCATCTTGAGGTCAATCACTATAATAAATATCTCCTGTTACCCCGACTTTTGCTTGAATACGTCCAATAATGTAGAAAAGATACGCCTTGACAGCCGCAAAACAAGGACGAACTGTGTTATGTGCCTCATTGCCCATACAAACTGCCTGATACAATGTAACTATACGTTAATTCTTATTAAAAATCCAGACTTCTGTGGACGCATAAACTAATAGAGTTTTTTCAGTGTCTAAATTCGGTTAAAATCCTCACGGAGCTGTGGTTTACTTTGGCTTATGCCGTATCGATATAACACTTTTGAACATATAATTACCTGAATATTCAATCTATTAATAATGTCACTACACTAAAGTGTATCATAAATGATCTAATATTCAAATTTGTCCTGTGTTCTACAGGAATGATTTTGAGGGCAGATATATCCGAATTATACTCCGATTTTAGCTAAAAAATTGTTGATTATACAGTATTTTATTGATCTTAATGTAGGTTCGTAAGTGTACAAATTATGGTATAATGAATAAGTCAATATTAATATTAGTAAAGGGAGGTTGCTGGCATGTATTTTAAGAAGGTTCTGGCGTTTTTATCATGTATGATCTTCATTGTTAGCATGCTTTTAGGTAATGCGTGCCTTGGACAAGCAGAAACGGCACCAGCGGAAGTTGAGGCTCTTAAGATTGGTTGCATCATGCCCTTCACAGGGGCTGCTTCCATGTACGGTGAGGAAACTAGGAAGGACATGGATATCTATGTCTCACTACTGAATGAGTCCGGCGGTGTAAGAATTGGCAATGGTATTTATAAGATTGAGATGTATTACGCTGATGACGGCATGCAGGTGGCCCCCTCGGCGGCTGCCGCCAGGAAACTGATATACAATGAAGGAGTCTCTGCCATTGTCGGATATTTCGGCACCGGATATGCGGCCGTGGCCCCTTTGACCAATCCTGATAAAATTATCTTTATTGCTCGTTCAGGCGCTGATGTTTACATCGATCCTCAGAGGGACAAGTACGTTATAGTCGGGTTACCCTTGGGGCAGTACACTTTGAATCAGGCGATAGTTGCAATGGAAGCTTATCCTGAAGCCAAGACTATATGCTGGACGGGCCCCGAAGGTGCCAAAGAGTCTATTGGCTCTTCTGCCGGGCCGGTAGACAGGTGGCTGGAGGCAAAAAAAGGTGTAAAAAACCTGCGTATTATGTATCCGCCTGGTACCACCAACTTTGTACCATATCTTATCAAGATGAGAGAACAGGGTGCGCAGATTATCTATAATGGCGGTACGCTGCTTGATATAGCCCTCATGGCCAAGCAATGCCATGAGCTGGGATTTAAGGTGCCGCTCTCCAGCGGCTCGGACAACGATATACCCATATTGGAAAAAATAGCCGGCGCCGATGCTATACAGGGTATCATAGGAAATCAGACTGTGCCCTGGGAGCTTAAGAAAACCGTGGTAGCGCCGCGCTATCTGGAGATAGCTGAAAAGATCAGGGACAGGTTCCAGGAGACCTACGGGAAACCCATGCCGCATTACGGATCTTTCGTCGTTGGCTTAAACCAGACGGCTCAGTATCTTGAGGCCTGTCAGCATGCCGGCAGCATTGATCCCGATGAAGTTATGGATGCTTTTAAATCAAATATTATCGACACATTCATAGGATCTTATAAATTGACAGGGACGAGGACATTTGGTATGCCTATCGCTTTTGGCTATCCCTGCGCCATGGCCGAAATCAGGGGTGAAGAGAGTGTTTATCTCGATGAATATCCTCTTACAGATGTAGATTTCTGGTTTGACGAATTAAGTAAATACGAATGAAAAATGGCAGAGGGAAACACCCTCTGCCATCTTGTTAGCTCAATACTACTGGCTTTTGGCGACCTGCATGTACTCATGTACCAGCATGGTATTGGTCTTTATTTGGTCACCTTTAATATTGAGGTCAATGTCACAGTCGGAGAGGAAGCGCAGGTATCCTCTTCCCTGCCCCGGTTTATGAGCAGGCGTGGGATTGTTCTCCACCAGATTTTTCACATTGTGTGTGATGGAACCTTTAACAAAGGGGCTTTCCATCCTGAGCACTAGTTTTTTCTGGTACTTTACGCCCGTTACCTCGTCCAGGGTAAGCTCTCCGGGTTCTGCATATATCTGCTCGGAAAATTCAATTAAATCATGGCCTTTAAAAACGATTAATGATGATTGGGGCGTCTCCCCGGTTATTGCCGACGACTTACCGGCTGCGTATATGATGGTGTAATCCGGGCTCAGGAAACGTCCCCAGTGCCACCAACTATATAGTTCCGGCATCCGGCAGTTGCCCCAGTTATGATCATGATATCCTACTCCTGTGACAGGTATCTCCTTGCCATCGACGGTTAGTTTACCGGTGACTTTAGCCTTGGGTTGAGCGATTACCCATCCTAGATACCTCACAGGAGACTGGCTGAAATATTTAGCGCCGTCAGGCGGCTTTCTAAATCCCTGCGTCAGGCTTTCGAAAGTCAATTTGCATCCCAGGTTGCCATCCATGAATTCGATATCCCATCTTGGATAGTTGCCCTTAATATGATTATTTCCCATGGTGACATCACAGGAATTAGGCGAGGAGCTGTATTCATCTGTTTTGAATGCAGTTATCACAGCTGTTTTCTTGCCCTGGGGATCATATATAGAGAACTCCACTTGCCTGAAGGGCGTAGGAATTCCCTTTGCTTTCATGTTTGCCATCTGCCAGGATGTTACAAAGGAGTACCCATTATCAAAAGAAGCATCCATATACCACCATTCGAAATATTCCTCGGATGTGAATTGATGATAGGCGTCGTCGATGGGTTTGATTTGATAAGCTGCCGAGTCTACCGGTTCCGGTTTGCCTGTTGGTGCCGACGGTATCGCCGTAAATAGCATGGACGTGAGGATACTATTGATTATAGGCTTGGGTAAAAACTTTCTTGTCATTTAAATCTCCTTGTATACATAAACTGCACCTGATTTTGCATTATTGAATTTGATAGAGCGAGCGCTCTCTCAGGAGCTTGCCTATTATAGCACATTAATTATTTTGACTTTGGTAGAGATATTAATATCTCTGCCATCTTGCCGAGACGTTTTGGTATAGCTAGAAGTGTATAAACTCGTGGATCAGTTTGGATTGGGCGTCAATTTTCTCGCCTTTAACATTTAATTGTAGATCGCAGTCGGAGAGAAAACGGAGATACCCGTTGCCTGCCCCCTTTTCCATTCCCGGTAAAGGATCATTCTCAACAAGCTCCGTTACTTTATTTGTAATGGTGCCGGTTACATTCGGGCTTTCTGGCCTAAGTATCAGCGTCTTCGGATAGCTTATTGCCGTTACTTCATCCAGGGTAAGGTCGTTGAAATCACCGTAAAGTTTATCGGTCAGATCGATTAAATCATGCCCTTTAAAGGATACCAGCACCGACATTGGTTTGCTGCCTGTTACTTTCGATGATTCGCCGACCGAATATACAAAGGTATAATCTCGGCTCATGATGCGTCCCCAGTGCCAGTAATTGTATATATCATTGAGCATGGTGTTGCCCCAGTTATGATCGTGATAGCCTGTTCCGCTGACAGGTATTTCCTTCCCGTCAAGGATTAATTTACCGGTGACTTTGGCCTTGGGCTGAGCAATAACCCACCCCATATACCGGTCAGGATCCCGACTGAAATATGTAACGCCGTCTGGCGGGTTCCTGAAGCCCTGTGTCAGGTTTTCAAAGGTCAATTCACAACCGGCGTTATTATCCAGGAATTTGATTTCGTACTTTGGGTATGTCCCTTTAATAAAATTGCTGCCCATTACGACATCGCAGGATGTTTTGGAGACGCTGCTGTTTTCTTCATTAAAAAATGGCAGTCTGAATGTTTTTTCACCCCGTGAGTCGTAAATGGAGAATTGTATCAGCCTGAGGGTGGTCAGTTCACCTTTAACTTTTGCGCTGATAATCTGCCAGGATGTTACAAAGGAGTATCCATTGTCGAAAGAGGCATCCATATACCACCACTCATAGTTTTCCCCGACCGGCAATTCATGGCGGGCGTCGTCGATATCGCTCAGTTGATAGGCGGCCGGTTCTGTGGGTTGGCTGGCTGCGGATGGCGCACAGGCTGCCAGCATAAACAGGACAATGCACCAGATGATTAATCCAGGGACGCTTTTTCTTAACACTTACCTCTCCTTTAATTCTATACAGAGTAGATTGTTCGACAGAGAATAATCAAATATTATAATATTATCACATATTAGTGGTTCTTAGACAACTATCGTATAAATACTGGCTGTTTGCAAATGAAACGCCCTCGTCAGTGGAAGTCGGATAAAAAGGGTATCGAAGCCTGACAGCTTACTACATGTCTATGGTTTTACATAGAACGATGACTCGGAAACAAGGTTCGGGTCGAAAGCCTGCTTGATTTTCTTCTCGTAGCCAAGGAATTCCAGGCAATACGGAGCGGCGGCTTTCTCGCTGGCTTCATTAAAGCTCAGGCAGCCCTCGGCGCCTCCAACGGCCAGACGCCATTCAGGCAGCTTGAAGTCCGCCTCCTGCAGCAATTGCTTGACGGACCTGATCGATTCGGGATCGAACTGGTCGTAGTTTACCACGCTTTCAGTATGGGCAAAGCTGTCTCCGATAGCAGAGAACCACGGATTTTCACCCGTGATCGCTATTTTGCCTTCTGCTTCATACTTGGCATAGAGCTCCTCGGCGGTGCGCTGCGCCAGCAGCTTTACCGAGTCCCAGCTTTCTTCATTAACAGCCGCGGTTAGGAAGCCACTGGTAACATTGAAGACGCGCTGCTGGCCCTGTCCGGTCACCATATTACGGAAAGCAGGACCCATAAGCGAGGGGTCCATGGGAAAGTTCATGGCATCGGTCTTTTCCATAATCTTCTGTAGCAGGTCATAGCGGTACTGCATCTCCCGAGGAGAGGCGGCATCAAGCATGATTACAGCCAGGAATTTTAGTGCTTCACCGGCTTCGGGGGGAGAGGTGCTTACCATTTGCCAGAAGTCGTCTGCTGATGAAGTTACCAGTATGGCCAGCATGGCTGCCGGGCTCCTGTGAATACCATAAGCGATGGCTTCTTCGACTGCGAGAACGAAGAAGTCGGTTAACTGGTCGCGAGTGGGAAAGGCAGCCGTGACTATCTGGAAATTGTCAGGCACTTCGATGTCATATAAATTAGGTTTGCCGCTGGCTTTTAACCTTTTGGGTCCGTACCATGGCGTCAATTTGACCGCTGCCCTTGTTATAACCCCCAGGCCGCCGGTGGCGCCTCCGTAACCCCGCATGATCCCCCGCAGGCTGGGACCGGGCCCATCCCCGCTGAACCATCCCGCGCCTGTTCCCGCTGTACCTAGGCGCAGTATCTCCCCATCCGGCAGCACCCATTCCACGCCCAGTGGAACCCGCCCTCCAAAATCACTGCTGATGCTGGTATTACCGCAGCCGAAGTTGGATGTGGCACTGGCCAGTATGCCGCCGCTGGGTCCGCAGCCGATCGTATGCGGCCGCAGGCCAACTTTCATTGTCTCCAGCAACAGATGCTGCATGGAGACGTAGGATTCGACCACAGCGTACTTGTTGCGGGCATCGATTTCCACTATCCGGTTCATCCGGCGCATATCGATAGGCAGGAAGCTTTCATTTGAGGAGATGGCCGGGCAGCTCCAGCCGGATGAGTGTGCCCTGAACATGATCCTGTATCTATTGCATACTTTGACAATGCCCTGTATCTCTTCGGTGCTTTCGGGGAGTATCACTGCAGGCGGACGGGCAGTAAACTTGTCGCTGAACAG
>JAFGLP010000164.1 GCA_016927965.1 Dehalococcoidia bacterium
CGATGCCCTGTATCTTATTGGGTCCCGGTTTGCCTCCCGAGAGCACCGGGCAGGTATCAGGCTCCACGGCAATCGCCTTAAAGCTCTTCTTCTTTTCCTTCAGTTTGCCCGCAATACCGGTAATCGTGCCACCGGTCCCCACTCCCGCCACCAACATATCGACCATACCTTCCGTGTCACGCCAGATCTCTTCGGCCGTGGTCACCCTATGTATCTCCGGGTTGGCCTCGTTTTTAAACTGCTGCAGCAGCAGGTAGTTTTTATGGTCCGCCGCCAGTTCCTCTGCCCTGGCCACTGCACCTGCCATGCCCTGCTCCCCGGGTGTAAGCACCAGCTCCGCACCCAGGATAGCCAGCAATTGCCGGCGTTCCAGCGAGACCGAATCCGGCATGGTTAAAATCAATTTGTAGCCGCGAGCTGCGGCCACGAAGGCCAGCCCTATTCCCGTATTCCCGCTGGTCGGCTCGACTAACACGGTATCCTTTTTGAGAAGTTTTTTCTCCTCGGCTGCCAGTATCATGGAAACTCCGATGCGGTCCTTAATACTGCCCAGGGGATTGAAAGATTCCAGCTTGGCAACAACCTGCGCACCGGCGCCGTCGGTGACCTTATTCAACCTCACCAGCGGCGTATTGCCTATCAGCTCCATTGAGTCTCTGGCGATGCCACGCGTCAATTCAGGCAGTTCCAGCCCTTTAAAACTGACCTTCTTTATTTTTCTATCTCCGGGCATTTATAACTCCTAAATACCGTAGTTAATCCCGCTGTCAGGACTCTTTTTCTTTTGGCGCTCCAACAAATCCTGCAACGTGGTGGATTCCAGCACGCCGCTCATGGCACGGGCCAGGTCGCTCCACAGTTCGCGTACTGCGCACTGCGGGGCGCGTGTACAATATTCACGGTCACCCACACATTCGATGGGCGATAGCGGGCCTTCCAGCAACTGAATAACATCGATCATCCTGATTTTTTGCGGGGGTTTAGCAAGCATTACTCCACCCCCGGGGCCGCGCCTGGTTTTTATAATCTTCGCAGAAACCAGCGGCCTCACAATCTGCTCCAGGTAGCGCAGAGGAATACCCTGCCGTGCGGAAATGTCCTTTAGCAGCACCGGGCTTTTTCCGTACCGCCGGGCGATGTCAAGCAGCGCTCTGGTGGCATATCTTCCTTTTGTCGATATCCTCATCCATATCCCCGTTATCCAATTGTCTACTATTTTAATAGACAATATAAAGAATAATACGGATGCGGACAGAGGTCAATGACAGGCGGAGATGCTAGCTCTTATTAGCAAACAGCCCAATACGTTGATTACACAGGAAGGAAGGAAGGAAGGAAGGAAGGACACACATAACCAGACAGGTACACATCTGCAGGAAATTTCAAGAAATCTAACTTAATGGGCTAGCTGTGCAGCAGCCCTTCAAGAAAGCCCCATATCTCGGAGAGGTGTGTCAGCACGAAAATTATTAATATAATAGCCAGTATGGTGAACAGGCAGCCGAACCACTTCATTTTATATATCCGGAGCGTTTTGTATTATTGTATAGGAATCCGCCGGTGAAACCAAGTAGCACACCTAATGCTGCGTTCAATTGCGGCCTGATATATTGTTACTATGCTATCCCGCCGCCGATGACCGTGTCCTTATCATAGAATACAATGGCCTGGCCTGGCGCCGCCCCGATCTGAGGTTCTTTGTATGATACTTTTACACGGCCTTCCCCTTCCGGTGAAATAATCGCCTCGTAGCCCTTATGGGCATTCCTGATCCTGGCCGTTGCTTCCAAAGGGCCTGTCAGCTCCTCAATGGCAATCCAGTTCAAAGTCCCGACTATCTGCCAGCCAGTGTACAGTTCGTCTTTTGGCCCCACCATTACCCGGCTTTTCTCCGCATCAATAGACGTCACATACAGCGGTTCTTTGAATGCCAGCCTCAGACCTTTGCGCTGGCCGATGGTGAAATGCTCGATACCATTATGCTTACCAAGCACATTCCCCTGTTTATCCACTATCTCACCGGGCAATGTGGACGTTTTAAACAGCGATCTGTAGCCGCCGCAGACGAAGTTCTGGCTCTCCCCCTTGCTCTCCACACCCAATCCCAGCCTGACGCTGATCTCGCTCACCTCATCCTTGAACATGCCGCCCAGCGGGAAAAAAGTGCGTCCAAGCTGTTCCTGCGATAGGGCATAGAGAAAATAGGACTGGTCCTTTTTATTATCGTGGCCTTTCTTCAGCAGGTAACGCCCGCGGCCTTCGTTATACTCGATACATGCATAGTGCCCGGTGGCGAAATAATCGTAATCTATGCCCAGGGAGGCGGTTCTGCTCACCAATGCGCCGAACTTGATGGTGCGGTTGCACCTGATGCAGGGGTTGGGGGTCCGGCCCGAAAGGTATTCATGGCAAAAATAGTCCAGGATTTCCGCTTGAAATTCCTTTGTCAGGTCGATCACGTGAAAGGGGATATCCAGCTTTGCTGCGATCTTCCTGGCGTTTTCTATATTCTCTTGCTCTTCCGGGCCGTAGCATCCATTCTTGCCCTTGCCCGTCAAGGACCCTCCCGGCCAGATCTTCATGATCACGCCGGTCACCCGGCAGCCCTGCTCTTTCAATAAAGCGGCCGCCACCGACGAGTCCAGCCCACCGCTCATGCCGACGATGACATTACTCCGTTTTTGTATGATATCTTTCATACGATTCTTCCGACAATGACATAATATAATAATTCATCCCATCACTAATAGCATTTTTTGCTTAAAGCCAATTCAATTTATATTGTTGTTCTTGTATGATAA
>JAFGLP010000023.1 GCA_016927965.1 Dehalococcoidia bacterium
ATATACATTGTCCGGGACTGAGACATACGGGTCTCCGGTTGTATTTGGTTTCCCCTGCGCGATGAGCATCATTAAGGGAAACGAAATTATTTACCTCAATGAAGAACCCCTGTGGGATGTAGACCATCCGACGGGCGGAGTCGAGATTTATAAGTCTGTTATTAAAGAGTAGATCCAGTTCCTTTTGTAATTAAGTGTATTAAGTTGATCAGAGAATCACTTTACTGGCTGTTGACATACCGAATCAACTGTATTAGTACTGGACGTTTATATATATTCGTACGGGCAAGAGAGGAGGCAGATTATAAAACGTATTGGATTTTTAACTATTTGTTTTGTAATATAAAAGTACAGTGTCCAAATATTTGGAAGGGAGGTTGAGATGCCTGTATACAAAGTTATCACATTGATTGGAACCAGCCCTAAATCGTGGGAAGAGGCCGCCGCAGCAACTGTCAAAGAAGCACAGAAGACGTTGCGGGGAATGCGGGTGGCCGAAATAATGGAACTGGATATGCAAGTTGAAAAGGGTAAGCCGATCAACTACCGTGCCAAGGTCAAGATATCGTTTGAATACGAGGCTGCCAAGAGCAAGAGTAAAAAATAACAGAATTTGAATCTACTTTGGATCGCACACCTGTGCCCGGACGGAGCAGGTCAGAATAGACTGAAGCGGTTACCTGTTAGTGGTTGTTGTCGTGCTTAAGGCTCACATTGGGCTGGAGTGCTTCATTCAACCGTTGAATGAAAGCGCTTGAGATTATAAGACTGTTCCATAAAGCGTGGAAGCCTCAATATCGGATTATAATGTATTCAGGCCGCATAGTACCTTATGTGGTTGCAGTATCATTATCTTCACTAAACCGGGAAAATCTTACGATGTGGAGTCCTTTAACCCGGTGTGAATGGATTATTGTCTGGTCACAGTAAAAGAACCGGCATCCATATCGGCACTGAGCACCTGCTTTTCCCTGGTGTCGATCGATAGATTATAGTCCACTGAAACTTTGTATTTTCCCAGCAGGGAGAGATCTATTTCAGTGTAGGCTGTTGTGACTACTCCATACGTATCTTCAGCTAATTTTTGTGGGGCTGCATATTCCCAGGCAATTCTCTGGTTAATCTCGTTAGTAATTACTGTTGTAATGGCTGTTTCCATAAGCGGATTGTTGCTCACAATCAGCCCTGCCATGCTTTTAGAGACAGAACCGACATTATTTGCCGTCCATTCTGCGGCAACTTTGCTTGCTGTATCCGCCGGGTCTTCAGGTGCACAGCAGCAAAATATAGCGGTAAGAGTCAAAAAAAGAAATATATAATTGATCTGAATTTTATAATTCACCATACCAGCCCGTTATTTGCCCCGATCGATATCGTTTCTAAGCTGCATTATATCACCGGGACGCAGGGTACTGTCGTAATATAAGGATTGTCTTTATTTTTCATTTGCCTGGTCATTAATTGATGCTTTTATCCAGGGCGTAATCAATATTGACATATAGGCGAGGCCAGTGGCAGAATAGCCCTGTGGTTGTCATAATCTAAAGGTGTATACTATATAAGGTTGCCGCGCTATTCAGAGTATGGGGAGGCAGAGAAATGCGGGTATCTAATTTCAAAGAGTTGAATCATTTTACAGTCATCTACAGGATATTTTTATGCTTAGCAGTGGTTGTGATTACCGTTTTGGGGGCGGATAAAAGTGCTGCTGCTTCGTCTGCCACGGGGATTCCGCCCGAGATCAAGGCCTTCACTGCTGATCCTTTAACATTGGGGGATGGCGAATCTGCACTTTACAAGTTCGTGGTAGCGGGTGCCACGAATATGCAGGTTATTGAGGCCGGGGCAGTCATTAAAGAGATCCACAGCCCCCCGGGAACCACCATGCGTGGGTCTGCCCGCGGCATGACCACCTATGAAATACGAACCGGCGATATGAATACATTTGAGGCCGTCCTGATTGCCGGAAACGGGAGCGGCGAAGTAAAAAAAGCGCTGATGTTATCATTTGAAACCAGGCTGCAGCCGGGATCGGATTCACAGGTCCCGCCGGGGTCTGACAACCAGACTGAAGGGCGTACTCCTAAATGGGGCCCCCAGTCTTCAGGCCCGGCCCCTGCTCCTTATCCGACGTCTTTATCGACTGCGTCTGCCTGGACACCCCCGTTTGCCAGATGCTCCAGCGAATGCAATCGCTGTTTGCGGCCTGGTGAAGCGGCAGAACATGGTTTTACCAATAGATGCTCTGAGCAACCCTGCTATTACTCCCCTGATAACCAGCAGCAGTGGTATTGCTACAGCGAACCGGAAACAATATGGTGCTGCCGGGATGGCAAGGTCACTGAGACCACTAAGGAACAGTGCATGCAGACAGGAGGCACTTATTATGCTGCCGAAGCAGAGGCTGTCAGAGCCTGTCAGCAGCTGGTGGGATGGTACTGCAGCGAGGGTATGGTCTACCATGGCAGCAAGGCGCAGGCCATGCAGGTGGGGGCTACCTGGTATAGTACGGAGGCTGAAGCAGTGCGGGCCTGTCAGGGCTGGTGCTGCAAGGACGGCAAGGTCGGCCAGACTAACCGGTCGCAGTGTTCCCAGTTGGGCGGCGACTGGTTCTCCACTCAAATCCAGGCTTTGCAGGCCTGTCAGCAGGCAGGCTGGTGCTGCAGCGGCGGCAAGGTATATCAGTCAACAAACACTCAATGCACGCAGCTGGGCGGCACCTGGTATACCACTCAGGTCCAGGCTGCGCAATACTGTCAGCCGGTAACGTACTGGTGCTGCAGCAACGGACAGGTCTACCAGACTCCCGTTTACACTTCCGGTTGCTACCGGACCCAGGCTGAGGCGGTGAAAGCCTGTCAGCAGACTACTACGTGCTGGTGCTGCGGCGGGGGCAAGGTGTTTCAGACAACCCAGGCTTCCTGCACCAGGGTCGGCGGCACATGTTACTCCAGCCAGTCGCAAGCAACTGCGGCATGCCGTCAGACTCAACTCAAGTGATAGCAGCCATTTGTACCTTTAATCAGGCAGATGGTCCTATTTTGAGGGAGTGAATCTGGAGGAAAGAGATGAGGATATCGAATTTTATAAAGGGCAGGCATGCAGCAGGCTTTTTCAGGATATGCCTGGTTATTATTATCGCATTGACGCTGGCAGCAGGAGGCATTGTGGTGGACAGTGCGCCTGCACAGGCCGATATAGTCGTGAGTCCTGACCCTACAAATGTTTCCTGGCAGGAATGTGTGCATATCGCTCCGATTACATTTACTCACGGACCCTCTGCCAATCCTCCTCCGTTGCCCGGCTGGCCGCCGGAGGTGTTCTTTTTCTGGACGGTGGGAGCGCTGCCGCCGGGGATCAGCCTGGATACTGATACGGGAGTGCTTTCAGGCTGCCCGGACCCGGGTACAGGGGGGACGGCCGGCAGCTTCTCAATCGGGTGTACCGCTCTGGTTCCTGTCCCCTTCAGCCTGGATTTTTCCAGTTCACCTGCTGTTGTGAACTGGGACATCATTGCTCCCCCGCCCTGTGATATGGTCATCGACCCGGTCTTCTACCCGGTTGCCTGGGAGAATATGCCGTACTCCATGAATATGACCGTCTCTGGCGGTGTGGGACCTTTTTTCTGGAGCGCGGCTGGGTTGCCGGTGGGGCTTTCAGTTACCGATCCCGTCAACGGTACCATATCGGGCATCCCGGTACCGGGCACGTGCGGCATTTACACAGTGACGGCTACCTGCACGGATAACGGTACCTGCTGCTGTCCGCCGGTCGACCGCCCCTTTATCTTTATAGTCGATTGCTGGGCCAACTATGTTTTCCTCATCCCTGCTATCAGCAGTTGCGATTTCAATGTTGCAATCGGGCCCGGACTGACGGCCGGTCAGACTCAAGTGTTGATTAACGGCCAGTTGGAGGCAACCCTGTCGGGAGGCACATCTGGGACTTTTACGTCGTATCCGTGTCAGAGTAATTTGGTCATGGTCGACGAAACTTTGCCGGGGACTGATCCCAGTACTAGGTTTGCCGTCGTCGGGCTGAATTACAAAATGGTGAATGACACCGATAACTATGCCTACTTCGATTATGCACGGCAGGTGCTCATTGAGACTGCCAGCAACCCGGGCGGCATCGTTCAGCCTCCCGGTACCGGCTTTTACACCGTGGGCAGCTCTTTCAGCAGCACTGCCCCCAGTCCCGTTGATTCCAGCAGCCAGCAAGGAGAGAGATATGTCTTTCGCGAATGGCGTCTGCCTGACGGCAGCCCCAACCCTAATCGTGACCTGTTCTTTACTGTCACCAGCCCGGGTATGGCCAGCGCCGAGTACAATACATACTATCTTTTGAACATAGTCTCCGATTATCCAGCCGCTGCCGAGAGTTCCTGGGAATTGAAGGACAGCGATGCGGCCTACAGCCTGGCACTGCAGCCGGTGCCAATACCCAATTTCTGGGGGCTGCTGGGCGGGGTAATGAAGCCCGTGAATTCCAGCGGCACCCATGTTATGACCGGGCCCTATACGTTGAAAATCCAGTGGGTTTTCGACTATACGGTACCCATTATTATCTTTTCAGTCATTGCGCTGTTGATTATCGGTCTGGTGGTCTTGTTTGTTATCCTCGGCAAGCGGTCCGGCCGGACCGCAGCGGCTGCAGGGGCGTCCAAGCCGCCGGCCGCTGCTGCGGAAGCTGATACTACCCCCGTTGCACCAGTTGCAGTTGAGAAGAAGGCTTTAACCGAAGCGGAGGCAGAAGACAGGCCGAACTTCTGCCCGAAATGCGGCGCATCTGTTGAAAAAGATTCGGTATTCTGTAAAAAATGCGGAAATAAACTGGTAAAGAATAAATAATAATACCGCCTTTTACAGTGTCTAAATAAGGCCTCCGCCGGCCGGAGATTATAGCCTGTGGCCTGTAAACAGGCTGCACGGCTCTGTCTCAGCAATACAGCAGCGTAATATCGCTTCTGATTGTTGCGGCTTGCTAATCAACCGGATTTCTTTGGTGAACAAATTTTACCAACCGGTAGACTATAACCTGGTGTAAGATTAAAATGACTAAGTATATTGTGATCTTTACCCGTATCCGGGCGGTTGGGTAAAAGCAGATGACCATGAAATTTAAGAAAAGAAAATATAACAGCATCGGGGAGCTTGCCAGCGGCCTCTGGTTTCCGGTTAAAAACAGGAGCAGGTTAAAAGAACTAAACGATGATGCATTATTATCGCCGGCTTTCAGGGAGAGGCTGATGCTGGCAGTGACAGCAGTAAACGGCTGCCGGTATTGTTCCTATTTTCACGCAAAGCAGGCATTGAAGAGCGGAATCACTCAGGAGGAGATCGGCAAACTGCTTGCAGGAGATATTAACGACTGCCCGCCGGAAGAGGGAGTGGCAGTGATTTACGCTCAGCACTGGGCTGAATCAAATGCACACCCTGATACCGAAGCTGTCAAAAAGCTACAGGGCACCTACGGCCCGGGAAAAGCTGAAGCCATTCACCTGGCGCTGCAAATGATCCAACTGGGGAACCTGCTGGGAAATACATGGGACTATTTTTTATACCGTTTATCCTTCGGCAAATGGCGCAGGTAGCAGCACTTTTTCATGATGATACCGGCGTTGGAGAGGTGCTATGAAAAAGGCTTTTATATCCTATATGGAGAAATATTCTACTCAGCCGTCAGCTCTGCCAGTTGGTCCAGTACCGATTTAAGCGCGTTCAGCTCCCTGCCATAACCTGCCCAGTCATTGTCCTTAACATACTGCTGCGCAGAGTCGTAGTGCTGCTGGGCCTGCTCAATCAGGTTAGCTATCTCCGCGTTTTTAGTTATTGGCGGTCCCGCAGGAGCGTCCTGTTCAACTGTTGCCCCAGCAGGCGGCTCTTCCTCTACTGCCGGGACGGATATTGAAGCCGCTGCTTTATCCGGCGTGACCGCAGGACCGAAAATAGCGTCGATGCTTTCCTCCAGTGTTGGCCGCATGGCTATTTTATCACCCGTAGCCACGATAACCCGCTTGAGTTCCGGCAGTCCTCCTGCCTCTGCCTGGAGGAAAACAGGCTCCACGTACAGATTGGAACTACCCAGAGGTATCATCAACAGGTTTCCGCGTATGACCCGGGATCCGCCGCGGCCCCAGAGGGCAAGCTGCTCGGTGATAACCGTATCCTGCTGAATACGGTTTTCTATCTGGCTGGGCCCGTATACCAGTCTTTCCTTGGGGAAATAATAGGCGATAAGCTTGCCGTAGTTGTCTCCGTCACAGCGGGCAGCAAGCCATCCTATAGTATTGTTCTTATTAACGGGGGTGAAGGGCAACATGAGAAGGAATTCTTCTGTTTGCTCATCGGGCAGCCGCATGATGATATAGTAGGATTCTATGGTCTGCTCTGCCCCGGCGTAGACCTCTTTGGGCACAGCCCACAGGTCTTCCTTGTTATAGAATACCCGGGCATCCTTCATATGGTAGCTCTGGTATACTGCTGCCTGGATATTGAACATCCCTTCGGGATAGCGCAGGTGTAGCCGCAGGGAATCAGGCATTTGTTGGCCCGGAACAAAGAGACTGGGAAAGATGGCCTGGTAGGTACGGATTAAGGCATCCTCTGCGTCCGTAATGTAAAAAGTCACATCTCCATTGTAGGCATCGATAACAGCCTTGACGCTGTTGCGGATGTAGTTTATTTTGCCGCCGAGGGGTTCGGAGTAAGGATAGCGGTTAGTAACGGTATAGGCATCCTGAATCCAGAAAAGCCTGCCGTCAATCGTTATCAGATAAGGGTCGCTGTCCAGTTCCAAGAAGGGAGCTATGTGTTTCACCCTGTCGCTGATGTTCCGGTAATACAGCACCTTACTCTCGGCGGTCAATTCATCGCTGATGAGGATATTTACATCACCGAACTGCCAGGCATAAGCCAGCCGGTCAATGAAGCCGCCGATATTCACTCCGCCCTTTCCTTGATAGTAACCGTAGACATTCTCGTCCCCCAGGGGATAGTCGAATTCCTGTGTCGTTGTATTCACAATTACGTAGTTATTGGTCTTTTCCCCGTAGTATATCTGGGGCTGCTCAATATCGAACTTGCCAACGGGAGGAATATCTTTCACCATCAATATCGGCAATCCTTCAGTGCTGATCTCATTGACCGGACTTAACGCCAGCCCATAGCCATGCGTGAACTGCAGCTGGCGGTTGACCCAGGTCTGGGCCTGCTCAGTAAGTTTCTCCGCGGACAGTTCGCGGGCCGACAGCATGACCTGGCGGTATTTGCCGTCGATAACATAGCGGTCAACGTCTACATCATGGAAGTCATAGTAGAGCCGAATGGACTGGATCTGGTTATAGGTGTCCTTCAGCGGGCGGTGGTCCCATAGCCTGATATTGCTGATCGTCACATCGTTGTTGGTTATATCCTGTGGGCTGGGCTCCTTCTCTGCCGGAAAAGACTGCTCTTCGATGTCGTTCAGCGCAAAGGCCTCCCTGGTAAACTGGATATTGTGCTCGATATAAGGTTTCTCCCGAACGAGTTCATTTGGCTGGACCACTAATCGCTGTATCAGGGCGGGGAAGACACCCCCGATAAAGATCGCAGCTATGATCCAGGTGCCGACAGCATAGAGCGCCCAGCGGAACTTGCGTTGCCAGATGGAAACCAGGACGGCTGCCATACAAATGAGCACTATGGTGAAAAGGATCCATTGTGCGGGTAGCCTGGCATGCATATCGGCATAGCCGGCCCCAAAAAAGGCGCCCCCATCTGAGAATAACAGCTCCCAGATGCTCAGCCAGTAGCCCCAGGCAAAAAGGGCCAGGATAGCTATAACGAGTGCTCCTATATGAGCTAATACCGGCCGGCCCAGGTTGAAGCTGTGTCTCTGTGCCAGATAGCTGAAGAGATATATGCCGGCACTGCCGAGGAGGGTGACTATTAGTGCTCCCAACAGCCAGTCACGCACCACGTGGAAGAAGGGCAAGGAGAAGACATAGAAACCGATTTCCTTGTGGAAAACAGGGTCGGTAATGCCGAAAGGCTGGCCATTAAAGAACCCTAGAACAATCTGCCAGTTGCCCTGGGCCAGCATGCTAAATATTAAACTGAGCAGGGCTGTGCCGATGGCAACCATGGCCCATGGCCAGGCACGTACCGTTTCCTTGGGGGTAAGCCGGGCAGCCAGCGCAAAATTGCCGAAAAACAATAAGAAAAAAACGATGGCCGCAGAAAAGAACAGCAGCAACCTGGTCTGCAGAATTGTGGTATAGACATTGCCGTAGCTGAGGCTGCTGAACCACAGCCACTCAGTATAGAAATTCTTGGCAATATCCAAGAGAATAAATATGGCAAAAACCACAGCCAGCGCCAGGAATACTATGGTAGTGGTACTTTTGCGCTTGACAGGCGGCGCAGCTTTCTCCCCTTCATTTTGAGGAAACCAGCGTTGCCATTGTCCTTCAAATGAATCCAAACCATCCCTCCTATCTTTTCTGGACTAAAGGAAGCTTTTAAATAACAGCGGGTTTTTATTTTATTAGGATTGCTGAACGTAATCCGGGCAGATATTTGTGCAGATAATGACGTCTTATGCAATTTAGCATAAAAATTGATTCAAGTAAACTGAATGAATTTTTAGGTAGTATATCATTTCGAAATTTCTGTCAAAAAACAGTGGTATTCAATTTGTTTTTGTGGTGTTATATTGTAGAGGCTATTTATTTGTTCGGTTGGATATTCACCGTCAAACCGGCAAACATGCTGCAGGAGCTCAAAGGCCAGGCCGACTCTATGCGGTGGCAAATAGAATTTTCTCTCGATTCTTTGTGTCAGGTTATTCTTACTGGTAATCACTTCATGCAGTTGTAAGGCCATTGGATATTACTCCCGGTTATAAATAAGCTGTCATCACCGGCAGGCTCTGTATAATCAGCCGGATTTATTTCTCGAACATTAAAAATATATAGTAAAAACAATTGGTAACTATCCCTTGACGCCACGTGGTTAGCGTAGTGCAATTGATTTCGTATGATGTCTCGTTTTGTTAGGTTACGCTTTGGCATGATTTGGCTTTACCTCAGTATCCAAATAGGCATATCCACGATTACGATCATTACGGAAAGTATAGAATATCAAGTACCCCTTCCAAGGTTTCCCGTATGTCCTAATTGTAGCTGTTAAATAAAGATGGTCATCCGGTGCTTTTTCAGGTGCGTTATCGTAGAATACGTCAATTCCTCCAACTTCATCAGGAACGGATTTATAGTTATAATAAGGCTCTTTCCATGTTTCTTTGTTTTCATCCTGAACATTTGCAATCTCTATGATATGTTTGGGGGCGTGCCCTTTGGTACTTTTTTGGGCATTAAAGAACAAGTGAAATCTATTAGTTGAATATGGTTGCCTCGATGTGATTACCAGAATGATATTTTTAGAACTATTCGTTTCTAATTCTAATTTTTTACTAACATGACGAAATTTTCTATTTTCTCCTATCCCATATCTAACAGGGTCAAGCGATATTGTCATAACAAACGGATTTTTTAAACGGTACTGATTCCTTAGAAAATAGAATAGGGCTACAAATACCGTTAGTGTCCCAGGAATTGATACCGCTATGGCAATAATCTCGCCAACGGATAGAGTACAGTCAATTGTTATCATAGTAATTGTATAACTCAATACTATTAACGATGGTAAGCCTAATCCCATCATTAACAGTGACGCTACATTGGTGTACTTACTAAGGTATTCTATCATGATACCTCAGCAAATCCCATAAGTACGTGGTGACAGGTGATACTCGCCAAATATTAAGTATTTATTTGGTGTTCGGAAGATTATTTTCTTAATAGGGGCTTGAAGTCGGAAGGCTATACTATAGATAATTGTATATAATAAACGTATACAATATATCATGATTGATCTGTGATAGGGAGAAGATGTTTTCCTGTGATAATGAGGGAAAAAGCGGATGGGGCAGGGCGCGAGGATGGGCAATTAGACTGCGATTAATTTCCGGATCTGACCGGGTATTGCCGGCAGAGTCTATGGCAGATTGGTGATAATTTCCTTCAACTCCGCTTCTGAAAAAGAGCGCAGCGTATTGGTGTGCAGATTACCCTGAGCTCCCAGTGCCAGGGCTGCTGCCGCCGCTTTTTTATCATCGTCCGCCTGGATGATAAAAAAACCGTCATAATGGTCCATGCCCATTACCAGATGAAACCCTTTGACTTTTACTCCTGCCCTGTTTAATACTCTGGCCGCAGATTTAATTGTGGCGGGCAGCTTCTTTAAATCCTTTGCACCCTGCTGGGTTAACCCAACAAATACTATATAAGCAGACATTAGCACACCTCCTTACATTAAGCCTTCATCCATTCTCTACCAAATTTTCTCTGAGGTAACCCGGAATGCCGGGACTGTTAATGAGTGCCTGCTATTTCTTCTATAGCTTTTGTCCATCCTTCGGGGCCGATGCCCTTAATATAACGCAGGTTGGGCAAATCCAGTGACTCCCAGCTGCCGTCCTTCTGCTGCACCAGGATGGGAATGTCTACCATTGACAGCATGGGAAAATCGTTGGGACTGTCGCCGATGGCTGCCGTCAATATCTCCCCGAACTTCCTGCGGAAGAGATTGATAAGGATCCCAGTGGCAACCCCCTTATCATTGGCCCCAACGACATTATAATAGCGGCCGCCCATGGAACAGTTTAGGCCTTTTGCGGCCAGCTCTTTCAAGGCAGGGCCGATTTCACCGGATAATTCGGGTACCAGTGTTTCGCTGTATTCCCGCTGTTTGGCCAGGCGGGCTGCCTCCAGCCTGAGGCCGGTCTCCGCTGCCACCTCTTCATCACTCATGTCAGAGAAGCCCCGTAGCTTAATATTATGAGCTGCAATGATCTCCTTTAGTATCCGCCGGATTTCCTCATATGGGGTACCAAGCTCGATTACCTGATAGCCCTTGTCAATCCTCTGAAGATCGAAATCAAAAGGGAAGTAGCCCTCTTCTATAAACACCGCCCCGCCGTTCTCGACGATAAACGGGTCTTTAATCTCCAGCTTTTTACGATAAGCTTCCTGCTCAGACCGTGTCTTGGCCGAGCAGAAGACAAGAGGGATTCTCTCTCTTTTTACATATTCTATCGCTGGTAAAGCCTTTTCATACGAATATGTATCCCGGTCCAGTAAAGTACCGTCCAGGTCGGTAAAAATAACCAGCTTTGTGCTTACATCTGCCATGATATCAGTCTCTCAATAACGAGTATACATTACAGATATAGATTAGTTCATTGTCGGATTTAAGAAATGCCCTATTATCCCCTTTTCCTTTTCGTTAAGAAGATCATTTTGATAAGCTACCCAGTCTAAAAATAGTTGAACGTCGTCCTGGGGCTTCCATAGTTCTGGATTACCATACCGATAACCGTAACGGGAAGAGCTGCCCAGTTTTTCCTTCAAGTTAGCTTCAGCCGTGTAGCCGCGTTGCCTTGCGAGTTCCATATTAAAACCATGACGCTTTGCCAGTGAGATGAAAAGTTCATGGACTCCAGCCCCATGCTGAGCAGCTTCCTTGGGGCGCATCGCCCACTTTTCCGGTACACCTTCCTCAACTGCAAGCAGACGATGGATCAGCTTATCAATAGAATTTGCATCGGTACTTATTTTTAGCTCGGGGGCAATCGCCATGGCAGTGCGGATGACCTGCGGGTCAAGGTAAGGGACTCTCAACTCGATGCTATGCGCCATGGTTATTTTATCTTCTCTCTCCAGAGTTTCCTTGTAAAGGTGTAGCAGGTCATCCTTCATGCGGAAATGAAACTCTGCATAACCTTCCTTTTCCGCGATTGTCCTGTACCAGGGATAACCTCCGAATAGCTCGTCAGCTGCCTGCCCGGTGAGCAATACCAGCTGATCATCCTGATAGGCAGCTCGAACGGCAGCAAATATCGGCACAGCTACCTCTACCTGTCCGAAGCTGCGGTCTTCTATAACGCGCATGATCTCAGGAATTAATTGCCAGACACTGTCTTCTGTTAATTCTACCGCTTTTAGCTCCAGTCCCATTTCACGCGCAATAATAATCGAGGATTGCAAGTCGGAAGAATCTCTATTCCCGGCTGTATAACAGGTTATATTGGCGCCCAGGTTTCTGGCCACCTGGGCTATAAGAACGCTGTCGATACCACCGGAAAATATAATGCCCACACTGTCCTGATTGTGAATACGTTTGGCAATCGCTGTTTCAAGCGACTGGCGGTAGGCTTTTAAGGCCTCTGATTTGTCGGTAATCGACGGGTAGTCGGGGATGATCTCAGACGGATTATGCCGTTTGAGCGAAATACCGTTGGGAGAGTAGGTGATGAACTGTCCGGGTAAAAGGCGCTCAACACCTTTATCAATCCCTATATCGGACAGAGCTTTTTTTTCAGAAGCAAAGGCATGAAGATGTCCTTTATTGCCTACGTATAGCTGCCTGACACCGATACGGTCGCGGACGATAACTACCTCTTTACCGTTGGTAGCTGCCACTGCATATACGCCGTCACATTGGCTTAACGCCCTTTCTGTAGCCAGGGTCAGATCACTGTCATAATTATCGGCAATCAGGTGGGCCAGCACTTCGCTGTCCGTATTGGAAGTAAAATGATATTTGCTTTCCATCTGCGGCCGCAATTGCTGGTAATTGTAAATCTCCCCATTATGCAGCACGGTTACACGTCCATCACCACCGATGAAGGGCTGGGTCCCGATCATCCCTCCTACTACTGCCAGGCGGGTATGTCCGAGAGCAACGGGACCATGTGCAAGGTCCCAATCGAGTTCAGATACATCGTCGGCACGGCTTATAGAATTACCTGCGACATAGCCTGCTCCATTAGGCCCCCGGTGACGCATTGCCTCAAGCATCTTGCGAAGCTCGGGGCCTACATCAGCGTTTTCTGTTGATATGACTCCAGCGATTCCACACATATTTAAATGTCTCCTTTAAGAAAAAATCTTAGTTTTTGTTTTATGATGATGGCAGATTCTCTTCAGAATCTGATATTTGGTAAAGCACTATTATATTAAGTGCTTCCCAATTTGTATGATACAACTGCCCGGGAATACAGGTCAGCTGAGATAGGTATCAGGCTCCACTTGTGTGGCAGCTGATAGTATGAATCCGCTTTTTAATAGCACTTTTTCGCCCAGGACGCAGCCGTCAGGGATATGGCATCCCTCTTGAATAACACTATTGGAACCGATAACGCAGTTTTTCAGCTCCGCATTTTTACCTACGTTAACTCCATCCCATAATATACTGCTGTCAATAACAGCCCCGCTGTCAATCTTACATCGGGAACCCAGCACGGCAGGTCCCTTTATCTCTGCATTTTCGGCAATGATACATCCTTCTGCAATCAATACTGGTTCTTTAATCCTGGCTGATTGATGGATCTGGCTTTTACTATTGGCTTGAAGCGAGCTGTTGCCATGACTCAGCAGAAGGTCATGATGCACCTTCAGGTATTTCTCAGGTGTTCCAATATCGATCCAGTAAGCCTCCGAGGGATAGCTCAGGATAGGCTCCTGGTTCTCAAGCAGGGAAGGGAATACATCGTGTTCAAACATGAACCGGGTTGCAGCAGGGATACGTGCCAAAACCTCCGGCTCCAGTATATAGATGCCGGCATTTATCATATTCGTCGTGACCGCATCCCAGCCTGGTTTCTCCACGAAGCGTTTTACCATACCCCGGGCGTCTGTTTCCACTACACCGTAAATAGTGGGGTTGTCTACCGGAGTAAGTGCTATACTGACCATGGGTTTTATATCCTGATGCTGCTTTATCATATCCGCAAGGT
The DNA here is from genome assembly GCA_016927965.1 of Dehalococcoidia bacterium. The sequence goes on from JAFGLP010000023.1 coordinate 13,840, forward strand.
CTATTTCGGTCACGATATCACCATTAAAAACAAGGAACGGTCCGTCCAGAAAGCGCTCGGTATTTTTTACCGCACCCGCAGTTCCCAGAGGGGAATCTTCGACTACGTAATGTATTCGGACGCCTAATTGACTGCCGTCTCCGAGACAATCTTGAATGGGATCGGGCAGATAACCCATAGCCAGTATGACCTCATCGATGCCATGTTTCTTGAGGTACTGCAACAGGTGCTCCAAAAACGGCTGGTTAAGAATAGGCACAATTGATTTTGGTCTATTAAGAGTCAGCGGACGCAGCCGGGTGCCTTCACCGCCAACCAAAATTACTGCTTTCATTATTCATGCTTCTCCAATGCAGAATAGGATTCCAGCTTATCAGCCATTGCATTGGTAAATTTTTTCAAATTCAATTTATTCAACGGGTCAATGAATATGGGGACCGGCGGCTGTCCGCCGGACTCAATGGCATTTTGTTGTAACAATTCATTGATGATTACCTTCTTGGTCTCATCTTCGCAGATAGGAGAATGATAGATGGTACCCAATCCGGGCAAGAGCATCTCCTTAGTGATGTGCTGGCCCCCCTTTTCCTCATGCAGATGGGGATTGCGGGTTTCCGTCTGAAAGATCTCTATACCATGCTTGGCAGCCGCTGGATAGGACATGGGCAATATACCGCCGAATCCTTCAAAGATCGATATCAGCTCCTGGGGTTCCACCGCATAGCTGGATGCATAGGTAATCAGCTCAGCCAGTTTCATGCTCATGGCATGTTCGCCGGCATTACCCGTTTTAATGATCTCGGTCTCGAATCCAGTCCTGTTGGATATCAGGGAATTCATGCATTTATTAGTTGTTTCCGATACGCGGCCCCATTTCTTAAAGTACATCCCGGATGACACCTTGGGCTTATAACGCCATAATACTCTGGCCATTGCATATGGAGACCGGGCCATGCTGAAGCTGGTTGCAAAGCACTTAACATATTCCCACACGGCACCCGGGAAATAGTTGTCGGCATCTATAAAGCCCACATAGTCCTTATTGGATAGCATGGCAATGAACATGGCTGCTATCATGCCTTCAGCTTTTCCATTCCTGATCAATCCATCCGCACCGAGGATTGACTTGTAGCCTGCGTCGGCCAGAGACCTGGCCAGTAAGGGGTCTTTCTGATGAAAGATCAGCGCTTCCCTGCGGGTAAAGTGGCAGAACTGATTAAGTGCGTCCTGCTCCATCCTGAATCTGTCAATTCGGCTTCTCTGGCTGTTGGAGATTACGATTATCAAACACTCATGGGGAATACCGCTGATAACACCTTCAAAGAGCTTCAGCTTTTCATCTTTGACAGGTATGACAACCGCCATTCTCTCTTCAAGGTCTTTTATGGTGTCTTCTTTCACTCTCTGAACTGCAATATTCTCATATACGGAGAGCTCTTTTTCTCTTCCGGAATCTAAAGCGAGCACTTTCTGCACATCGTTAATACGGACTGAACCAAAGCGCTCGGTATATCTGGGACTTTCTATTATCATGTGGCCTCCTTTACAGGATTCGGCAGAATGTAGTGGTATGAAAATTTGACACGGCTTGATCGTCATTATCGCCAATCATCCGCTATGACGGCTTATTATCGTATAAAAATAGCTTCAAGTCAATTTTTTGATCGTATCAGCGGAAAATAATATTGCGGCGTAGAGGTACTGTCTTGTATGCTTTACCTGAGGATTTAATCTTCAGGGAGATATGAAATGACGTTTCTCATTAAAGTGCTTGAACAGGGTTGGATGATGTGGTTATGTGGTATCTGCGGCGATGCTCTTACGCTAACCGGCATTGTATTTGCGGCGCTAAACCAGTCTGTGGCCGGATTCTCTCCTATCGTGTGGATATTGCTGGGCATGGTGTTTTATTTCTATTTTGTCATGTCCCTGCTGGCCCGGATTTTGGTCAAAATCAGTGGGACTAAATAACTGAACAAGCAAAGCTGTGAAGCTGGCTGCCACCTATTTAGATTTCTTTATTAATAACCGTAAAGGCTATTCAACAACGGATATTATCCGGCTGAAACATGAAATAATGCAGAATAATCATGCGCGTGGTCTGGTCAGTATTTGGCTTGTGTATTGAGTGATAGTCAGTTGTTAGTTGCGAATATCCCGGTGATTATTTTCCATTTGCCTGTATAATTAAGGCGATCACGGTAAACCTGTTGTTTTTGAGCAGGCACGGATTTAAAACAGGACTCTGCATGTTGCCGGAAAATAAACCTTTTCCATCGGAATCCGTTTTAATAATTACCATGATACAAAATAAGGGAGTAATATGCCTAAATTAATAAGTCTTCTAGCAATTACGGGACTCGTACTCGCAATTGTCTTTTCGTTTTTGATTCCATCCTCCAGTGTGTTAGCTGATGATAATAACGAAGTAACTGTCATTGGAGACGTTGCCGATCCCGGTATCCTGCCGGACTCAGGGTTCTATTTCATGAAAAGTTGGGGCAGGAGTCTACAGCTGATTTTTGCCGGCAGTGAAACTGAAAAGGCAGGGTTGATGTTGAGGTATACCAATGAAGACGCTCTTGCCCTGAAGCAAATGTATACAAAGGGTAAATATGATGTGGGAGCCAAGTATTCAGAGCAGTATGAATTGCAGTTGCAAAACACTGTCATGGTAATGGAGCAGGTAAGGGAACGGCAGGGAGAGAGTGCCGCAGAAGAGCTGGTTGCTAAATTGGAGCAGAATTATCTGCAGCAGCAGGAAGTGTTGCTGTCAGTGCTGGAAAACGCCCCGGAAGCGGCTCAAAACGGATTGCTGAATGCCATTGAAAATTCCAACAAATATATGGGCGTGATGGTTCTGGCGCATAAAGGACAGGCAGCGTTAGAGCAATATCAGGAGCAGGTAAATCAACAGACAAATAATATGGGGCAGGCGATGAAAATCAGGGTGCAGCAAAGGCTAAGTGTCACACATGGTCAGGCTGTGCAGACCTCCACTGGCAGTACAGGGCAGGGTTCGGAGACGCAGACTCAGAGCAAGACACAAATGCAATCTCAAACACAGATACAAAATCAAAATCAGTCTCAGTCATTTACCCAGACCCAAACTCAGACACAGCTACAAACACAAACTCAGACACAGACAACACAAAACCAGGGCTCAGGGCAACCAAACACTGATACTGACAGCAGCACCCAGGGTACCGGTAATAAAAAGCAGGGCAAGTAGTCCTTTAAATTTGATATAGATTAGGCTGCAAAAACAGTGCCGGCTTATTGCGTGTCCAGCGGCGTATTCCGGTGAATACTTACCATGTATTTAACCACTGCGCGCAGGGTTTTCCAGTCGATAATGACGTGAATTACCGTTATTACCATGGTGATAGCTGCGATCCAGAGATGCACCTCTTTCCAGTCGCCTTTGGTCAGCTCAAAAAGCAGGGGAACGCGTCCGGAACGTTGTCCTTCCGGGGCCAGCCACAAAATAAGACCGGAAAATGCCACCAGAAACCACGCTGCCAGCATGATGATGGCTATTACTGCCCTGCTGTATATTTTGAGATTGATTTTGCTCTTGGAATCAACCATATTTAAATTACCTTGAATATCATTTTATCTGGCCGGGAATTGAGCGGTCTATTTTTAAGTAAAGCTCACTGACGCATCTACAGTTATTGATAGATGAGTGCCCGACAGATTTGGAAGACTATGGAAGTGAGTTCAGCGTGACAGGATATTACTGTTTATTTCTCTTCGATAGGCGCAGTGGGGGCATTTTTCTTAACTGATTCAATGCCGGCCTTGGCGCTTTCCTTGCTTTTGTATCCCTCTCCCGAACTGGCAATGGCCTGCCCGTTAGATGCTACCAGCCTCCAACGGAACTCACCTTTTTTGTCCTTGTAAAGCTCAAACTTTGCCGCCATTACAACCTCCTTATTGCTACGTAATCCCTTATGTCAGTATAGCAGGTTTTTAATTATTAGTTTACAATAAAACAAAACTGCGAAATTTACCATTGTATTTATCGCTGATGTCAACAAAACAGGATAAAGGAGAGGTGCGAAGCATGAATATCTTATTAATCATTGGTATCATTCTGCTGGTATTATGGCTGCTGGGTTTTATAGCAATTCCAGGGTTGGGATGGCTACTCAATATAGCACTTATTGTAGCTGTAATCCTGCTGATAATCTGGCTGCTTAAAAAGCTCAAGGTATTCTAATCTCCGATAATCCTGTTGATCAGCGGGGTTTTGATTCAATTTTTGCCGTGCGGCTGCAGTTAAGCAGTAAGCCCGTTACTTCATCAGGGTATCCGTCCGTTTTGCACAATTAAAGCAGTGCGCTTTTTTATAATACATGGCATGCGCAGCCAGTTTTCCAATCATGACGACCGATTTCTTGAAGAATGAAGCAGTATTGCATATTATTGATAGGCGGTAATTTGACGCTGCCTTTGATGCCGAAGTTCACACCCGCAAAAATGATGGAACTGATGGACGCGCATGTCTAAACAGAAAAAATATCGTTTTCAACGACCAGTTAAATCCTGGCATATACTGTTAACGGATCCTTTAAAGCGAAAGAACGGCGAATTATCGCCGATGATGATAATACTGGGTTTTGCTGGCCTGATAGTAGTGGGGACATTGCTGCTTTTACTACCTGCGGCAAGCAACAGTGGAGAGATTACAACACTGGAGAATACCTTCTTTACGGCCACCTCTGCCGTTTGTGTAACAGGGCTGGTTGTGCTGGATACAGCCACTCATTGGTCACTGTTCGGACAGATAGTTATATTGGTTTTGATCCAATTGGGTGGGCTGGGCTTTATGACCAGTGCAACATTGTTCATGCTGGCTTTGGGCGGCAGGCTGGGCCTGCGGGAAAAACTGCTTATCGGGGAGTCACTGGGAGTACCAAGGTTGGCCGGATTGGGAAAGCTGATATTAAAAATCGCCCTGTTTACCCTTGTATGCGAAGGCATCGGGATAGCAATTTTCTATTATCATTTTTCTGCGCAAGATTCATTTAATATGCCCTTATGGGAGGCGGTCTTTCAGTCCATTTCGGCATTTAATAATGCAGGTTTTGATCTATTCGGCCAATTCCGCAGCCTGACGAATTATACAGGTGATACACTGATGCTGCTCACAACAGCCGGGCTTACCATCCTGGGCGGCATTAGCTACCTAGTAGTTGCCGACATATTAACTAGGCGCCGTTTTGCCGATTATTCGCTTGATACAAAGATCGTATTGATGACGACTGGAACGCTGCTGCTGTTGGGAACAGCGGTGATATTTGTTGCTGAATTTGCCAATGCTGACACTCTTGGCCCGTTATCGATATATGATAAGCTGCAAGTAGCTTTCTTTCAGTCAACTGCTGCTCGCACATCTGGCTTTACAGCCATAAACATGGCCGAAATCACACCGTATTGTCTCTTTTTTGTTCTGGTTATTATGTACATAGGAGGCGCTGCGGGCTCCACGGCTGGCGGGATAAAAGTGAATACCTTCGGCCTGCTGATGGCCACGTTTTTCAGTTCCGTCAGGGGCAAGGAACATGCTGGCATATATGGAAAAGAGTTCGTGGTTCAGCAAATATACAGGGCGCTGGCAGTCGTAATCCTTTCCCTGTCACTGATCACAATAGTCGTATTTGTCCTGACCATTACGGAGAGGTTTGATTTTCTGGCCATCTTCTTTGAGGCAGTCTCTGCCTTTTCCAACACCGGGCTGTCAGCCGGCATCACGCCGGACCTGTCCCTGGCGGGCAAACTATTGATTATTGTGACTATGTTTATCGGTAGATTGGGACCGCTGACCCTGGTATTATCATTGGTGAAGCATCAAAAAGTCAGCACGCACCGTTATCCGCAGGAGTCAATAAGGATCGTATAGGAGGAAATATGAAAGGGCAAATTGCTGTTTTAGGCGTCGGCCGTTTTGGGTACAGCCTTGCCAAGACTTTAACTTCAATGGGGCACGATGTAATGGCTGTGGACATTAATATGAAACGCGTCCAGGCGATATCTCCTCATGTTACTCATGTCGTGCAGGGGGACACTACGGATGAAACGGTGCTGAAAGATATAGGTGTACGTGAATTCGGCATCGTCGTGGTAGCGGTAGGCTCTACAATTGAAAACAGCGTTTTAACAACCATCTTGCTGAAAAAGCTGGAAGTCAAATATATATTGGCCAGGGCAGTCAGCGATCTGCATGGGACCATACTGCAGAAAATAGGCGCGGACCAGGTGGTTTTCCCTCAACGCGACATGGGGAGAAGAATTGCTCATGGCCTTATGCTTACCGATGTCTCGGATTACATGTCGATCACGCGGACTTACGGCATCTCCAAGATAGACCCGCGGCCGCATTTCAATAACAAGACGTTGGAGCAGTCAGGATTCGGCCGAAAAGGTGAAAGTGAAGTAGCAGTGCTGCTTATTCAGCGTGGCAATGAGATTATTATTCACCCCGGTGAGAAGGAAGTTCTCAGGGAAGGAGACATCCTGATACTGGCAGCGGATGACCCAAAGCTGGCCAAATTCCTGGCGGAGGCTAATAGGCGGGCTGCAGAATGGTAGCCGGGCAGGCGGGTAAGCTCCGTTTAATCGCCGAAACAGGTCCCAACCGAGCGAGCGGCCTTGATCAGCGGCTCATCCAGAGGAACATTTCGCTGGCCCCTAGCCACTTCCTTTAAGGAAACCTTTCTAAGCGAGTTGCCCTTTACTCCAACCATATACCCGAACTCTTTATCTACCAGCATTTCAACTGCACGGCAGCCCAGCCTGGTGGCCAGCACCCGGTCAAATGGCGTGGGGATGCCGGATCTTTGCAGGTGTCCCAGTATCACAGCGCGGGACTCGATGCCGGAAAGTCTTTCAATTTCTGCTCCCAGGGTGAAACCGATACCGCCCAGGCGTACCGGGTCGGTACTTTCCTTGATAATCCTTTTAACCACCACGCTGCCGCCTTTTGGTTTTGCCCCTTCGGCAACGACTATAATTGTGAACCTTTTTCCCTTTTTACTCCGCTCTTTTACCTTCCTGACAACCTTATCAATATCGTACGGTATTTCGGGGAGAAGGATTACATCTCCCCCGCTGGCAATCCCTGCATATAGTGCAATCCACCCGGCATTGCGTCCCATAACCTCGACTATCATGGCACGGTGATGTGACTGTGCCGTGGTATGCAGTCTATCAATACTTTCCGTGGCGATGGCTACGGCAGAATCAAATCCGAAGGTAATATCTGTTCCCCTCAGATCATTGTCTATCGTCTTGGGGACCCCAACTATAGGGACACCGTCTCTAAATAACCTGTCAGCTATGGTAAGCGTGCCGTCGCCACCAATGCATATGAGGCAGTCTATTTTAAGTGCGGCTATATTTGCGATAGCTGAACGGGACACGTCGCCGAATTCCATCTTCCTACCGTTTTTTACAGGATAACGATATGGGTTGGCCGTGTTGGAAGTGCCAAGGATGGTGCCGCCCTGCGTTAAAATACCCGACACATCTTCAAAACTGAGGCTTCTGTAGGAATTGCTGATAATACCTTCATATCCATCACAGACACCTATTACCTCCATGCCATGTTCAAGGATAGCTTTCTTGGCCACTGCACGAATGACTGCATTGATACCGGGGCAATCTCCCCCGCCGGATAGGATGGCTATTCTGGGTTTGCTTCTCAATATTTTCCTCCGTTAAGGTATCTTATAAGTCTGTCCGGATGCGCTGTATCCAGCGGACAACTCAAGTCCTGATCACTTCAACTTAAAATACGGTATCAACAGGTCCTCCATAGAATAGAGCCCTTTCGACTTTTTAACAAGGTTCTGGGCGGCAAACAGCGCCCCGTTGCCGAATGCCTCCCGTGAGATAGCTTCATGGACTAGGCGTATGGTTTGGTAGGGGAACCCCATAAGGATCTCATGCCGGCTGACAATGCCTCCGGCCCTGATCGTTTTTATTGACTCCTCGGGTAGAGACAACACCCTGGCAATTTTCCTGGCCGTCCCGGAGACCTCTTTTTTAGCCTTGAAATGCTCTTCAATGATCTCGATGTCTATATAGGGGGCGATGCTTGTCAGCACTCTAGCCGCCAGCATAAGGAAATTGATGCCGATGGTGATATTGGGAGACCAGAGTATCCTTGTCTGCTTTGCTAGACTGTTAATAAGGTCAATGGTTTTGGGAGAATACTCCGATATGGCGCTCACGATAGCGATGTCCCTTCCGGCAGCTTCCTTCCCATACTCAACGATTGCTTCAGAGGAAGAAAAGTCGATCACAACATCTACAGGATGTTTATCGAAAAGCTGTTGCGGCGACCATTCATCCCGGGGGTAAATCAGCCCGGGTTCATCGGATTCGATGCCGAGAAATTCGGGGACTGACCTGTGCTGAAGTACTGTTGATTTTCTGATGACCCAGCTGAGATGGGCTACTTTGCTCTGCAACAGTACTGCCGCTACGGCTTTACCTGCCCTGCCAAATCCATAAAGACCTGCTTGCATATTAAACCTCCTGAAGGAATCCTTATAGAATTACAGGTAGCCTGATATTATGCTGATAGCTACTCCGGGTCTGTGCCGGTGCTATTCAGCTTGCAGTTTCTCTGGAAGAAACTCTTTTAGTGTTTATATAACTAATTATCTGCGGTGCGTGTCAGTAATGCAATTCAGGGGGAACATCACCGGAGCTGATCTGTAATTACTAACCGAATATATAAGAACTAAAGCTATGTCTTAAATAAAGTAATTAAGTGCGAACTGATCGCCAGGACATAGCTAAGCGAGATGCTATTTGATAATCGCCCAATCTTTACGAGGAATCCTTGTTATTTCAGGTTGAAATAAGGTATTAAGAGGTCCTCCATCGAGTAGAAACCTGTTGGTTTATCCACAAGGTGTTGGGCCGCAAATACTACGCCGTTGCCGAAGGCTTCTCTGGATATCGAGTCATGGGTGAGGCGGACGGTTTGATAGGGGAATCCTATGAGTATCTCATGACGGCCTACGATGCCGCCTGCCCTGATCATTTTTATTGACTCATCGGGTAAAGATAATGCTCTGGCAATTCTCTTGGCAGTACCGGAGACCTCTTTTTTAGCCTTGAAATGCTCTTCAATGATCTCGATGTCTATGTAGGGGGCGATGCTTGTCAGCACTTTGGCCGCCAGCATTAGGAAATTGATGCCGATGGTGATGTTGGGTGACCAGAGTATCCTTGTTTGCCTGGCTAGCTTGTTGACAAAGTCAATCGTTTCAGGGGGGTATTCCGAGATGGCGCTTACAATGGCAATGCCCCTTCGGGCGGCTTCCTCTCCATATTCCATGATGGCTTCAGCAGAAGAAAAGTCGATCACGGCATCCACGGGATATTTCTCGAAAAGCTGCTGCGGTGAATATTCGTCCCTGGGAATAATCAGCCCGGGTTCATCGGATTCGATGCCGAGAAATTCGGGGACCGACCTGTGCTGAAGTACGGTTGATTTTCTGATGACCCAGCTAAGATGCGTTTCAGTGCTCTGTAGCAGTACGGATGCCACAGCTTTCCCTGTCCTCCCAAATCCATAAAGACCTACTTTCATATAATAACCTCCGCCAGATAATTAGCAGGCGATATTCGTTGCCCACACTGTAACTGTCTTATATTGAATGCCTTTCTGATAGGTAGCATTTTCCCCCTGCCATTTTACCGCTTATTATACAGATCATCGATAATTTATTGCCTGCTACCTGTCACAATAGCGTGATTCTGGATTATATCAGTTCCGCTCTGTTCTTCTCAATCCGGTTTTAGCGGCCATGCTGCCGGTAAAAAAGACAATATTTTAGAATAGGTAAAATGTTAAATCATAATTTGAATTGCGGTGCCCGTGTTCACGTATTTGATGTTACAATAGTAGCTATAAGGCGGCTATATCGTAAATCCAGCAGCCGGATGAAGAAGAACATATGGTGACACTTTGGTAATACTTTACAGGTCCATTAAATTATGGAGGTAATATATGGAAAACCTGAACAGGAAAAAACACCAGGAAAAGATGAGGACCGCCGAAGAAGTAGCCGGGATGATTAAATCCGGCGATGAAATATTCTTTGCCGAGTTTGTGCTCAGGCCTGAAGCGCTGGATGACGCCCTTGCCGCACGCGTTGATGAACTTGAGAACGTGAGGATCGATGGGGTATGCCTTACCAGGGTACCCAAAGTCATCGAGGCTGATCCGCGGCGGAAGCACTTTATATATGATGACTGGCACTTCTCCAAGGCCAGCCGGGAGCTTTACAGGAAGGGGCTTTGCAGCTATATCCCCTTTATGTATTACCAGGGGCCCCGTGTGATTCGGAAGTACAGGGACTATGATTACGTGTTTGTAAACGCCCGGCCTATGGACAGGCAGGGTTTTTTCAATTTTGGCATGTGCAACTCCGTCACGTCGGCAGCTATTACCAAAGCTAAAAAGATCGTTGTCGAGGTGAATGAAAACATGCCTCACTGCCTGGGAGGAAACCAGGAGTCCGTCCATGTATCGCGTGTCGACTATATTGTGCAGGGCCGCAACCAACCTCTCCTGGAGGTGCCTCCTGCCGCACCCTCGGAAATTGATATCCAGATTGCCCGCCACATCATGAACGAGATAGAGGACGGTGCCTGTCTGCAGCTTGGTATCGGCGGCCTGCCCAATGTCATAGGCTCCATGATTGTACAGAGCGATCTGAATGACCTGGGTATCCACACGGAAATGCTGGTGGATTCGATGGTGGACCTGTATGTTGCCGGCAAGATCACAGGTAATGAGAAAACATTCGACCGTTTCAAGATGGTATACACGTTTGCCATGGGCACGAAGAAACTCTATGAATTTCTCCATCACAACCCTGCCTGCGCTTCTTATCCTGTGAACTATACCAATGATCCACGCGTGATTGCCTCCAACAGTAAAGTGGTTGCCATCAACAACGCCGTTGAGGTCGATCTGTTCAGCCAGGTGTGCTCGGAGTCTTCCGGGATAGAGCAGATTTCCGGTACAGGCGGACAGCTTGACTTTATTCTGGGCGCATTCAATTCGAAAGGCGGTAAAGGGATCATCGGCCTCAGTTCGACCTACATGGATAAAAAGGGAGTTGTCCATTCCCGGATTGTCCCTACGCTCCGGCCGGGCTCTATAGTGACTGTACCCCGATCCTGTGTGCAATATGTTGCAACGGAATTCGGCATTGTGCAGCTCAAGGGCAAATCGACCTGGCAGCGGGCGGAGGCGCTGATCGGGATTGCCCACCCCACATTCAGGGAGGAACTGATGAAACAGGCCCGCGAGATGAAAATCTGGCTTGATTAAAGCTTTTGACATAAGTTGTATCTATTGATACGATACACTGAATGATAGCTACAACTTCAGACAGCGATTGACGTAAACATATGGTGAGAAAATCAGAGAGATTTCCTGGCGTGGAATGGGTTGATAATACGGGGAATTTTGTAAAGGTTGATGAGAAGAAATGCACGGGTTGCGGCAATTGCCTGAAAATATGCCTGGGACGCTGTTTTGAAATACATGAAAAACTGGCTAGGATCGTAAGCCTGGATGAGTGCATGGAATGTGCTTCATGCTGGTATGTATGCAGTGAGGGAGCGATAGATTTTGCCTGGCCGCCAGGCGGGACCGGGTACAGGAGTGAGTGGGGGTAGCGTTATTCAGCAGGCATACGACGTTGTAGTTGTGGGAGCGGGCTTTGCCGGTCCGGTAGCAGCCCAAAAATGCGCTGAGGCGGGTTTGAAAACGCTGCTGCTGGAGAGATCGGAGAATCCAGGGGAAAAGGTTATCTCAGGTCTGACTATCCCGATTTACGGTTTTTTATTCGGCCCTACTTTTATCAGGGACGGCAACCCGCCTATCGAGAGGCCGGCCGACGGGATACGCAACTATGTCATTTACGATATAAAAACGGAAGATATCGATATTGTTGAGCTGAGGATACCCCGGCCTCTCTCGCCGGTGCTGGCTTTTGGCTACAATGCCTATTGCAAGCCGTTTATCGTCTGGGAAGTAGAAAAAGCGGTGGAAAGCGGGGTTGATTTGAGGACATCCACTACTGTGGTTGATGTTATAAAAGAGAACGGGTGCATCAAAGGCATTCTGACGGAACGGGGCGAGAGAATTATGGCGGGGGTGGTGCTGGATTGCGAGGGGTCACAGGGCATACTGGCCGTGAAAGCCGGGGTAAGGAAGAAATACCCGCCTGAAGTGATCTCGCTGGCCGATACTTATGACTATGAATGCCCGAAGGAGATCATCGACAGGGTCTTCGGGCATACCATGAGGTTTTGCTGGGGATTTGATGAGCAGTGCATAGCTCCCCCGCTGGGGCATGGCAACGGCCTGATGAGCTGGCCTTATAAAAACAGCATACACTGGATGCAGGACCAGTGCCTGGCGATGGAGAATAATGGCAGTGTGCCGAACCTGAAGAAGTTATTTGACGAGTACCACGATAACATGACTTCTCAATTGCCCTGGTGGAGGGATGAGATTGCTCCCAGTGCTAAATTGAGGGCAAGGATGTGGGAGGGTTTTGAGATATATGTGGGGCTGGATGAAAAGCTGAGGAACATGCCTAATGTCACGGACGGCATGATACTGGTGGGGGATGTGGCCGGCATTGAGAGCACGGGACTGTGCGACGGCGTGCCGGCTGCCTGGTTCTCTGCCGATATTGCGGCAGATGTGGCTATCCAGGCGCTCAAAGCTAACGATACCTCCGCTGCATTCCTGAGAAGGTATACTAAAAGAATTAAAGCCCACCCTATAATACAATGGACGATCTCCTGCCGCGGCAGGTGGGACCTGCGGAAAGCACAGGAAAGTCATAACTGGAAGGAGTTGAAGGACGGGATAAATTACCAGTTCGGTCCTGGCCTGCTGACCCATGCCGCCTCTCCCCTGACGAGGTGTATTTTGCAGTCAGCAAGGAAGGACCCGCTCATATTGAAAAAATGGGCCAGGATGTTCTTAAGATACTACTACAATTGGGAACATGACCGGTGGGGACAGGAAAAACTTGCAGGTGGGGCCAAAGCAAGAGGATCCATTGGAATACTGCTGATGCTTTTGGACTTTCTGGTCATAATATTCAGTCCATTAACTTGGCTCATAGCTTGGCTGATGGGGCCTTTAGCAGGCGCGGCCAACCCGGTGACCAGAGTGCTGCTGCCGGTCATCGAGCTGATATTAAGCGCCTGGACGAAAACGGAGCCTTCTTTCAGATCATTAACAAAGCGGGTCACCAACTCCGTCAGCAAATCCAACCCCTGTATATTTAATAATGTGTGGAAATAAGGAGATGTGAGGTTTCGCGCGATAACGAGGTCTTAAATTAGCATATAATGCCGTTCAGTGTCAGCGCTCAATACCGTCACGGGCGTTTACTCCCTGTGCATAGTAGTGTTTAATCTCGGACATCTCCGTAACCAGGTCGGCGGCATCAATAAGTTCCTCAGGAGCATATCTCCCGGTCAGTATTACCTCGACATTATCCGGTTTGGTCCTGACGATCTCCAGCATATCATCAAGGGAAACGAGGTGAAAATAATGCGCTGTAATAATCTCATCGAAGACAACGATATCATAGCTGCCTTTAAGCATGGCCCGGCGTGCTTTCGCCAGGCCCTTCTGGGCCATGTCTACATCCTCCTGTTCGGGAGGATTCTTAACGTGTATAAAGCCTTTTTTCCCGTATTGCTCGATAGTAATATAAGGCTTGACCAGTCTGGCTGCATTCAGCTCGCCGTATTGCAGTCCCTTCATAAATTGCCCGATGTATGTTTTTAAACCACGGCCCATAGCCCTGAAAGCCAGTCCTAGGGCAGCCGTGGTTTTACCCTTGCAGTTACCGGTGTATACCTGCACGTAGCCTTTCCCAATAGGGTGTAATGCGCCGCATGCCTTATCTGTCATAAGCTTTTTTTAGTGATATCTGAACGATTAAGGCGTTGTATATTTGATGATCAATTTTGCATCGTCGAAGCAGAACATATCACTCGTGCTGTCCCAGTTGGTTGAAGTGAAAAATTGTATCCTGAATTGGCAGCGCGGCTGGCCTGATTGGACCAAATTTTGCAGCGCTTTCTCACCTGTGGATGCAATGCTTACATCCACATGCCAGGGGGAAGAAGGATAGCTGGTGATATTCCCCCCGCTGGCCAGCGTGCCCGGCCTGTTGTAGGCCATCGTATCGAGGTTGGATGAATCTCCGTACTGGTAGAAGTATACTTCGATGGCGCCCATGTTACCCCACATTGTGCTTGAGTAGGTGGGATTGCCAGTCTGAGTATAGCTGCTTAAATCCAAAACAGCCTCATGAATCACGGCGTTTGACGGGACCCCTGAGATATTGAAGCTAAGAAAGGCACGGCTGGCCAGGTTAAGCGTCGTGTCACCTATACAGGCTGTATCCTGTAAAGTATAAACCATATTATTTTTTACCAGTGCGCCTGATTCTCCGGGTATTGAGGAGAGTACGATAACCTGTTCGGAGGTTGATTGACCCCCAACCGGTGTGTTGACGTACACAGTTAGCTGATGCCTGGCAATGCCGTAGGAGTTGGATGCAGTGAGCACATAGTCAGTGGTCGCATAGGGGTAAACCGTTTGATTGCCCTCAGGGCTGACCGCCCCTACCGGGTCCAGAGCTGCCGCGGTGGCTTCAGAGGTTGTCCAGTATAAGGTTACAGCCTCTCCTGCACTGACGTAAGTTTTGTCTGCATAGAATGTAAGGATGGTAGGGGGCAGCATCTGTGTCTGCGTTTGTGTCTGCGCTGGGGTATTGACGATTACCTGCGTCCTGGCGGTGGAGCTGCCGGAAGAATTTGAGGCAGTGAGGGTATACTGAGTGGTGCTGCCTGGCGACACTGTTATATTTCCTTTCATGGCAACATTGCCAACATTATTATCGATATATACTTTAGTTGCTCCTGTTACCGACCAGCTTAAAGTGCTGTGCTCGCCGGCCGTGATGACAGTGGGAGAAGATTCAAAGGACTGCACTACAGGCATAAAGCTGATGGTAGGTATTTCCCCGGGTATATAAATGCATCCTGTTAAGGGGACTGCCGTCAAAGCTATTAAAATAAGTAATGCTATTCCGCTGCGTATCCTCATTTTGCACCTCCAGCTTAATTATACGCTACATATAATGTAACGAAAATTTAGGCGTTTTGTTTAAACGTAATAGATGAGTTATACCTGCCCGGATGACCTGCTGATGGACGTACCGCCAGGCTTTTTAAGCAGATGCTGTTCGAAGAAAGCGAGCTGGTCTTCAATTGCCTTATCCAGATTATCTCCCAGGTAGATATCAAAATGGTCTATCGGATAATGGACCACCCGGATCATCTGCCCGAGCTTTTCTTCAGCTCTTTTAACCACAGCCAGCGGGTTGGTAATATCCCGGTCACATATCTGGAGCAGCACCGGGCAATGTATTTTATCCATTTGATTGATGGGCCTGTATTTATCCATGCGTATAGCAATGCGAGCGCATGATTCGTTAATATAATCATCCGGCGCCAGTTCTTCGAAGGTTTTCCATGCATTCACGTCAGCCATTAAAGCTACCGTGCCCGGTTTTCCCACGATGGGTATTTTATGGGGCGACAGACCGAGCCATGACCTCACCAGGTCGCGCTGGGCGTGCCCGGCCATCCTGAACACATGTTTCAGCCCTATATGGTCACGTTGCTCTTCGGCTGCTGCAAGACCATCGAGCAGCGGGCACTGGGCTGAAACGCAGGCGATTCTATTGTCCCTTGCTGCGGTTACTATAACGTGCCCGCCGCTGAGAGAAGTACCCCAGAGGGCAATCATTGACGGATCGATCTCGTTGATACTCCGTGCATAGCTGACGGCGGCGGCATAATCTTCAAGCTGATGTGGGATCCAGATCAACTGTCTGGGAGCGCCTTCGCTGTCACCCATGTACCTGTAGTCGAATGCCAGTACAGCTATCCCTGCCTGCTGAAAGCGGGCCGCATAGATTTCGAGGCCCATATTTTTTACCCCGCCCAGCCCGTGGGCCATGACAATACATGGTACCGGACTGGACTGTCCCTGCGGCATAAACAGCCACCCGTTCACTGTTGTTCCCCTTACCTGGAATGTAACCTCCTCCCGTTTTGCGGAGGTAGCAGCCTCATTCCGTCGCGGCCGGCCGGTTATTTCCTCCAGATACTGCCTGGGAACTGAAACTCCCGGGTACAAGGCTACGAACATCAACTCTATGATGAATGCTGCGATAATAACGGCCAGTAATATCCCGATACCTATAAGAACAACCATTTTATGGCAAGCTCCTTAATATCAGCTTTGTCCCTCTTATTGTATATATTTTGTTCTTTGAATGTGTTTATCAGATGGAAGCAATCAATGACAATGGTTATTTTTGCAGGTCTCAACCGCATTGACTACCCTGTTGAGATTACTTAAAATTTGGATATGGGGGGTTGGATAAATGAAGAAAAACGTCGGCACTTTAGACCGGACCATTAGGGTAATCCTCGGCATTATATTAATAGGCTTGGGTTTATATTTTCAGAATACATGGGGCTTGGTAGCTATGATTGTGCTTATCGTTTTGGGGCTTATTGCGCTTATAACAGGCATCATAGGATATTGCGGACTGTATTCGGTCTTTAAGATTTCCACAATAAAAAAATAACACACTGGCTTGATCTTGTGCTTGATTTTCATCATCCTATTTTAGTTCACTTAAAATTGAGCATGTTCTAATGGCTTTTATCAAGGCTGTTATCTTTTAGTAGAGTATAGCAGTGACGGCATTGAACTGAATATAGGTCCATTTGCCTGGCATCTAATGTATTTATTGCTAAGCGGGTTTTAGTACTCCGCCGGGGGAAGTTGTTTGTTCAGGCGCATCGCTAATTTATGGCGCCCTGAGACATACCAGGGCGGTTACAGCATGAAGGCCCATTTTGAGGGCTGGTATTTCAAGCTGGTTGATAAGGCTGAGCACAATATTTATGCCATCATACCTGGCGTCTCTTTCGATGAGCACGGAGGCCCGCACTGCTTCATACAGGTGCTCAACGGCAAAGACGCTGCCAGCCACTATTTCAGGTATGATATTAACGGCTTCCGCTACTCGCAGCGTCGCTTTGAGATATGGGTGGGGCAGAGCTTTTTCAGCAGAGATAAAATCAGGCTGAGTATAAGCGGCGAAGGGCTGGAGATAAGCGGATCTCTCGATTTCTGTGAACCCAAACTCTGGCCTTCCACATTGATATCGCCGGGTGCCATGGGCTGGTACGCTTTCGTGCCTTTTATGGAATGTTATCATGGTGTTGTCAGCTTCGACCATGAGATAAACGGCAGCTTGAAGATCAATGGACGGGAGGTTGATTTTAGCGGGGGACGCGGATATATCGAGAAAGACTGGGGGCGCTCCTTCCCTCACTATTATGCGTGGGCACAGTCCAACCATTTCTCAGAGAAGGGCACTTCCATCATGGTATCGATAGCTAATATACCCTGGCTGGGGAAGTCCTTCGACGGCTTCATAGTGGGGTTTTTGCATGGGAACCGGCTATACCGCTTCACAACATATAACGGGGCTAAATTAATCGGGCTGAATGTGAAGCCGCGGTCTCTGGAGGCCGCTTTTCTATCAGGGGACTACCTTCTGGAGATAGAGGCGCACAAGTCCAGCGGTGCGACGCTGGCGGCGCCCAGTCTGGGTGCTATGAATGGGCGTGTTGCGGAGAGCATGACATCTAATGTGTGGGCAAGGCTCAGCAGGTCACATCGGGGCCACCGTGGCGTTATCTTTGAGGAAAAAGGACGTCACGCCGGGCTTGAGATAGCCGGGGAGATCAGCAAATTTCCGAGCTTGAAAATGCCTTTGGATACCATGACTTGAGACGCTTCTTCGAAAAAACCAGGTGCTGTGTTAAACAGGCTCATTTGATTACAAGTTGCATGTACCCCTGGGGGCTGATGTAATATAATGAAACCTGGCGCAGTAAGATTATGAATAACAAGTTACTTTATACAGGTATTATGTTCTGCCTGGCTTTAATGGTCTTGCTGACGTTGCCGGGGCCTGCCGCCGGCGTCCAGCGTGAAATTGCTGACGGAATTGGTTCCCTGAAGGCAGGTCCGGGCGGGCATCATCCGGTCGTCCAGCAACTGGTGGACATGATTGCCAGCGACGCCGCATTCCGCGCTGAGATGGAAGCAGCTTTGCTTGAGCAGGATGCTTCATCCTACTGGTTTGGCAAAACGCTGGATGATATGTACACATTCTTGGATGAATGGGTGGTATTTTTACCTACCATAGACAATGCGCGGCTGTATATGGACCGCTTCTACGAGTTTGCTGATGACGGCAGAGGCCAGCGGCTGGCTGCGCAGGACCCGTTGCGAAGCTGGCTGTACCAGTTCATGCTGGCAGTGGCTGATTTTAATGACAGCCTGGCTTCGGTCGCTGCTGTTCCCGCCTGGATGGCTGATCCCCGCATCAATATTGCAGACTTTATCGTACCGTCCGGCGGATTCTGCAGTTTCAACGAGTTCTTTACGCGCAGGCTTGTGCCGGGCGTCCGGCCGATAGATTCTCCCGGCGATCCGGCAGTATTCACCTCGCCTGCAGACAGCTCGATTATGAAAATAGCCGATAAGCTGACATCGATTACTACCATTGGAGTGAAGGGTGAGAACCTGAATATAGATGAGCTGATGGGCAATGATCCGCTGTCAAAAGTATTTATAAACGGGAAGGCCATCCTTTGCATGCTCAATACGACAGACTATCACCGCTACCACGCTCCTGTACCCGGGCGGATTGTTTCGCAACGGCAGATGGCAGGGCTTTATTATGGTATGGATGGCGGTTGGGTCGAGTACTTCTTTCAGCATCGGCGCGGCTATTTTGTTCTGGATACTGAGAGATTCGGATATGTGGCTATGGTGTGCGTCGGCATGTTTACCATCAGTTCTGTTAATTTCTTCACCAACCACGGACAGACGGTGAAAAAAGGGGACGAAATGGGGAACTTCGCCTATGGCGGTTCCGCTATTATTCTGCTGTTTGAGCCGGGCAGTGTTGAATTTACTGTGCCGCTCGGCGGCCCCCCTGTTCATGTCAGCATGGGCCAGACACTTGCCAGGGCAACATCCACCCCGGCCAGCACGCATCAAGATATATCATATCCCAGGATAACGCCGTCTTCGGCCGGTGTGCAGGCTGTCCCCCAGACACCTGTACTGCTTGCCAATATAGTGGTGCAGAGTGCCTCTCTATCGGCTGCAAGGGTTGCCCCGGGGATACCTTTGACGGTCAAGGTAATCGCTGCCAATCGGGGTATGGCTGACGGCGCAATGAAGCTGAAGCTGTATGTTAACGGGAATGAGGAAGGCAGTAAAAGCATCAAGATCGCCGCAGACGGTACTGAGCCGGTTGCATTTAGTGTAAGCAGGGATATACCGGGCACTTATTCGGTCTATGTCGGTGGAGTTAGTGCGGGAAGCTTTGTGGTTGAAGGGTCCAGCGATCCCCATATGATACTCTATTTAAGCGCAGCCTTGATCTTACTGGCACTCGTATTGGGGAGCATCTACACCCTGAGAAGAAAGTCTTCACAGTATTGAACAGCATCTCAATTTGGTCTACTGAACAGAGCTGCATCTGCAGTCGGTATGCTGGTGTGTCCTGGTACCCAGCACCCGCGGTGCGTTGTAGGTAACGAACGTAGCACCATCGGATAGAGCAGTATTACCGTTCCAGTCCGCAGTCTTGATCCTGAAATAGTAGGTTTTACTGTTGTCCAGGCTGCTTAAAGTCACGGAATGTCTGTAGGCCATACAATTGTAGAGTGGTGTCGTGTTAGCATAGGATACACCCGTGTCATATTCAACCTGGCTGGTGGCAAGCTCGTTGGTAATCCAGGTGATGGTTGCGCTTTCGTGGGTGATATCAATTATCTCAATATCTGAGATATCTGGCGGAGCATAGTCCGACGGGTCTGCCGTTGTAAACTCGTAGTCGATGCTGACAGCTTCACTGCCGCTTTTATTCTGCGATAGTACGCGGTAGTGGTAAGTGGTATTGGGGGAGAGCTGTTTCAGATCAATAGAGTGGTCTTGCGATAAAGCGACTTCCGTTGCTGTTTTATCCCCATACGATGTGCTTGTCCCGTACTCAACCTGTCCAGTGGCGGGTTCATCGCTGGTCCAGGCGATGACCGCCGTATTGCTGGTGATAATGGAAAGGTGGATTTCAGACAGCTGCAGCGGCTTGCTGGAAAAGCTTTCGAGAGTGCTGAAGCTCTGTTCTGCACTGATAACAGGGTCGCCGTTCTGTGCTTTCAAATTAAGCCTGTAATAGTAGGTCGTACCCGCTCTCAACCCGGACAAAATTATCGGTTGCTGGATGCCGGGCTGCCCGCTGACAGACTGATTAAATTCGTAATCGGTGCTTTTGCCCCACTCAATAAGGCCCGATAGAGGGTGGCCGGCCGTCCAGGTTATAACAGCGCTGGTACTGGTGATACCGTTGGCCTGGATATCACTGATATCAGGCAGGGGAGCTTGACTGGCCGGGGAGGATGTGGGGGGATTTGCCGATGGGGGGGCGGCACAGCCGGCGCAGATAAAAAGCAGGATTGCCCCTGCCAGCAGCAGGCAGCCGAAAGAATTATGAAATGTATCTTTATCCATAATGCTGCATATTACATTGTAGCAACAAATTCTGAGCGATGTAATTACCGCTTATTCTTTATATTTAAGCAAAGAGCGGCGAAGTTAATCAAAAGAGAAGCGGCTATCTTTGAATAGCCTGACGCAGGAATCCACAACGTCAGGGTCGTAGAGTTTGCCCTTATTTTTAACAATCTCACCGAGCGCTTTGTCTACTCCCAGCGCGGGCCTGTAAGGACGGTGGGAAGCCATGGCCTCAACTACATCGGCAACGCAGAGTATTTTTGCTTCCAGCAAAATATCTTTACCTTTAATGCCCACAGGATAACCGGAGCCGTTCAGCCTTTCGTGGTGCTGGTAGGCTATCTGGGCGACTGGCCAGGGAAACTCGATGCCCTTTAAAATATCATAGCTGACCTGGGAATGCCCTCTAATCACGATCATTTCGCCATCTGATAGCTTCCCGGGCTTATTGAGGATATCCGAGGGTATGGCTATCTTGCCTATATCGTGAAGCTGCCCGGCTATGTTAAGGCCGTCTATCTGCGTTTGCGGTAAATTCATATCATGTGCTATTGCCAGCGCAAGGGCGGTGACACGCCTCTGATGTCCTGCCGTGTAAGGATCTCGCTTTTCCCCGATAACGGTCACTGCATTGACGGTGGCATCCAGCGCTTTCCTGATGGCCGTGGTAACGCGACTGCTGACATCCGCAGTTCGCCCGCTTTCAATAGCGCGTCCCAACTGGTCCATTTGCGCCATGACTTCCTGCAGCTGTTTTTCCCCGCATTCGGGGCAGAAGACAGCCCTCTGGGGTATTACCTTCCCACAAACCATGCAGTATTTTATTGCGATGTCGTCATCTGCTTTTGGGTTTTTAAGATCGGCAAGCGGCTGCCTTTCCAGTGACAGCTTGCCCTGATACCAGTTGGCCAACTTCAGTGCTGGATTACCGATGAGGGGCAGGGTGTAGGGCCGACCTGTAAATGATTTGATTAGCAGGAGTATCCAGAGATAGGCGCCGACAGCAATCAGTACAACCCATATTCCCATGAGCAAGAAATAAATTATCCCGTATGGTACGGGTGGTATTAGCGTCAACAAAGCGAGAACTACGGTTAGCGCACCGAAAGTTATGATTGATTGGCAGGCGTGGAAACATACCGTAGTGTTGCGTCTTTCGATGATCAGCATGACTACTCCCGATACCCAGATCCACAGGTAGCACAGTGCGATCGAGATATTAATGGACAGACCGGTGGCGGTCTTTACATCTTGTTTTGGTAGCTTCGAACTGGGAGTGTCTTTTATCCTGTACCATAAGCCGGACGCCCAGCCGCGCAGTTTTTGTGATGCTGAAGACGAACCTTCAGACCCGGCAGCGGGGTTATTGAGATGGCTTCCGCACTTGCGGCAGAAGCTGCTTCCGGCGGGATTATCTTCAGAACAATTTTTGCACAGCATATTTTTGATTGGTGTAAATCGAAATAAGCGATCTTCCCCATATAAATAAAAACATACAGCTGTGTTTAGTTTACTGGCAACAGCAAAACCCTGTCAAAGATGGCATAATACAACCAGCCTTACTTTCAAAGGCCTGGCAAAGGTCAAGGTACTGTATTCGTATCAGTGATTCTCCGCGCTCTCTTCAGACTAATAAAAAATTGCGCTATGAGAGTGTCACCTATCACGATAGACCGGCTTGCGTTTCTGGAACATGGCGAGGCCGCCTTCGCGGTGGTCCTCTGTGAACGATAAAAGCGACTGGTTGCGGTTCTCGATATTTAGGGCGCTTTCCAGGCTGGGCGCATCCACGTTCAGGTTATACGCTTCCTTGGTCATGCGAAGGCCAAAGGGGGAAGTCAGCAACATCTCTTCTGCCAGTTCCAGCGCTGCATCCATGAGTTTATCCTCAGCTACAACCCTGGAAATAAGCCCGATGCGGTCGGCTGTGACTGCATCAATTACCCTCCCTGTATAGAGATATTCCGCTGCGCGTGAAAACCCGATAATCCTGGGCAGGAAATAGGAGCTTCCCATATCGCAGCCTGACAAGCCTATGCGTATATAACCGGCATTCATGCGTGCCGATTCGGAGATGATACGCACGTCAGAGGCCAGGGCAAGGCTGAAGCCACCTCCTACAGCATGCCCGTTGACCGCGGCTATAATGGGCTGGGGGCAGCGGCGCATAAGCACAACAATTTCCGAAAGATAGCTTTGTGCCATGTGATAGTGATATTGCACGGGGCCCATATCATACTGGCTGCCTGCCTCGGTGAATGAACCTTCGGTAAGCTCCTGCAGGTCGGCCCCTGCGCAGAAAGCCCTGCCAGCCCCGCGTAAAATAATTACGCGTGATTTGAATTCATAGCACATTTTAGAGAAGCAGTCATGTAAATCAGCCATCAGCTGCCCGGATAGAGCGTTCAGCTTCGACGGGCGGTTCATGCTTACAATTGCTATTGCGCCTCTCCTCTCAATTTCTAGGGTCTTATATTCATCAGCCATGCGGGCTACCTCCTTAAAGTGAGTTTTGTGAATCGGGATGTAATTGCTAATTATCGTCTATAAGGAAATGAATATCAATGAGGTGCAAAAAAAAAGGCCGCCGGACGGCGGCCTTTTTAAATTCAACTAGCTAACGGATGAAATTATGGAAAGAGCTATTCTGCCTTAATAATCGCGGCAACACCCTGTCCGCCACCGCAGCACTGTGTGGCCAGTCCGATTTTGGCGTTCTTCTCTTTGAGTATCCTGGCCAGTGTGCCGACCAGCCTGAGGCCGGTTGCTCCCAGCGGGTGCCCAATAGCTACGGCGCCGCCGCGAATATTGACCAGGTCCGGGTTGATGCCCAGCTCTTTAATAGCATACAGGGCTACTACCGAGAAGGCTTCGTTGATCTCCCAATACTCGATATCTTTGGCCTGCATGCCGGCATATGCCAGAGCTTTCCTGGATGAAGGGACAGGCCCGGCGCCCATGATGGTCGGGTCTACACCAGCAACGCCGAAGCTCAAGAAGCTGGCTATTGGCTTGAGGCCCAGTTGATTGGCCTTATCTCTCGACATTATCAGCATGGAGGTGGCAGCGGCATTCAGCGGTGAGGAGTTGCCGGCCGTGATGGTGCCGTCGGCCTTGTAAGCGGGTTTTAGTGACATCAGGGTCTCCAGTGTTGTGTCAGGCCTGATGCAGGCATCGTAGTCATACATCTGCTTGGTGCCATCCGCCAGGGTTACTTCAACGGGCATAATCTCGCCCTTGAGGAAGCCGTCTTTCTGGGCCTGCGCGGCCAGTTGATGGGACCTCAGGGACCATTTGTCCATATCCTCACGGGTGAAGCCGCCAAGCTCCTGGAGTTTCTGTGCCGTGAGGCCCATATTGGTGGCAAATGCGTAATCAAGTTTCTTATATTTGGGATCGGTGAAGAATTTAGGATTCGGGACTATGGCGGGTGTAGGGCCCATAGGGATGTGGGTCATGTGCTCATACCCGCCGGCCAGTACCACATCGGCAAATCCTTCGGCAATGGCCAGAACGCCGGTCCTCAGTGCATCCAGGGAGGACCCGCACTGCTGGTCGACCTGCTGGGCTGCTATCTCCAGAGGAAACTCACCGAGAAATAGCGGGTGTCTGCCGCCGTAGGTGAAGTTTTCCGTTACAGGCCTGGCAACGCCGACTACGGCCTCATCAATAATTTTGGGATCCACTTTGTTTCTCTTGACCATCTCTTGCCAGAGCATGCCAAGCACTTCATCCATCAAATGATTGTTGAAGAGGTCCCTTTCGGGGGCTTTGCTGGAGGATTTGGAAATCGGAGAGCGGAGGTAGTCTACGATGACGACATCTCTAGAAAGTTTCATTGTTTATACTCCTTATGGCTTAAAAATTGCGGGTTAATTATAGTGATTTGTACGTGGAATAGCAAACGCAAGGTGATTTTGAGGGTGTGCAACGAAAGCCCGGTCCGCTTTTCATTGTAATGTATTGCAATTTAAAATATATTTGTTTATCATGTCGTAATCTTACGGACGGGCATCTGTCTAACGTGGTGCGAGAACGTTTGATATATTGATGGCTGCAGCCGATTTAATCCCCGGAGGCGCCCGTCCGGATGCCTTAAAATAGTGGGAAACTGATCCGTTATTGAATGGTGTCTTTAGAGTATAAAAGACCATGGTGGACGAAACTTACGCAGTAGAGCGCCCGGCTAGGCTCTGGAACCGTGATTTTCTGCTGCTGTGGCAGGGACAGTTGATCAGCCAGGTGGGGCAGCGCGCCTTCAACCTTGCCATGATTTTTTACATCAAGCAGGCCACAGGCTCGGCCAGCCTGGTCGGCCTGATGATGATGGCCTCCAGCTTGCCCGGCGTGCTGCTGGGACCTCTGGGCGGCACCTTTTCCGATAATTTCTCCCGTAAAAAAATCATTGTCTACGGGGACCTGATCAACGGGTTATTCGTGCTGTCCCTGGCGATACTGATGTTCGTACTGCCCAATGAGAGTGGGCTATCTCTGGGTTGGCTGTTCGTGGTGGCGACCGCCGGGGCGATCATCTTCGCTTTTTTTACACCGGCAGTGCAGGCAGCCGTCCCGGACCTGGTACCGGAGAACAAGCTCGATATAGCCAATTCACTTAACCAGCTTGCCCTGTTCGTCTCCCTCTTTATCGGCATGGGGCTGGGGGGAATTCTGTACAGTGCTACAGGCGCCGCCGTCCTCTTCCTTATCAACGGAATCACTTATTTCTGCTCTTCCGGTTCGGAGGTTTTTATCAGGATACCGCAGGTACCGGTAAGGAAGGAAGCACAGGGCAGTGTGTTTAAAAAGTTTCTTGCTGACACCAAAGAAGGCCTGCAGTACGTGTGGAATCGCAAAGGGATGAGAGTGCTTTTCCTGGTAGCGGCGCTGCTGTATCTCTTTATTGCGCCGATGTATATGTTGCTGCCCTTCTACGTGGAGGACTATCTTAATCTGGACGCATCATGGTACGGCTACCTGCTGATGTCGCTGGGGATCGGCTCGGCACTGGGTTATCTGATCGCCGGCACTGCCAATGTGCGGGGCCGTGATCAGAGCAGGATGATCGTTTCTTCGCTGCTGGGAGCTTCAATCGCCATGGGCATTATGGGTTTTCTCAAGCAGCCTCTCATAGTATTGGGCGTGATTTTCCTGGTGGGGCTGATGGCGGGGATATTTATGGTCAAGGCTACAACGGTACTCCAGCTGGCATCCACCAGCGATATCAGGGGAAGGGTATTCGGCTTGCTGGCTACACTCACCAGCGGGTTGGCACCGCTGGGGTGGGGGATAGGAGGCGTAATTGCTGACCTGGCCAATAGAAATATACCGGCCATCTATGCAACCTGCGGCGTGCTGATCCTGGTCCTGTCCATAGCGATGGCCTTTTCGAAGGAGACCAGGGATTTCCTGACCATCAGTGTAAATCCAGATCCGGGCAAAATGCCCCCTGCCCGCAGCAATCCCGCTGATTGAATACGCTGTAATTTGTGGTATACTTCTTAACCAAAAATGAACTGGATGAGCTTTATATCTCTTCCTATAGCATTTCTGCTGGGTTCCATTCCGTCTGCCTTCCTCGTCGCAAAATATTGCGGAAAGACTGATATCAGGGACGAGCCTGACGGACGTATCAGTGCGGCGGCCGTTTATCGCAGGGTGGGGCTGGCGGCCTTTCTGCTGGTGGTTGGTATGGACATGGGTAAAGCAGCGCTGTCGGTTTTGATTGCGCAATGGCTTAGTGCTGTGCCGGAGATTGTAATGCTGGCTGGAGTTATTGCCATAGCATCCCACCAGTGGTCGATGTTCCTCAAATTCCAGGGAGGTTTAGGTTCGACTGCCATGTGCGGCACATTGCTTTGTGTTGCCACTGTGCCCACGCTTGTGGGCGCTCTGATAGCCGCCATATTGGTATATGCCACCAAGAGGTCCACAGTTTGCTTCGCCATCGGAATTTTTATCATAATGGCGGTGTTGTTTGCTATGCAATGGCCCGTTATCCCCCGGTTCCCCATACTCATCGCCTCCCCGTCGCTGCCGTCGCCGCTGACTGCTTATCATCTGCTGATAGCCTATCCGCTGATCCTTCTATTGATGATGGCGCTGAAAAACCTGCAGATCAAGTACAGGCCTGGGGCCCCATTGAAGATTAAATAATAGTTGCTATACTTAAGAGATGGACTATTATACACAGGCTGAGGGCGGAATATTAGCATATAAGGCTATCTGGGTGCCGCTGGTTGCCTGGTTTGTGGCTCAGTCCGGCAAGGTCATATTAAATCTCATCCGCAAAAAACGCCTGGACCTGTCGTATTTGTACAGCCCTGGAGGTATGCCCAGCGCCCACTCGGCGCTGATGACTTCCCTGGCCACTACCATCGGCTTGATGTATGGGTTCGAATCGCCCCTTTTCGCTATTTCGCTGGCGATTGCTTTCATTGTGATGTATGACGCTGCCGGCGTCCGGCGGACGGTAGGCCACCAGTCAACCCTGCTAAATAAGATGCTGGATGAGTTCTTTAAGGGCAACAAGGAGTTCTCCCAGCGGCTCGGTGAAATCATCGGCCACACCAAATGGGAAGTCTTTGCAGGAGCATTGCTCGGCATTGCATTTGGCCTGCTGTTCAGCTGGCCGTGGTAATTCACCCGTTTTCATAATATCTAATAAATTGACAAACAACGGCTGCTGCCTTATAAAATATCTTCAATCATTTTGTTGATCCGCTTATTAGATGACCAATAATCTGCTGATGACGCATATACCGGATGAACCTGTACTCTACATAGTGCTCGGGCTTTGCCTTATCGTGTTGCTGGTGCTGGTGCTCCCCTTCATATCCAGGAGAGTGGAAGGAAACCTGGAGCTGTTTTTCCTGATAATGGGGGTCTCTGCGGTCACAGTATCCGGCTTGTGGAGTTGGGAGCTGGTTGGCGAAGCGCTTAAAGCGCCGGTGATGATAGGTAATGTGCCTATTGGCATTTTCCAGGTAGTGCTTGTGTTCGGCCTGCTTATACATTACTTTAACCAATCGTTTTGCAGGGGTATCATGGCTATTGCTTCCATGTTGGGATGGAAACCGTTTGTTTTTCTCCTGATATTCCTGCTGAGTCTTCTTTGCAGCGTGATCTCGATAATAGCGGCTGCAGTATTGCTGTCGGAGATAATCTCGGCGCTCCCGCTGGATAAAAAGGAAAAAATTAAATTCGCCGTGGTCGCCTGCTTTGCTGCCGGGTTGGGCGCCGTGCTGACACCGGTGGGCGAGCCATTGTCAACCATAATGGTATCCAAGCTGTCCGGGGCACCCTATCATGCCGGGTTCCTGTTCCCGGTGCAGGTATTCGGGTTATATGTAATACCGGGCGTGGCAGCGATCGCCCTGTTCGGCGCATTTTACGTGGGTAAGGGCATGGATCTGAAAACATGCACTGCCAAAAGCGATTATTCGGAAACACTGAAGACCGTTATCCTCAGGGCAGTCAGGGTATTCCTGTTTGTGGCAGCCCTGGTATTGCTGGGCGAAGGGATGAAGCCGCTGATTATCTGGTATATCGTACATGTGCCATCATGGCTGCTGTACTGGATAAACACCCTTTCGGCGGTGCTGGACAACGCCACGCTGACCGCAGTGGAAATAGACGCTTCTATGTCGCTGTCGCAGATAACCGCCATAATCATGGGGCTGCTGGTAGCCGGCGGCATGCTGATACCGGGTAATATTCCCAATATAGTGTCGGCAGCAAGGCTGAAGATCAGCATGAGAGAGTGGGCTATTATCGGTGTGCCGATGGGTCTGATCGTACTGGCAATATACTTCATCGTCTTGCTGCCCCAGTTTTTCTGGCAGGCTGGCTGATCTGCCGGGCTGCGCTCGCAAAATACGCAGGCTGCATAATAAGGCAGGTGGAAAATGGATGTAATCGAAGCGATCAATACAAGGTACAGTGTGCGCTCCTTTAAGCCGGATCCCGTACCGCACAACGTGCTGGAGGAGCTGCTGACCGTTGCACAGCGTTCCCCTTCATGGGCCAATACGCAGACCTGGGAGTTTGCTATGGTTGGCGGCGATGTGATGGAATATCTGAGAAAGATGCTGATAGACAAGGATTCCGCTCAGGCTGACCGTATGTCCGATATACCGTATCCTGAATGGAAGGGGAAGTACAGGGAACGCCGCAGCCGCAACGGGCACAGACTGTATGAGCATCTAGGTATCAAGCGGGATGATGTAGAAAGCCAGCTCAACTGGTTTGGACGCATGTACCAGTTCTTCGGTGCGCCCAACGCCATCTATATTTACACAGATAAAGACATCAGCACGTGGGCCGTTTTCAACTGCGGACTGGTTGCGCAGACCATCAGTCTGGCTGCACTACATTACGGGCTGGGGTCCATCATGCTGGCGACCAGCATAAGCTATCCCGGTGTCGTAAAGCAGAAGCTGGGCATACCCGGTTCCAAGCAGCTCGTGATCGGCATCGCCGTCGGCTACCCGGATGGCGATGCGCCGGAGAATAAATACCGCACGGAGCGGGTGCCCCTGTCCGAAATATGTACCTGGCACGGCTTTTAGCCCTCTGAAAAATACGCATGCGCCACTTGCGTGGGCAGGCCGGCCTGTATATACTTGCATTTAACACTGCTAATTTTTAGAGGGAGGTTGAGATGAGTTCAGCCGGAAGCTATGATCTGAAGTCTGTGAAATTGCCGAGATTGACAGGTGCGCAGCTGTCGTTTGCCGCTAATTGCTTGGATAATCCTTTGTTGAAATCAGCCCTCATGCCATCAATGCTCAAAACAGGGGGTATCGATGTCTTACGCTCCCTGGCCCCGGAAGAGCCGCCTACGTGGTTTCCCATCTATTTTACAGGCATACCGGCACAGCCGGCGCAGGGGCCGGATTTAAAGGAGCTGGATAAAATCGGGGGTGGAAAAGCTGCTACTGTGCCTTACAGTACTGCCAGGGATATTGCAAAAGCTTATCGTGAGGGAAAAGCCAGTCCTGAAGATGTGGCAAAAAAGTCGCTCGATGCGATCAGGCAGGCCGATAGCGACAAGCTGAAGCTGCGTCCTTTTATCGCTGTAAATGAGGACGATGTAATGAGTCAGGCCCGGGCCTCTGCCGGTCGCTGGAGGGACGGGAAACCTCTCAGCGTGCTGGACGGTGTGCCTGTGGCAGTCAAGGACGAAGTGGATATGATGCCTTATCCGACCACTGGAGGCACGCGCTTCCTGGGAAAATCACCGGCCGCGAAGGATGCCAC
>JAFGLP010000165.1 GCA_016927965.1 Dehalococcoidia bacterium
CGGCAATGAAGCGCCTGGGTGCACCCACGACGGCATGGGGACTTTCGACCGCAGGGGACGCCACCGGCCCCCGAAGCCCCAGAAGAAAAGGAACGACTTTGTTTGGCAGGCATAAAAAGAAAAACATCGTGGGGGTGAAACAGCGGCTGCAACGGGGTGAGCGCCAGCGAAACGAAGTCTTTAGCCCCTTGCGGCCAGCACCCCCACGAGCATAATAAGCTGTGCCTGCCAAACAGATAGGATTAATAAATCACCTTTTCCTTTTGGGATGAAAGGCCGCTTGTGCCGCAGCTCTTTTTTGCACCCTGATTACCTTAAGCAAAAAAGGCAGGCTAAAAGCGAGCGTTTCCACATTGCATACTTTACGGGGAGAGACGGACGCTGTGCCGCAAGGAGCGTCCCGATTACATCGGGACCTACGGCACGAGCACACGGTAAAAGCGGACGGCGGGGGTGGGGAAAATAGTAACATCAAAAGGAACCGTTGGCAGCAGTGTGCCCGCCAGCACGGCCGGTGCGGAACGCACGGGGAGCGTCCAGCGACGCACCGGGACGGTGTGCGGCCGTACTGGCGGAATCGTAATTAAATGGGGGGAGGCGGCGAAAGCGGAATAGATGCGGTGGTTAAATGGCCGTCCCCTTATGTGCGGCGGTAGGGTGACGGTGACGGAGAAGCGGCGACAATCACGGAGTGACTAGCGGCGAGCCGCACCGTGCCCCGGACCGGCGGGCGGACTACGGCGGCCGGAGCAGCACACCGCTATTTGAAAGATAATATTGCTGCTCGTGGCGCCCCGCCCGCCGTGTACCACCGCACCCCTCACTTAGCCGCTACCAGATCACGTGGGACGGCACGAGCCAGGCCCCTGCATTACCCGCCTGGGCGTGACGGCCGACGTGACGGCTGCGTCCGGCCATTTGCCAACCGCTTCCATACATCCGGTTTCGCCCAGGGCGGGGGTAGATAAAGCCGCCAACCTTTTGGATTACTGCCGGAGAGTCCGCCGGGGTGGATGGGCGGTGAATACGGGCGGGGACTGGGAGGGTTGCTGGGAGATCAGGCCGCCAACCGCTTGAGGGACGGGGTGTGAGCGAACGAAGCAGCGAGGCCTGGGCGGGTAAGTGCGGCGACTTGCGGCAGCCAGTGAGCGAGCCGGGCGAGCATCACGGTAGCCGCCGACCGCCCGGCTGAGGGGTGCGAGTGAGCGGGGGTTTGAGAAGCGGCTGGCTGTGCTATAATTGCCATAAGCAAGAGGCAGGCAGTATGAAAGTTTATAACTACACAGTGATATTCGAGCCGGTTGAGGAAGGGGGGTATGATGTGATAGTCCCGGCCATCCCGGAGATATGCACCTCTGGAGCGACCATCGAGGAAGCACGGGAGATGGCCGAGGATGCCATCCGCTGCTATCTTGAGGGAGCTTTAAAGGACAACGAGCCGATACCGCAAGATAAAGAGCCATCCCTGGAGCGCATAGCCGTACAGATTTAGTATGCCCAAGCTCCCGATATTAAAGGGCAAAGAGGTCCTCGATGCCCTGACAAGCACTAAAGGGGGTTTTTTCGTTCACCACCAGCGTGGCAGCCACGCCAGGCTGAAACATCAGACCAAGAAAAACCTCCGGGTCACTATACCCATACATAGCAAAGACCTGCCAGACAGGACATTGCGCAGAATACTCAAGCAAGCTGGCTTGAGCGATGAGGAATTCTTAAAGCTGCTGAAGTGAGATGCTAGACGGACGGATGAGGGATGCGAGTGAGCGTGGGTGGGGGGAGTGAGTTACTAAAGTTAGCAAGTTGATTAATAACAATTGACACAATATACTCTTATATGAATTAGGGAAGCTTAAAGGTAATGGGATACCGACGATCAAGTCATATATCAAAAAAGCCATCAACCAGAAGTAAAACCCCCAGACATCCCAAAACGGTACGAAAACCTAAACCACCACAAAAAACAACGACCGTACGACAATCCAGCAAATACCTGGCTCTAGCTGCAGTAGCTATAATATTTGTTGTTATCGGCGCCTATTACTTCTTGAATGGAATCCCAACAGAAAACCAAATCATTAATTCAAATACGATCCCTAAAATCGGCAACCCGGCACCAAACTTTAAACTCCCATCGTTGAATGGAGACTACATAGAACTAAGCACATACAGAGGTAAAAATGTCTTCATCTACTTATGGTCCGCTTCCTGTCATCTAGATAAGACAAATCTAATGCACATAAATGATCTGTATAAAAGCAAGAACGCTAACGTGGAAATAGTTACAATAAATGTTTTTGACTCAAAAACAACTATCCTTAATTATCTAAAAAGGTATGACTTCTCATTCCCGATAGCTATAGATTTACAACATGAGATATTCAAGAAATATCACCTTATGCAGGCTACTCCCACAAGTATACTAATTGATGAAAAAGGAATCATTGCAGCCATAAAGATTGGAACCTTTGATAACGCAAACGAAATGCTCTGTTTCATCAATAATTCCAAATGCAGCCGTACAGATTCAGATCCACCTATCATTTCAGAAGCTACAGTATTCGATATAACTGACAGAAGAGCAACAATCAATTGGACAACTAATGAAGATGCGTCAGCAACAGCAATATGTGTTTCCGAAAATAACGAATACCATACTACAATTAGCACCTTGAGTAGAAATAAGACTCATTCACTGCAAGTCAATAAACTTGAAGCCGAAACAAAATATACGGTGACATTAATTTCAGACGATGCCAACGGCAACAAAACAGAAATCGAAAACATACTCCAATTTGTAACGCTTAAAGGCCGATCGATTGGTGGAAAAACAGGAAACTATGCACCAGATTTCACCACAGAAACAATCAACGGTGATATTGTTTCCATAGGCAAATATCCCGAAACTAAAATAATGATCGTTTTCCTGAAAACGTTGTATGAAACAACAAATTACCAGCTTAAGTTTATAGAAAACGCATATGAGTTTATGCCCGAGCAAAAATGGCAAGTAATAGTTATTTCCTCTGCAGAAAACAGCCAGAAAGTCATCAATAAATTAAAGGAAAATAAATACGAATTCGATGTTGCCCTGGATGAGACAGGAGAAATCACACGTAAATTCGCACCATCATCCTTGCAATATAGTTACTTTATCGATGAAGAAGGAGTAATTACAGATAGGAAAACCGGCCTATTTTCCAGCAGTGATGAAATCTTAGCACTGACGATAAAAGACCCCACTACCCTGGCACAATTCAAAGATAAAATCCCACCTATTATCAGTAATATCAATGTGACTGACATAACCGAGACAAGCGCGACAATCAAATGGGACACAAATGAGGAAACAACAAGCCAAGTGCAATACTGGGTAAATTATGGTAATCCCCAAGATACTGAAATCGATAAAGAGCGTACGATTGCACATGAAGTGAAAATAACACCCCTGTTGGCAGGGATAAAATACAGTTTTGTTATCCAATCAAAAGACATTGCCGGAAATGAAGTAAAATCAAAGGCAGACACATTCATTACAACTGCGTGGATACCTACAGAATCGGAATACGTGCGTGTCGGGAATGCTTTTATTGGCGGAGCGGACGGGCACAGGATAAAGCTTAATAATAACCTCAAAGCAAAAGACCCTGACTGGAAAACATTACTGGATTTTTTAAGAACGGATAGAACAGATTCAATCCCATACGTAAAAGATAGATTTGTATGCGCCGATTTTGCCGAATTACTTCACAACAACGCCGAAAAAGCTGGCATTAAAGCAGCCTATGTATGCATAAGATTAGGACCTTCAACTGAATACACAAACGGCGCTGGACATGCACTCAATGCATTCAACGTCATCGATAAAGGAATAATATACATAGATGATACCGGAACGTGTTCACTGGACGCATGCCCAAGATATAAAGATAAAATTGTGGACTTGAAAGTGGGAAGTGCATATATCGCTCGAAGCGTTTTTCCAGAATATAGCTTACGCTGGGGTAGTATGGGGCAACTAATAAAGATTGAATCTGTGCAATGGTGATTTAGATATTTAATGAGCTTCAACAGTCGCAGATATTGAATTGCCCAACCTTTATCATTGAAAAGAGCTTTCAGTAGATTAGGGCCGACTGTTTTACCGGCATGGTAGTGGACGGAAACACGCCTGCCATTACTGAGGAAATGGCAATAGCGCACAAGACAAACTATCCAGTAAATTGAGCAAGCTGATCCCGAATAATTACAGGAAATCAGGATTTATAAGTGGATTCGCTTCGCCGGACCACCTGGAGGATGACGACCAGCTTTTTGTCATCGAAGACATCATAGACCACGCGGTAATGGCCAACCCGGATGCGGTATGCGGTAACGGCCCCTTCGATCTTCCTGACTCCATGGGGGCGAGGATCGGATATCAGGTTATCTATGGCAGCGGCCAGACGGACAAACTCCTGCCGACGGATGTGGGCGCCAAGCTTCTGCAGGTCACGGCCAGCAGCGGGGGAGACTTCGATCTGATATGCCGGGGAGTCAGGCATCAAATATAGTCCACCTTATTTACTGCCGTTCCTCCTGGTGATTGATTTATCCAGCTCCTTGCGCACCTCACCCCAGGGGCGACCACCTTTAGCCTTATATTCAGCACGGGAAGCTTTAATAACCGGGGCGAGCTCGGCATCTTCACGGCTTTCAAGCCACTCGGTGACAGCTTCCGCAATGATCTCACTGGCGGTCAGGCGGCGGCGGACGGCGGCCACTTTCAGATCGGTATATAGCTCGTCGTTGTGGAAAACGACTGTCATTCTTCTGCTCATATTATCCCTCCATGCAGGCATACAGGCATATCAACATACATATGCCTATATTATAGCAGTCCTGGAGAGATGCTGCATTTTGACCCCCGTCAATCCTTTTTACCATCATCAATATTACTTTTCTTTCTTCTATTACGCGGGAAGGTAGGTATTGGTGGCATGAAAGAGGGATCGGGTATGAAGAGCAGGCAGTTGAGGCAGAGCAGGCCGGCACGGACCCAGCGGCTGCCCTTGCGGTAATAAAGGGTCTTGACCTCGCCCATGGAGCGGTAGAAGCGCACCCCCTGACGGGAGATGATGCGCCGGGGCTGGGCCTCCGGGCAATACCAGTGCTGCCTGACGTGCGGCATATTATCTACAATACGAGAAGGTTAAAGGGGTACAAAATTTGTTTTTTTATTTTGGGAAACAAATAGACCTCGGCTATTTGATAAGGCCTTTGATACCCAGGGGGACGGCGATATCGGTGAGGACCTTGGTGATGGCTTCTTTGAGCGGCTTGTGCTGGTCCCGGGTGACGTTGTAGCGGGTGCGGATCAGCCGGGCGATGGTGTTGGCAGTGATTACCTGCAGGTCGACGCGATCGGGGAATTTATCGATGAGGGTGAGGAGCTTTACGCGCAGGATGGCTATCTCTTCGTCGATGCCTTCAACTTCGAGAGCCTGGTCAAGCTGGAGCGCCTGGGCTTCGTCAAGAACCTGGCTGTAGAACCCGTGCTTGCGGGCATTCTGATTGCCTTTGGGTGCACCCCTGGGCTTCTTTTCTGTCATGTTTTACTTTGAGCATGCCATAGACCAGCAGGAGGGCAGCAAGCTCCCAGTTTTCCTGCTGGATGGCGAGATCGAGAAGAGGCACCTGCATGTTGTAGATATTATAGAGTGGGGGAGGGTGAGGGGAAAGGGGAAGATGACACACTCTAGTGGAACTATTTAATATTAATACCGTTCATTTCATAGGGATTTTTAAGTCTGCACATACTAGTCTCACGCCGGATGCCTCACCCGGTTTGGCTTTTCGTTTCCTTGCATTTAATATTTGAACAGCGCCGTCTGTACCTGGCATATTTGAAAATATTGTCTCATTCAGCGCATCGAAAAGCCGTTTAGTCAAATTGTCCAAATCCGACCCATGCGGGTGATCTGATGGGAATTTATCTATGGGTAAAACGAATGAGGCTTTGACGCTGCAGGGACCAGTCAATTTGGGAAGTTTGGAAGTCTGTTTTATTACAGCGGCAGACCATAATGAAGCTGCTTCCCTATTTCCTCTCGTTTTCGATTGACTATACGGAACCCCGGTAATAAATACATCAATAACCAATATTCACCTCCTACCCGAGCTCTCCATAATGAACAGGCTAAAACCTGGAATCATATATGAGATTATAATATTGTGTATCTTTTAATACTAATAATAATTAACAGTAACCTTATGCTGTTTCCAAATGCTTAGAAATTTTATAGCTGATTTCTACGTAGGATTTTTGCTAACATTTTGCTAACGGATTTTCCATCATGGGTAAAAACCAGCGGTCAGCCTGATCGTAAATACCTAAATTAGAACATATGTACTATTATCATTTTAGCTTCAAAACCACCATGGTTAAGCCGGGTGTGTAAATGGGGTTCAGGTGGTCGTCGGTTCAAATCCGACCACCCCGACCAATTTTCATCATAATTTGCATTCAGATAATTCCCTATTTCTAACACTGATTAATTCGAATAATGCTTTTAAATCATGTGCTCTGCATATAGGCAATCCTATTTTGAAGAACTTAATATTCCATAATCCTATATAATTAAGATAGCAGTTTCTATATCTATAACGTGCAACAGTGATTTGCGGTCATGGCGGTGTTTAGTATATGAAA
Source organism: Dehalococcoidia bacterium (assembly GCA_016927965.1). Next base: position 6,689 of record JAFGLP010000165.1, read on the forward strand.
AATCAGCCTTTTAACGATCCCTTTAAACTTATTATTAACTTAGAACTTGCACGGATTACTGAAGTAGCTACTGTTGTTGCTGCCACTGAGTCCGCTCTACCGGATGAAAAGGTATCCCGATGGCAATACCAAAGGAGCACTCCACGCAGATGCTATACGTTGTGCCGGAGATGCAACTCAATATAAGACATGGCCCGTCAATAAAAAAGAAAGATAGAATGCCCTATTGGCTAGAATCAATTTCAAAACGATTTATACGGCTGAAGACCTTATTGAAAGCGAAATTGATAAGGTAATTATTTATATACAACAAAAGGAGGTTAATAATATGACACACGCCAGACCAAACACGGCCTATTTCAAGGTACAGATCACGCTCGCCGAAGAAGATCAGGCAAAGGCGACAGAAAAAGCGCTGGAGGTTAAGAAAAAAATCGATGCTTTATTAAAACAGGAAAAGTTAGATCTATATGAAGTAGTTCTAGAAAGTGTTCAGAAAAGCCGTTAATTAGACCACCGGCATTGGCAATATCACGAAAATATACTGTTTATAACAGGAACAGCAACAGTTTACGTGCTTTAAAAATAGTCATGCCCACCGCTTATATATAACCCGTGAAAGGGCATGTTTTACAAATAATAACGCTCATGCAATACATCGCAGTTCTAGTGTATTACAGTCAGCCGCGGCGGATAACTTCCGTTTAGACTCCAGATGTATTTATTGTCGTGATACAATTCCAGATAGTATCCACGGGTACCGTCTTCCTGGATAACATATTCAGGAATGAACTTAATCTCCTGCAGTGCACTATTCCCGTAGTAATGAAAGGATATTTTGGCCACAGCTTCATCATTGAGGCCTATTGTGTCTCTTTTTACATATAATGTATACTCACCTTCATCACCACCTGCCAAGGTTATACCAGTAGTAACTTCAATCCCCACCTTTGAAGTCGTAACAGCATCAACAGATGTAAACCAACCAATAAAACCTATACTTAGCTGTCCGCTTGAGGGCTTGGGAATAGCGGTAAGACGCGGCGGGTAAGCATTTGGCATCACCCACAATTGTTCGCTGTCAGCCACAATATCTAACCAGTACCCCCTTGTACTCGCCTCTCCAATGGCGTATGCAGGTGCAAATGTAATCTCGAGATCCTCTGATTCTCCATCATACATGTAAGATCTTTGTGTTAATATTTCATCATTGCCATCCCCTATATCTCTCCAAACCCTCATGATATATTGTCCCGAATTACCATTTTTAAGATTAATGCGTGCTGACGTCAATTGCCCAACATTTACGTTTTCCACCTTATTATTATTGGAATACCACCCGTCAAAGCCGATTACAAACGTTTCTATACTATTGTCTATTCCAAGCTCAGAACCAAGTTTGGGTTTCGAGTAAGCAGTATGAAGAACTTTCACAGTAATATTACCCATCACAGAACCAGCCTCATTTCCTGCCACCAGTCTGTATTCCAAGGTTTCAGTCGGGATCACCAGACAAGTACCGACAGAGCTGACAGTCCCCACACCCTGATCAATACCTACATATGTCGCACCTTCCACACTCCAGGTTAATTGTACCGCTTCACCATATGCAACTGTCGAATGGTCACATGTAAATAAATTAATCCTTGGCAAATCTTTTTTTATGTTATTGTGCGAAACATTAACAGAGACGACTCCTCTAATTTTCCCGGCTATTGAAGCAGCCTCGTTTATATATTCAATATCATTAAACAAAAAAGTAATTGCGTATTTCTCGGAAATATCTATGGCAGTTAATTCTGCCAATACAAACCCTCCGATCTGCGGCTCCACCACCTGCCATTCTCCTGTCATGTATTTTTCTATTAGGAAAGCATGCCGCTCATTTGTGCGACTTTGGCCGATAGCTACATAAACATCCTGTGCAGGTACTCCATAGACCCTCCATAGAGTGCACAGCAGGGTTGAATAATCTTTGCAGTCTCCACTTCTTTTTTTTAAGGTCTCCGTAGGCCATTGCCATTCCTGTTTTACTTCCTTTTTATATTCAATACTATTCGCTACCCAATCTTGTATTCTTCTAAAATCAGTCCTGATATCATTAGGGTCAGACAGTATTTCATCTAGAGTCTGCTGCATAAGTTCATTATTTACGGTAATTAGCCCTCGCGGATCAAAAGAGCGCTTGGCATATTCACTGACAGGAGAAACCCTGGGACTACAGTCTAATAAGGCATAAATTGCCAGCAGCATAATCATCGGCACTATTAATTTATTCATTATCACATTTATTATTTTATCTCAAACATAATAACTTCTTATATAGTATAAGCTGTCATTATCGAATATTTATTAAGCCATAAATAATAATAAGGCGGTCGGCTTTCGGAGCCGACCGCCTTAACGGAAAATACTGTAGATCTGCTTATACAACTGATACCGCCGATTCCCTGCTAGCCCTGTCTATGCCTCGGTTAAATAACTTTAACCTAATCGTTTGACCATTACCATACTTTATATATACGGGGCAAATCTCACATACAGCAGTATCCTTGCCGCTGGCACCCAAATCATTCAGTTTGCAGTAAGTACCTTCAATCTCCCAGCAGGGAAGAAACTGGTATTTTGCTGCCGGGCATTCTCCTTTTATCATATCTGGGCAATGACACTTTTCTCAGCACGGCTGTTTGGCGGCCCAGAAATTATTCATATAGATTTGTTCAATACTCTTTTCTTTTTCTGACTTTACAATCATCTTAGCCATTATTATAACCTCCTGTATATGATCTGCCACCTCAATTTGCACTCTACACCCCTAATTTATCATGACCTTTCGACAATTTCATCCGTTTTCTGGCGTATCTGTGATTGCGCATAAGCGCATTACGCATTATTTATATACACAGAAAGGCTGACGCCGTTTAGGCATTGTCAGGACTTAAGTACGGGTAAATTTAGGACTGAATAGTCATTGATTATCAACTATGTAAAGTTATAATTTGATATAGGTTATATAAGAGGAGAATGAAAGGATAACCGGGGAGAATTAAATGTTTAACAAATTTATCAAGGCTTTATCAAGCCTTCAAAAAGACCAAAAGGGCATGACGGGCCTTGAGACAGCAATTATTTTGATTGCCTTTGTCACTGTCGCTGCAGTTTTCAGCTATGCCGTGCTCAGCGCCGGTCTTTTCTCTGCAGAACGCGGCAAGGAAACCGTTTATGCCGGCTTGGCAGAGGCGAAAAGTAACTTGGAAATATCAGGCTCAGTCATAGTGAAAAGTGACAATGTTACCAATACGGCAACAGAAATTCTTTTCACAGTGAAAAATGCAATCGCAGGCACCCCGATTGACATGACCCCTTGCGACGGCACTGAAGATGCTACAAATAAGTGTGTCATTAGCCTGCTGACAGCATATGACTATCTTAATAACGTCAAATGGACAAAGGAATCAATCGGCAGATCAGACGATGATAATTTACTTGAATCGGGTGAGCAGTTTGAAATAACTATCAACCTGGCTGATCTAGGGGACGACAATGTGCTTTCTGAAAACATTAGCTATAATGACGCCTTCAACCTTCAGGTAAAACCGTCTCTGGGTTCCACGATAACCATACAGAGAACATTGCCTGCAGGATTAGAACCTATCATGGACCTGCATTAATTTAAAAATAAGTGAAAGCCACTGCACCTCCTCCTGAGTGCAGTGGCTTTTTTTTCATTTCCCCCAGCTATGTTACAGCTGTATCAAGATTCAGATCAAGAGAAGAACATTGCTTGTTTTACATCAAATAAGCTACTGTTTTTAAAACCCATTAATTTATTACTATAGTCAAACAACTATCCAATTCAATTTATTCACTTCAAAACAAACAAAAAGGCATGTCCGGTCTTGAAACAGCGATACTCCTCATTGCTTTTGTAACTGTTGCTGCTGTATTCGCTTACGCAGTGTTAAGCGCCAGACTATACTCTGCAGAAAGAGGCAAGGAAACCGTATATCCTAGTTTTGCAGAAGCAAAAAGCAACTTGGAACTATCCGGTTCCGTACTAGCAGAAGCAGACGAAAGCTGTGCAGCTGTTAAATAAATTTATTTCACTTTAAAGAATGCCATTATGGGCGCCGAGATTGATCTAACTCTAACTCCCTGTGACGGAACATCAAGTGCACAGAATAAATGTGTAATCCGCCTTACTACAGATAAAGACTACGTTAATAATGTTAAGTGGAGCAGAAACATCATTGGCAATGATGATGGAGATTATTTGCTTGAACCCGGTGAACAAATTGAGATTCACGTTAACATTTTCGACCTGGGAGATAATAAAACTCTTTCGGATAACATCACGGTAAATGACTTCTTTAATATGCAGGTCAAACCTGCCATTGGATCAACAATTACAATTCAACGCACCATGCCACCAGCACTTGATTTAATAATTGACCTGCACTAAAAGCCTGATAAATATCTATTGTTATGAATGAATATCCTCCATCTTTCATGGTATTTATTACCTGAGTGTATATATAAATGATATTACGCGATTAATAGGTTATTATCTTTACCGTCAATATTCTTTCTCTTTTTCATATCTCCGGTATATTTTTTTGAAACAGCTTTATGAATAAGGTATAGATAAGGCATTCCGAGATTGGTTTCAATCAGCGAGTCGATAATCAGGGGCATCCAGCCTATCGGACGGATCCCTGTCACTAGCAATACAGCTTCCCAACTGAATTGGATGCCGATCCCTATTACAAGCAGCCATAAGATGTTAACTCTTTTTCCCTTGCTTACACATAAATTGCGGATTATTAAATAAGAATAGCCAACTGCCAGTATGACGGCCATGGCTCCATGATATGTTCCTGTACCACGCTGTATATATACTTGTGGGAAATATGTCCCGAAATTTTGGCTCAATAAGGCAATAGCCAGCCAAGCAATTATTATCAGGGCACTCCACTCAACACTCTTATCGTCACGATCAAGCAACAACCAGATCCATGCTATATTTGTAAATCCGTAGCTGATACTCAGCCATAAAAGAAACCAGCAGGTTTCAGCGCCAGTTACAATTCTTGTCCCTAACAAAACATAAAAGATGCCATAGTCAACCGCAAAATATATAACACCCCCTATTACGCCGAAAATCAACGCCAAGTAGCGCTTTCTATAAATTAAAATAAGTGCAAAAATTAACAGCCATGCTATATCGATGTAAATATATAAGTAATTCAATGTTCTAGCAGCAACAACTTCCACTTTACATTCCTATTTTATTTATTACATATAAAAAGCCGCACAGCTACTTAGCTATGCAGCTTATTTTCGGATTATCAGAACCATCCTGCACTAGTTCAGTTTTTTTACCACCCTGACGACCTGCACAATAACAGCATAACAACCATCTTTCTTCTTGTAAGGGGCAATCACCATGTTTTCACCCTCTTTCATTAAACACAAATCACCCGGATTAGGAGGAACGTCTTTACCGCAGATAATGATGTCGCCATTGTGGACAATGTCGTTGTATTCCAAGCCGCGGGATTTTATGCCTATTAACTTCATCTCCCTGCCTCCATTTAAAACCAGTTCCCTCGGTACAAAGGCGTATTCCAGAATTTGCCGACTGTTAAAGTCCATGTATACCGGTACGATTGCCGGTAAGGAAAGGGATAGTTCATTTATTATCTCATATGGCGTTTTCTTTAGCAAATCATCTTTTGGGGATTTATCAAGCAAAAGATTGCTTAAATCCATAATGGGAACCTTCAGCGCCCTAGAAAGTTTATTTAATGAAGATACTGTGACTGATTTATAGTCGCCTTTTTCAATGCGGCAGACAAACGAGGCCGACAGGTCCGCCAGCTTGGCGAGTTCCGCCTGTGACAGACCACGTTTAGAGCGTGTTTCTTTTACATACTCCCCTAACATCTTATTCCTCCTGATACTTTAGCATGGATAATTTACCATGGTAAATTATTTTTACACCATGCCCAAAATCTTTCTCCAAAAGTATTGATTTTAGTAAATTTTCTGTTTAATATAGTAAATATGAAGTTACAGTCCGAGCTTTACAGGATAATGCAGCAGGAA
>JAFGLP010000166.1 GCA_016927965.1 Dehalococcoidia bacterium
TAATGGACCCTTTCGATATAGTATCTTTCAGATATTATATCACTGGGTACCGGTGGGACATATGTCAGGATGGTATATACTATTTACGCTTAAAATTCCTATAAAAAATTTGTTTTTAGGCTAAAATTTGAGGTTGGTTTTGCCTGTCAGCTATAAAAATTGCTGCTTGTGGAGACAAAACGGTGTCAGGATTCCCTGATGAATTTATCGCTAGTGATTGAATTATTAGTCAGTACCGACAAGCCAGTTGTCGCACAGGATTTTCAGTTCCTCAAATGTGATAGTTTTATCAGCGGGCAAGGCGATGTCGCAAATTTGGTTGTAATTTAATTCACCTTCCTCAGCGAGCCAGGTATCTGCCAAAATTGCATAGTCAGTAAAATCAACATCGCAGTCTGTGTCAAAATCACCGAGTAAGCGGTATGAAAATTCATAAGCTCCCATATCAGGATTTAAGAAAGCCGGGAAGCTGCATGTTCCAATCATTACACGCTTTCTGCCATCAAGGGCATAGGGTATAAGCTCTGTCGTATCACCGTCATTATCCATATCCGTAACATCTTGCGGCAATACTGATATACTTCCCGCGTCAATACAAGGTGAGCCTGCGCCCAGACGATAATCGCCGCCGGCAGGATTAACGAATAACGGGTTTTGGCTGATATTGCCAATACCCGGCTTAATACCGCCTTGAATATTGCTGTAGGAGACGGTTACTCCACCCTGCTCTTCTTTATAGATTTCATCACCGGAACCCCAGAGAATACAGTTGTTAAGTACCACTTCACTCACTCCCACGCATATTCCATCACCATAGTCTGCGGTGTTTCCACTAAATGTACAGTTACTAAGCGTTAAAAAGCCGTTGTAGTAGTAATGAAATAATCCGCCACCCTTAACAGCATGGTTACCGCTGAAAACGCAGTTAGTCACTATTCCATCTGACTCCTCAAAAAATATCCCGCCGCCTACACCGGCAGCATTTCTGTTAAAAATACAATTTGTAAGGTAAGGTTCGGAAAGATCGAAGCCATATATTCCGCCTCCCTGTTCTTGCGACGAATTGTTGTTGAATACACAGTTGCTGATTTTAAGGCTGGTATGCGAACAATATATGCCTCCTCCTCTAGTCTCAGGATTATGATTATATGTTGGTGGGCCTGGAAGTTTAGCGTTGCCTGCGGTAATGCTAAAGCCGTCAAGAATCGTCTCGTTGCCTACATATGAAACGGTTACAACACTGCGGCAGTTGTCTGCGCGAGAAAGGTCGTTCAGCAAATCGCAAGGATCTTCCACATAAACATCATTTCCATCGAGGTCGCCGGAGAGGATGGATTCATACGTTTCAATATCCCGTTCGTTGGGGTCTCTTGTTCCGCAGCCTGCAAAACCGCCGCCTAAGGACAGTTCATTGAACAGCCTGAAACTTGCATTTGGATCCCCGCTGCCATTAGGATAAGTACGGTCTCGGTCAGGCTGATAAGTACCGCCTGCAACCAGAACAGCTACAGGTTTCGAGCCGGCATTAGCATCATTAAGTGCCTCCTGCAGCGTGGTATAGGCATCGCACCAGTTCAATCCTCTACCAGAACCTGTTGCGGTATCATCGACATAAATTGTTCTGGCTATTTCAAGCTCATTGCTGCAGCAGGGATCACCGTCTTCTATGCCGTCGTTGGGCGTTATACACGCCTGCCACTTATCACCGGGCTGTGTCTCTTCACTTACGATAATATCATTGCCCAAATAAAGCTGGTAAACCTGTTCTGCCGATAATGCCCGGTCACAAACTCTCAACAATGAAATATCCATCTCAGTCGATTCGTTATGAATATCACTATCGCCTATCATAAGGGTTCTGTTTAAATTCTGATTCATCGGCCCGGAAGGGTCGGTGTTGGTAACGATCTGCTCATCGCCATTTACATAAAGTGTAACTGTTTCGCTGTCGTAAGTGCCGACAAGATGATACCAATCGCCTATGGTCATTGGATCGCCAACTGCAGCATATGTTGTACTGCCTCTTTCTATGGCGAACTTCGGTTTATCGTCACTGCCGGCATTGGTAAAGTTCAGTTCCCACATATTACTTCCGGCAGAAGGCCCCCCGGAATACCACATACATACTCCAAATGTATTTGTCCATTGATAGCTGGGTTCAAGTTTTCTGGCCCACATTTCAACACTGAAATTACTTCGCATTTCCTGGCTCATCTTAAAATCAGGAACTTCGATACGATGGCTTCCCGTCCCATCGAGATAGTAGCTGCTCCATCCGTCATGCCCTCCGTCAGGTTCCCAGGCCGCCCCTAAAACATCTGCATTGTTCGGTTCACTTGAATAATCCAGTGCAAGGAGACTTTCATCACCTGAATGCGCTTCAAAAGGCATATTCAAAACCGCCATTGAATTACCATCCACTTTCCAGTCAATAATCGCTTTGCACGGGTCACCGTCCGCGTCTGAAATTGTATAATTAACGGTTAAATCCTCAATGTCCGAATTCAGGCCGTATTCGGAAACTAATTCAATTGAATCGACTGTCGGCAGCTGATCCATAATCGTAAGCTCATTGCTACAGCAGGGATCGCCATCCTCTCTTCCATCATTTGGGGTTATACATGTCTTCCAAGTTTCGCCGACATGGGTTTCTTCGGCTGCGAGAAAAGCCGTATTGCCCTGAGATATTGCAACGATCTGCTCTTCTGATAAGGCTCTGTCAAAATACATCAATTCATCAATAATACCGTTGTACCACCTCCTATAGTCGCCAGCGTATAAATAGGCGGAACCGATATATAAATCATAATCACCAAAATTCGCCGGAGCAGTCGCCGCCGTTGTCCCAACCAACTGGCCATTGACATAAAGCAATATTTTTTCTCCATCCCAGCCGAACGCGACATGAGTTAACTCATTCATAGGTATCGAACCACTATCAGAATACAGCCATTGAGTATTATTGTCGGCATCATAGAACCACGCAGCAACACGCTGTTCGCTTTCTTCATAATACATTCCCCATTGACAGGAATTAGTGGTTCTGGCTTTACCGAAAATATGCTGCTGATTCGGTGTTAGATGACTTCCTCCGTCACCCAGAACCTTAAACCACAATGTCCAGGTGAAAGGGGCAGTGGTGTTAAAACTTCGAGAAGTGGGTATCCAGGAATATCCTGTCAAACCATTGTACTGATTAGCTGCTCCACCATCATATCCTCCGTTATCAACCCATGTTACACCACCTACATCCGTAGCATCGTTACCGTAACCCGAGTAATCCTTACCATTATCAGCATCGGTGTCGTTAACTCTCTCAAATGGTATATTAAGAAGTGTTATCGAATTACCGTCTTTGAGCCAGTTAATAACAGGCTTAACATCATCCAGGTCTGCATCGAACAAGTCATAGCTGACAGTCAAGTCATCATTATGCAAATTCTGGCCGGAGCTGCTGTGTAAATCCACATTGCTGACCTCAGGCAGATGATTACAGGTTGCGTTTTCAAGATTAATGTCAAGCGTGTACCAGTTCCTTGTTCCTAGTGTACAATTCATTACAAGAAGATATGCATAGCCGTCATAATCAAATGAATGCGTGACACTTTCATTATCGTTTTCACTCATACTATATTTAACTCTATCATATGAGGCATCGTCTAGTTCTATATCTATATTTCCCATATCATGGATAAAACGGCAATTAACGGTAAGAGTACTGCTGGTGCAAACCGGTATTCTGTAAATGTCGACGGAATCCATTAGGAGTGAGGATGCAACCAATCCGTAAACAGAAGTATTGATATTGACGGGGATTTTGGTTGCTGTCTCGAAAGTTTCATTATCCTCATAATCGTCATCTTCGGTCGGCGGCAAATATAACGCAACAGCATGAGGGTTAATGGATGGTACTAATGTCTCCTGATTAGTTCCATCAAGATTTGCCCTTTTTAGCTCATGGCTCCCTAAATTAGCGTAATAAATCTTCCAGCCGGAACTATCTATGGCAATCCCCAAGGGGAAGGTCAAACCGGCAATAACTTCACAGGGATCCGAACCGTCTAAATTAACTGACTTTATTTTATTTAGTAACCCATCTGACCAATAAATCCTGTTATTAATATTAGAAATATCCAAGCTGGAAGGGGCATGTATATCCTCGGTCACTATATCCTGGATATTATTGCCATTAAGATCAGCTTTGCTGATAGTATTAGTACTGTCGCCCCAGTAAATTTTGCCGCCTGCTACATCAAGTGCCAAACCCTCCGGAGCTGACAAACCTGTAACCAAATCACAAGGATCAGAACCATCAAGATTAGCCCGACCAATTTTACCGCCGTTTTCCTCTGTCCAGTATATCTTGCTCCCATCTGTATCTATCTCAATTTCCACAGGACTGTTTAAACCAGTAAGAATAACCTCCCTCTCCGTGCCGTCTAAATTGGCACGAGAAATATTGCCAGATAATAAATGATTCGCCCAGTATATCTTGCCTCTGATACTGTCTATAGCAATGCCAAAAACATCACAGGCATCAGCAACAATATCCTCAACGCTTCCACTTCCGTCCAGGTTTACCCGTTTGACCTTGTGGCTGTAATCATCTGAAAAATAGACCTTGCCCGACTCTGCAAAAACAGGGACACTAAAGAAAATTGAAGATATGCCGATTACCACAACTGTTTTTAGAAATGATTTCTTTGCCATTTTCCCATTCTCCAGTAATTGTAAGACCAAAATTAACCCTATGGAGAATGGCTAAAAAAACGCATTTCAGCTATCCTCCTCCAGGATAGCCATTTATATTCGATTTTTTTATTCTACCATAAATCCACCTATTTGCAAGCAAAAAATGCTCAAACTTAGGGGTTTTCTCGTAAGCTTTTCCACAGTAAATCCTTGTGAAGCCAGAAACAGGTATTTATTGCTTCGGTCATGCCTCCTAACAAACGGTACAAAAGAAAATCCGGATCATTCGGTAGCGGCTAACTGAGATAAACTAAACGATGGCAAATGTTCGGATGTTCTTCAACGAACCAGCTTAAATAAATCATCACCAACACCGCTAACAAGACCAGCCGACAGATCGCAGACCAACGAAACGTTCGGATCTTTTCAAGATTCACCTGACTCTTGAGAAAGCGAATTCCTTCTTCACATTCCCATCTTCGGATATAGAAACGCAATACACGTTTTGCATCTTTAAGATTTTCTACAGGCAAATTTGTTAACAGCATCATCGGCTTATCAACTCCGGCAAGTCGAGAAACAACCAGTGTCAAATCTTCATCTCGACCGGGCAGACGAACTTTCACCCAGCCTATCTGTGTAATACGAAGCGCTGGTTTGCCGTGACGTTTGACGAGCTTATGAAAGCGATGGCCAGTTGGAGTTTGCTCGGCAAGTTTCTCTGCCCGAAGCGGCAGCCCTTGTCCAGAACCGCTATAAAACCGGTCAAAGTAAACATAAGTGCATTTGTGTCGGCACCCAAAACGATTTTATCACCCAGCAGGATTAATTTTGATGAAATTGTCGTTAATACCTCTGCTGAGAAAATCATCAGAATAGTTAATAAAGATGATAAAGACCCCGATTGGGAAATTCAACAGGTAAAAACATCCTCGCCGTTGCTCAAAGCTGAATATCAGCCGACTCGCGGACAAATTACGTGCCTGCTTCTTAATAAGGCCCCAATTGGCCCTTTTGAAGAAAAAGTTATTGTTGTAATAAAAGACCCAAACGGTATCTCACATAAAGAAATCCCTATAACAGGCAGGGTCATAGGCCCTTTAAAGGTCAAACCCCAAAGGCTATTTCTGGGCAATATTAAAAAGAACCAGTTACTCAAGGCTCGGTTTAGTATATCAAGTCTAAAAAAGGGTTCCACTTTTACTATTTCTCCCGTAGGCAATACCATGATGCTTAAGCTGGTACGGCAAAAAAAGGACTCGTCTGAGTATAGCGTTGAAATTGAGGCTCCAGACAAGCAAGGGTTTTTTAAAGGGCAGATTGTGTTGAAAACTGATTTGGAGGAGCAGCCCTTTTTATATATACCGTATGCTGGATTTGTGAAAAATTAGCGTTTTTTCAACGATGACAAAATAAGGATTGGACCAACCTTCTGACCTTTGCTAATCGCCGGATAAAGAAATACGCCGTCGAGGTTTAATTCCGCTGGAGCAAACCGAGTCGGCACTTCAGCAGATAGACCTGCCAAAGCAACTGTTCAA